>NZ_JBNCLC010000006.1:0-352819 GCF_049844475.1 Micromonospora sp. DT47 | reverse complement strand
GGCGGCTTCCGGGGCGGAGACCGTCGTGAGGGCGGTTCCCGCGACGGCGACTCCCGCCCGGGCGGCTTCCGCGGTGGCGACTCCCGTGAGGGTGGCTTCCGTGGCGGCGAGCGCCGCGAAGGTGGCTTCCGTGGTGGCGACTCCCGTGAGGGCGGCTTCCGCGGCGGTGAACGCCGTGAGGGTGGCTTCCGTGGTGGTGACCGTCGTGAGGGTGGCTTCCGCCGGGACGGCGACGCCGGTTCCCGTGCCGGCGAGCGCCGCGAAGGCGGCTTCCGCGGTGGCGACTCCCGTGAGGGTGGCTTCCGCGGTGGCGACTCCCAAAAGGGTGGCGTCCGTGGTGGCGAGCGCCGTGAGGGTGGCTTCCGCGGCGGGGACCGTCGCGAGGGTGGCTTCGCCGGTGGCGAGCGCCGTGAGGGTGGCGTCCGTGGTGGCGAGCGCCGCGAGGGCGGCTTCGCCGGTGGCGAGCGCCGCGAGGGTGGCGTCCTTGGTAGCGAGCGTCGTGAGGGTGGCTTCCGCGGCGGGGACCGTCGTGAGGGTGGCTTCGCCGGTGGCGAGCGCCGTGAAGGTGGCGTCCGTGGTGGCGAGCGCCGCGAGGGCGGCTTCCGTCGCGACGGCGAGGCCCCGCGTGAAGGTGGCGTCCGTGGTGGCGACCGTCGTGAGGGCGGTTTCCGCCGCGACGGTGAGGCCCCGCGTGAGGGTGGCTTCCGCGGCGGCGAGCGCCGTGAAGGTGGCGTCCGTGGTGGCGAGCGCCGCGAGGGCGGCTTCCGTGGCGGGGACCGTCGCGAGGGCGGCGACCGGGCGCGGTCGGACCGGGGCGGCGAGCGTGGCGGATACGGCGACCGGCCACGTCGCGACGACCGTCAGGGCTCCGACGACCGGCGTCGTGAGGGAGGCTACGGCGCCGACCGGGAACGGCGGGACGAGGTCGAGGGTGGTCGTACGGCCGCGCCGGCGCTGCCGGACGAGATCTCCGCGAGCGACCTGGACACGGCCGTCCGCGCCGAGCTGCTCTCGCTCGCCAAGCCGGTGGCGGAGACCGTCGCCCGGCACCTGGTCGCGACCGGCCAGCTGATCGACGAGGACCCGGCCGAGGCGCTCGCCCATGCGATGGCGGCCCGCCGGCTGGCCTCCCGGATCTCCGCGGTGCGTGAGGCGGTCGGACTGGCCGCGTACCACGCGGGGGAGTGGCAGACGGCCATCGCCGAGCTGCGCACGTACCACCGGATGTCCGGCCTGCAGAGCCACCTGGCCGTGCTCGCCGACTGCGAGCGCGCGCTGGGCCGCCCGGAGCGGGCGATTGACCTGTTCCGCGGCGCCGACCGGGACAAGCTCGACCAGGCGGTCGCCATCGAGCTGCTGATCGTGGCGGCCGGCGCCCGGGGCGACCTGGGGCAGAAGGACGCCGCGGTGGCGATGCTCCAGGTCCGCGAGCTGACCACCGAATCGGCCGAGCCGTGGACGGCGCGGCTGCGCTACGCGTTCGCCGACGCGCTGCTCGCGGTGGGCCGCCGCGAGGAGGCCCGGGAGTGGTTCTCCCGTGCCGCCGACTCCGACGCCGAGGGTGAGACCGACGCCGCGGAACGGCTGCTCGAACTCGACGGTGTGGTGATCGAGGGCGACGAGGAGGACGACGAGCCGGCCGAGGAGATCGCCACCGGCCCGGGCGCTCCCGGCGCCGTGCCGGCCCTGCCGGACGCCGACCTGACGACGGCAGCCGCCGACGACGACCTCGCCGACGACGACCTCGATGGCGACGACCTCGACGGCGACCAGGACGACGACCTGGACCAGGACGAGGACGACGACGACCTTGACGCGGACGGGCTCACCGACGACGGGCTCACCGACGACGAGGCCGTCGACCCGTCCGCGTCCGACCTCGCGCCGGAGACCGCCGGGCTGAACGGCCGGGCTCCGGGCGACGGCACGGCGGACGCCGGGGAGGCGCCGACCGGGACCGACCAGCCCGCGGCCGAGTCGGAGTCGGAGTCGGAGTCGGACCAGCGATGACCGAGGTCGCCGGGGACCGGCTGGTCGACGGGTACGCCCTGGTCGTCTTCGACCTGGACGGGGTGATCTACCTGATCGACCGGCCGATCCCCGGCGCGGTCGACGCCGTCGGCCGGCTGCGCGCCGACGGCCGGGCGGTGGCGTTCGCGACCAACAACGCGTCACGCCGCTCCAGCGAGGTCGCCGACCTGCTCAGCGGGATGGGCGTACCGGCCGAGCCGCAGGAGGTGCTCACCTCCGCGGCGGCCGCGGCCGAGCTGCTGCGGGACCGGCTGCCGGCCGGGGCCGCGGTGCTGGTCGTCGGGGCGGAGGCGCTGCGCGCCGAGATCCGCGCCGTCGGGCTCACCCCGGTGGCCCGGGCCGACGAGTCGCCCGCCGCCGTGGTGCAGGGGTACGGGCCGCAGGTGGGCTGGGTGGACCTGGCCGAGGCGTCGGTCGCCATCCGGGCCGGGGCGACCTGGGTCGCCACCAACACCGACCGGACCCTGCCCAGCGGGCGCGGCCCGCTGCCCGGCAACGGCTCCCTGGTGGCCGCGCTGCGGCACGCGCTGGAGCGGGAGCCGGACATGGTGGTCGGCAAGCCGGAACCGGCCCTGTTCGCCACCGCCGCCCGGCGGGCCGGCGAGGGCCGGACCCTGGTGGTCGGCGACCGGCTGGACACCGACATCGAGGGCGCGCGCCGCGCTGGGCTGGACAGCCTGCTGGTGCTGACCGGCGTCAGCGACGTACCCGAGCTGCTGGCCGCCCCCGAGGGACGGCGACCGACGTACGTCTCGACGGACCTGGCCGGGCTCTTCGACCCGGCGGCGGTGGTCCCGGTGCCGGGCCGGCCGGAGGCCGGCGGATGGTCCGCGGCGGTGGTCGACGGCGGGCTGGAGCTGCGCGGCGCCGGACGGCCGCTGGACGCCCTGGCGGCGCTCTGCGCGGCCGCCTGGTCGGCGGCGTCGGCCGAGCCGCAGGTGCGGCCGGCCTCGCCGGAGGCGGAGCGGGCGCTCGCGGCGCTCGGCCTGACGGCCTGATCCACCAGGCTCGGCGGCGCCCCCGGGGAGGTCGCTCAGAGCAGCTTGCGGAGCTTCATCAGGTCGAACGGGTTCGCCTTGATGGACACCCGGCGGGAGGCGACCGCCTTGGTGACGTCGAGTTGGCCGTGCACCAGCGCGACCAGGTCGTCGCTCTTGGTGACCAGCGCGATCTTGGCCTTGGGGTCGTCGCCGTCGGTCAGGTCGACCAGCCGGCCGCCGGCGATCCGGCCGTGGAACGCCGTCTCCAGGTCGGTGATCCGGCAGGCCAGGGTGCGGTCCAGATCGATCCGGTCCTGCACGTCGGCGTGCCGGTCCAGCCGGGCGGCCAGGTCCTGCAACGCCTGCCGGCACTCGTCCACGCTGGCCACATCGTCTCCTCACCGTCCGCCACGCCGTTCCCCGGCACCGTACCCCAATGGGCCGCGCGGGACGCCGGTAGCGTGAGACCCGCACACCCCCCGCTCCACGGAAGGACTCAGGCATGCAGGACGCGTGGCGCGCCTACCTCGAGCTGGCCATGGGCCTGACGGAGGCGCCCCGGAAGAGGGCCCAGGACGCCGTGCGGCGACTGGTCGGCACCGGCGGCGCCACCGCCGCGCAGATCCAGGCCCTCGCCGAGGAACTCCTCTCCACGAGCGCGGCCAACCGGGAGGCGTTGACCAAGCTGGTCCGCTTCGAGGTGGACCGGGCGCTCGGCGCGGTGGGGCTCGCCACCGCCGACGAGGTCGCCGAGCTGACCCGCCGGGTGCACGAGCTGGAACGCCACCTCCGTGAGGCCAAGGGCGGTGGGTTCCTCCCGGGCACGCCCGCCGCCGGCGTCTCCGCCCCCGGTACGTCCCCGGCCGGCGGTGCCGTGACGGGTCCGTCCACGGGCGACGGGTCCGGTGCGGATGCCTCCCGCGCTGACGCGTCGGCCCCTGCCTCGACCAAGGCGGTGGCGAAGAAGGCCGTGGCCAAGAAGTCCATCGCGAAGAAGCCGCCGGCGGCGGTGAGCACCACGGCCGGCGAGGACGTCGTTCCGGCAGCCCGGCCGGCGAAGAAGGACGCCCCGCGCAAGCGGACCACCGGCGGCGCGGAATGACGCCCGCCAGCGGCCGGAGTGCGTCGTGACCGGCCCGTTCCGTCCCGGCCCGCCGCCCGGCGCGCAACCGGGTCCGCCCTCGGGGGCACGCCCCGGCCCGCCGCCCGGCCCCCGACCGGGTCCGCCGCGCCCGGGGTCGGACGTGGACGTCGAGGAGGCCCACCACCCGGCGGTCGACGCCGCCGTCCAGGCGATGATCAACGCTGAGGGGCTTACCCCGGCGGACCAGATCGCCCAGTACGAGGCGGCCTACCAGACGCTGCGGGAGACCCTCGCCACCATCGACCAGGCCTGAACCGACCGGAGAACCACCCATGGCACGTCGTACCCGGCTCGACGCCGAACTCGTCCGTCGCGGACTGGCCCGCTCCCGGGAGCAGGCCGCCGCGCTGGTGGAGGCCGGCCGGGTCCTGCTGCGCGGGGTGCCGGCGCGCAAGGCCGCCGCGATGGTCGACCCGGCCGATCCGCTGCTGGTCACCGGCGAGGACCCCACCGCCGAGTACGTCTCCCGGGGCGGGCACAAGCTGGCCGGGGCGCTCGCCGTCTTCGCGTCGGGTGGGCTGACCGTCGCCGGCCGGCGCTGCCTCGACGCCGGCGCCTCCACCGGCGGCTTCACCGACGTGCTGCTGCGCGCCGGCGCCGCCGAGGTGGTGGCCGTGGACGTCGGCTACGGCCAGCTCGCCTGGCCGCTGCGCATCGACGAGCGGGTGCGGGTCTTCGAGCGGACCAATGTGCGTACCCTCACCCCCGACGTGATCGGCGGCGAGGTCGACCTCACCGTGGCCGACCTGTCGTTCATCTCGCTGCGCCTGGTGCTGCCGGCGCTGGCCGGCTGCACCCGGGCCGACGGCGACCTCGCACTGATGGTCAAGCCGCAGTTCGAGGTGGGCAGGGAGCGGGTCGGCGCCGGTGGCGTGGTCCGTGACCCGGCGCTGCGGGCCGAGGCGGTGCTGGACGTGGCGGCCGCGGCGGCCGACCTCGGTCTCGGCCTGGCCGACGTGGCCGCCAGCCCGCTGCCCGGCCCGAGCGGCAACGTCGAGTTCTTCGTATGGTTACGCCGGGACGCACCGGCGGCCGACCCGGACCGGGTCCGGACCGTGGTGGCGGCCGGGCCGGAGGGCCTGGCGCCGTTCGGGGACGGGCCGGATGCGACCACCGAGGAGGTGGCAGGGTGAGCGCGGAGAGCGTCGCGCGGCGGAGCCACGCGACCGTGGCGGAGAGGCGGGACCCGGTGGGCGTCAGCGACTGTGCGAGCGGGACCGGCACGGACGGGCGGTTCTCCCGGTGAGCCGGACCGCACTGCTGGTGACGCACACCGGACGGCGGCGCAGCACCGAGCACGCCCGCGCGGTCGCCGCCGACCTGATCGCCGCCGGCTTCGAGGTACGGGTGGTGGCCGAGGAGGCCGACGACCTGGACCTGCCCGGCGTGGTGCCGGTGACCGGCCCGGAGGCGGCCGAGGGCACCGAGATCGTCTTCGCGCTCGGCGGGGACGGCACGTTCCTGCGCGCCGCCGAGCTGGCCCGGCCGGCGAAGGCGCCGCTGCTCGGCATCAACCTCGGCAAGGTCGGTTTCCTCGCCGAGGCGGAGATCGGCGATCTGGACCTGGCGGTGCGCGACGTCGTCGGGCGCAACTACACGGTGGACGAACGGCTCACGCTCGACGTGACCGCAAAGTTCGACGGCGGCCCGACCATCGAGTCCTGGGCGCTGAACGAGATCAGCGTGGAGAAGGGCGAGCGGGCCCAGATGCTGGAGCTGCTCGTCGACGTGGACGGCCGCCCGCTGTCCCGGTACGGCTGCGACGGGGTGGTCTGCGCGACCCCCACCGGCTCCACCGCGTACGCGTTCTCGGGCGGCGGGCCGGTGGTCTGGCCGGAGGTGGAGGCGCTGCTGCTGGTGCCGATCAGCGCGCACGCGCTGTTCAGCCGTCCGCTGGTGACCGCGCCGACCTCCACCTTCTCCATCACCGTCGACCCGTTCACCACCCTCGCCGTGCTCTGCTGCGACGGGCGGCGGGTCTACGACCTTCCGCCGGGGGCCCGAGTGACCGTGCGGCGGGGCGCGCTGCCGGTCCGGATCGTCCGGCTGCGGGCCCGGCCGTTCACCGACCGGCTGGTGGCCAAGTTCGGCCTGCCCGTGCACGGTTGGCGAGGCAGCCGCCGCTGACGGTCACCGTCGGCGACCCGCGCTGGCAGCGTCGCTGTCGACCTGGCGACATGTCGCTGCGGCGGCCGGCAGGTGGTGACCGGGGCAGTGATCTCCGTCTCGGCAAGGTCGGTTCCTCGCCGAGGCGGAGATCGACGATCTGGACCTGGCGGTACGCGACGTCGTCGGGCGCAACTACACGGTGGACGAGCGGCTCACCCTCGACGTGACCGCCGAGTTCGAGGGCGGCCCGACGATCGAGTCGTGGGCGCTGAACGAGATCAGCGTGGAGAAGGGGGAGCGGGCCCAGATGCTGGGGCTGCTCGTCGACGTGGACGGCCGCCCGCTGTTCCGGTACGGCTGCGACGGGGTGGTCTGCGCGACCCCCGCCGGCTCCACCGCGTACGCGTTCTCCGGCGGCGGGCCGGTGGTCTGGCCCGAGGTGGAGGCCCTGCTGCTGGTGCCGATCAGCGCGCACGCGCTGTTCAGCCGCCCGCTGGTGACCGCGCCGACCTCCACCTTCTCGATCACGGTGGACCCGTTCGGGGCGCGCTGCCGGTGCGCGTCGTCCGGCTCCGGCCCGCCCGTTCACCGACCGGCTGGTCGCCAAGTTCGACCTGCCGGTGCAGGGCTGGCGCGGTAGCCGCCGGTGACTCGGGGGCCGGCCGGGTCGCCGCACCGTCCGCCGCCGACTGGCGCGCATGCGCGTTCTGCCGCCCGCTGGTACCGGCTTGGACCCGCCCCCTTGCAGGGCTGGCGGGCAGTTCCCTCTCGTTGACCAGCGGGGCGACCCGCCGCCGCTGACGTGCCGGCCCGTGGCCCGGCTATCGCCGGGCAACCCGCCGGACATCCGGCGGTCCGGCCCCGGCCGTCCGTTGTCCACCTGGCGACATGTCGCCGATGCGGCGGGCCGCAACTAGTGACCATCGATGATCTCCGTCGCAGACTCCGATCGGTCGATCTTTTGGGACCGGCCGTCTGAGAAGAGGAGCACATCGCATGCACTGGCACCCACGCTGGCTCGCCGCCGGCGCGGTCGGCGCGATGGTGGTCGGACTCGCCGTACCGGCGTCCGCCGCCCCGCCCGCCCCGCCGGCCGGCCCGAGCCCGGCCGCGTTCACTCCGGGCGCCGCGCCCGCCCGCATCACTCTGATCACCGGCGACCAGGTCGACCTGGTCCAGGCCGCGCCCGGCCGGGTCGCCGCCACGGTCCACCCCGGCCCCGGCCGAGAGCGGATCACCTTCCACACCGTGGAGGCCGACGGCCGGATGCGGGTGCTGCCCAGCGACGTCGTGCCGTACGTCTCCGCCGGGGTGCTCGACTCCAACCTGTTCGACGTGGAGGAGTTGGTCGCCGAGGGCTACGGCGACGGCGCGCAGGGCGCGCTGCCGCTGATCGTGCGCTACCAGGAACCGGCCGCCGGGCGGGTGCGGCCGCTCGCGGGCGCCACCGCCGCCCGGCCGCTGGAGAGCATCAACGGCGCGGCGCTGCGGGTCGGCAAGGGCGACCTCGGCGGCCTGTGGACAAAGCTGCGCGGCGCGCCGGAGGCACGGACCACCGCCGGCGCGCCCCGGCTCGGCGCCGGCATCGCCCGGGTCTGGCTGGACGGGCGGGTCCACGCGGATCTGGAGCACAGTGTGCCGCAGATCGGCGCCCCGGCGGCCTGGGCGGCCGGCCGGGACGGCAACGGCGTCCGGGTCGCGGTGCTCGACACCGGGGTCGACGCCGGCCACCCCGACCTGGCCGGCCGGATCGCCGAGGCGCAGGACTTCACCGGCAGCGGCAGCGCCCGGGACGGCCACGGCCACGGCACACACGTGGCCTCCACCATCGCCGGCAGCGGCGCCGCCTCCAACGAGCTTCGCAAGGGCGTCGCCCCCGGCGCGCAGCTGCTGATCGGCAAGGTGCTCGACAACAACGGCAGCGGTTACGGCTCGGACATCATCGCGGGCATGGAGTGGGCCGCCCGCTCCGGCGCGAAGGTGGTCAGCATGAGCCTCGGCGGCTCGGCCACCGACGGCACCGACCCGATGAGCCAGGCGGTCAACGACCTCACCGCCGAGACCGGCACACTCTTCGTGATCGCCGCCGGCAACAACGGCGCTCCGGGTACCGTCGGCACGCCGGGCGCGGCCAGCGCCGCGCTCACCGTCGGGGCGGTGGACCGCGACGACAACCTGGCCGAGTTCTCCAGCCGCGGCCCCCGGCTCGGCGACAACGGTTTGAAGCCGGAGATCACCGCGCCGGGCGTCGGCATCGTCGCCGCCCGCGCCGCCGGCACCACCATGGGTACGCCGGTGGACGACGCGTACACGCGGGCGTCCGGGACGTCGATGGCGACCCCGCACGTCGCCGGCGCGGTGGCGATCCTCGCCCAGGAACACCCGGACTGGACCGCCGGGAAGCTCAAGGACGCGCTGGTCAGCACGACGAAGGCGAACCCCGCGCTGACCGTCTTCGAGCAGGGCGGCGGCCGGGTCGACGTGGCCCGCGCGCTGAGCCAGCGGGTGTACGGCTCGGCCACCGCCGACTTCGGCCGGGTGAACACCGGCGGTGCGGTGGTGGAGCGGACCGTGACGTACACCAACGGCACGTCGTCCCCGCAGACCGTGCGGCTGGCCCTGGAGCTCCGCAACCTGGACCGCGATGCGGCCGAGCCGGACGGGGTGTCGCTCGACGGCACGGAGGTGACCGTGCCGGCCGGCGGCAGCGTGAACGTCCCGCTGCACGCCGACCCGGCGAAGCTGGACCGGGGGGTGCACGGAGGGTGGCTGGTGGCCACCGGCGCGGACGGTGTCGCGGTACGTACGGCCGTCGGGCTCACCCTCAGCGGCCCCATCCACACCGTCACCCTGCGCGCGCTGGACATGGCCGGGCAGCTCGGCGTGGCGACGGTGTTCACCCTCTTCGGCGAGCACTCCGAGTCGGACCAGCTCGGTTGGATCCCCGGCGAGGTGCAGGTGCAGGTCGAGGAGGGCCCGTACCTGCTCGAGGGGCTGATCCATCACGGCGCACCGCTGGACGAGCAGCTCACCCTGGTCACCGATCCCGAGCTGATGGTCGACCGGGACCTCACCGTGGTGCTCGACCCGCGCAAGGCCACGCCGGTGCGGATCGAGACGCCGAAGCCGACCGAGCAGCGGGCGGTGATCAGCTTCTTCGAGCACCGGATCTTCGGCAACGGCCGGCAGGTCGACCACGGCGTGATGGAGTTCAGCACGATCCAGCAGGTGAACGTCACGCCGACCCGGCCGGTGCGCCAGGGCGAGTTCGAGTTCGCCTCCCGCTGGCAGCTGGTCGCCCCGATGGTGGACGCCACGGTCAGCAACGTCTCCGGTCCGCTGGACATCAACCTGCTGCGCCAGTCGCCGGCTCCGGACGGCCGGCGGAAGCTGCCGCTGGTGTGGGCGGGCGACGGCACCCCCGCCGAGCTGTCCCAAGCCGGGGTCCGGGGTGCGGCCGCGCTGGTCTTCGGCAGACCCGACCGCACCGAAGAGGACCAGGTCGTCGCCGACGCCACCGCGGCCGGCGCCGCGATGGTGCTCATCGTCCGCCCGGCGAATTTCAGCGCGTGGACGGACTGGGCTCCCGACGGGGACCGCCTGCCGATCCCGTCGATGGTGGTCGCGTACGACGACGGGCAGCGGATGATCGCGGCGGCGAAGGCCGGACGCGTGACGCTGGACCTGACGCTGACCCCGAACAGCCCCTACCTGTACGACGTGTGGCAGGTGTCGAAGGGGCGGATCCCGGATCGCATCGTGCACCGGGTGACCGCGGACAACACCGCCGAGGTGACCGCCCGCTACGCCGACACCGGCGGGTTCGACTGGGCCGACGAGCAGCGGTTCGGCTGGCGGCCCTGGCAGGAGTACTCCTGGCTGGACGAAAAGCGGCTGGTGCGTACCGGCACCGTGCGGCAGGAGTTCGTCAGCGCCGGGGACAACTGGTGGCAGCAGCGGATGCTGCACCGGCTCCAATGGTCCTGGGGCCGGCTGCTCGGGGGCGCCATCCAGCCGCCCCGGCAGTACGCCGCCGACGACCGGGTCACCGCGACCTGGTACGCGCCGGTGGTCCGGCCGGCCGTGCCGGCGGGTCCCGGGGTGGCGGTGCCCACGCGTACCGGGGACAACCTCGACCTGCGGGTGGCCGAGTTCGTCGACGCCGACGGCCACTACAGCCCGGCCGGGTTCAGCGAGGAGCAGGACACCGTCGAGCGCCGGCTGAGCCGGGACGGGCAGCAGATCGCTGACCTTTCCGGCGGCTGGGCACCGGTGCCGACCACCCCGGGTGCGGCCCGGTACCGGCTGGACATCACCACCCAGCGCTCCTCGGACGAGTGGCGGTGGGCCACGCGTACCGAGACGGCCTGGCAGTTCACCTCGGCCCGGCCCACCGGTGACGCCGCCCAGCCGCTGTCGCTGCTGCAGGTGGACTACCAGGTCCCGGCGGACCTGCGGGGCGAGGTGCCCGGCGGCCAGCCGCACAAGGTGGGGCTGACCCTGCGCCAGCCGGCCGGCGTACCGGCGCCGACCGGTGTCGGGGTGCGGGTCGAGGTGTCGTTCGACGGCGGACACAACTGGCGGACCGTGCCGGTGCGCGGCTCGGGCACGCAGTTCACCGCGACCGTGCCGGCCGGACGCGGCGCGGTGTCGCTGCGGGTGCACGCCGGCGACCGCGCCGGGAACACCGTCGACCAGACCGTGGTCGACGCGTACGGGCTGCGCTGACGCGGGCGGGGCGGGACGGCCGTGGCGCCGTCCCGCCCCGTCGCCTCAGATCCAGCCCCGCCGGGCGGCCTGGAAGGCCAGCCCGGGCCGGGTATCCACGCCGGCGACCGCCATCAAATCGGCCAGCCGACGCTGCACGGTACGGCGGCTCACCCCGAGCTGGGAGGCGATGGACTTGTCCGGCACGCCGGCCACGAAGAGCGAGAGCAGCCGGGCCTCGTCGGCGTCCGGCCGGTAGCCGTCACCCGCCCGGTCGGCGGGCGGGGCGGACGAGCGCACCGGCGTCGCCATCAGCCAGTGGCTCTCGAAGAGGGCGACCAGCGCGTCGAGCAGCTGGCTGCGGCCGATCACCGCGGCGGTCGGCTCGCCGCCGTCCCGGTCCGGCACCAGCGGGCAGATCGCCGTCCGGCCGTCGACGATGGCCAGCCGCACCGGCAGCCGGTCCAGCACCCGGGCCTGCTCTCCGGCGCGGACGCCCCGCTCGAGGTCCTCCAGCGCGCCCGGTTCGAGGAGCATCTCGCGTTCGTAGATGGCCCGGTAGCGCACCCCGCGCGCCAGCGCGTCGAACTCCTCGACGTTCTCCTCGCCGGACATGGCCAGTGGGTTGGCCCGGCAGAACCAGAGCACCTCGACCCGGGCACCGTCCTGCAGGTCCCGCAGGCGCTCGCGGAGCACCCGCGCCCCGGTGATCACCTCCACCAGGTGGTCGACGTCGTGCCGCCGCATCCCGGCCCGGTACTCCTCGGTCAGCTGGGTGACCGCCGCGCGGGCCGTCTCCAACGCCTCCTGCCGGCGCAGCAGCGCCTCGCCGAGCGGGACGTCGGGTGCCAGCGGCCGCAGCGGCGCATCCGGCTCCGGCCCGGCCGGCAGCACCAGTCCCTTGCCGCGCAGGGCGTCGAGCTCCGCGACGACCTCGGCGCGCGGCCGGCGCAGCCGCTCGACCAGCTCCTCGACCCGGGCCGTGGTGAGCTGGACGAGGGAGCGGTAGAGCTCCTCCTCGCCCGGGGTCAGCCCGATCACGTGCAACACGGGGCAAGACTGTACGCCGCCCGCGTTCCCCGATGCGGCGTCGCGGGCTGGTCAACTGTCGGGCCCCGCGTCTACTGTCGGGTGCTGTGCTGGAAGAGCTGCGCATCACCGGACTGGGCGTTATCGAGGACACCACGCTGCCGTTGACCGGCGGGATGAACGTCATCACCGGCGAGACCGGTGCCGGCAAGACCATGGTGGTGACCGGTCTCGGCCTGCTCTTCGGCGGCCGGGCCGACGCCGGGCGGGTCCGCGCCGAGCCGGGCAAGGCCGTGGTCGAGGGGCGGCTGCGCCTCGGCGGCCGGGTCGCCGCGGCCGTGCACGCCCGGATCGTGGAGGCCGGCGGCGAGCCCGACGAGGACGGTTCGCTGCTGATGAGCCGCACGGTCACCGTGGAGGGTCGCTCCCGGGCCCACCTGGGCGGCCGGAGCATGCCGGTGTCGATGCTCGGCGAGGTCGGCGAGCAGGTGGTGGCGGTGCACGGGCAGTCCGACCAGCTGCGGCTGCTGCGGCCGGCCGAGCAGCGGGCCGCGCTGGACCGGTTCGCCGGCCCCGACCACGAGAAGCTGCTCGACGCGCTGCGCGAGGCGTACGCGCGCTGGCGGCACGTGGTCGACGACCTGGCCGACCGACGGCGCAACGCCCGGCAGCGCAACCAGGAGGCCGACCTGCTGCGGCTGGGACTGGACGAGATCACCCGGGTCGACCCGCAGCCCGGCGAGGACGACGAGCTCAAGGCGGAGGCCCAGCGGCTGGAGCACGCCGAGGGGCTGCGCACCGCGGCGCAGCTGGCCCACCAGTGCGTCGCCGGCGGGGTGGAGGCGGCCGACGACACCCCGGACGCCACGGCGCTGCTCGGCACCGCCCGGCGCACCCTCGAGGCGCAGGCCGGCACCGATCCGGCCCTCGGCGAGCTGGCGCTCCGGCTGGAGGAGGCGGCGACCCTGGTCGGGGACGTCTCGGCCGAGCTGTCGGCGTACCTGGCGTCGCTGGACGCCGACCCGGCCCGGCTGCAGGTTCTCCACGAGCGCCGAGCCGCGCTGCGGGCGCTGACCCGCAAGTACGCCGACGACGTCGACGGCGTGATCGCCTGGGCCGAGCGGGCCCGCACCCGACTGTCCGACCTGGACACCTCCGACGAGCTCCTCGACGAGCTGGACCGCGACGCGTCCCGGCTCGCCGGCGAGGTAACCGACCTGGCCGGCCGGGTGTCGACGTCCCGACAGGAGGCCGCGGTCCGCTTCGCCCAGCAGGTCACCGTCGAGCTGGCCGGGCTGGCCATGCCGCACGCCCGGATCGACGTGGCGGTGGTGCCCCGGCCGGCCGGGAAGGCCGAGCCGACCCTGACCGTCAACGGCGCCGAGGCCGGCATCGGCCCGGACGGCGCCGACGAGGTGGAGCTGCGGCTGCTCGCCCACCCGGGTGCCCCCTCGCTGCCGCTGCAGCGCGGCGCCTCCGGCGGTGAGCTGTCCCGGGTGATGCTCGCCATCGAGGTGGTCTTCGCCGGCTCCGGCGGCCCGCCCACGCTGGTCTTCGACGAGGTGGACGCCGGCGTCGGCGGCACGGCGGCGGTGGAGATCGGCCGCCGGCTGGCCCGGCTGGCCCGCAGCCACCAGGTGCTGGTGGTCACCCACCTGCCGCAGGTGGCCGCCTTCGCCGACCGGCACCTGGTGGTGGCGAAGGACACCGGGGGAGCGGTCACCACCAGCGGGGTGCGAGTGGTGGAGGACACCGAGCGGGCCCGTGAGCTGGCCCGGATGCTCGCGGGTTTGCCCGATTCCGACCTGGGTATCGCGCATGCGGAGGAACTCCTGGCGGTGGCGGCCAAGGAAAGGCGGCCCTGACCGCCGCTATTGTGAGCGCAAGCACACCAGCCTGCGCTCCGGTGTGCTTCCCTGGGTAGGCGGCCCTGCTCAGGCATGTCGCGACAGAGAAGCCTGCCTCACATGCCAGGATGGTCACGATGCGTCTACCCACGTTGCGCCGGATCCGGAACGCGGAACCGGGCTCAGTCCTCGGCACCGCGCGCCTGGACCGTCGGACCAAGCGGCTGGCCGGCCGGCTCCGCCCCGGTGACATCGCGATCATCGACCACGTCGACCTGGACCGGGTCGCGGCCGACTCGCTGGTCGCCGTCGGCGTCGCCGCGGTGCTCAACGCCAAACCGTCGGTCTCCGGCCGCTACCCCAACCTCGGGCCCGAGGTGCTGGTGGGCGCGGGCATCCCGCTCCTGGACGACCTGGGCGAAGGGGTCTTCGAGCGGATCCGGGAGGGCGACACCATCCGGATCGAGGGCAACACCGTCTTCGTCGGCGACGAGCCGGTGGCGCACGGCGACCTGCAGGACGCCGAGACCGTGGCCAAGGCGATGGCCGACGCCCGGGAGGGCCTGTCGGTCCAGCTGGAGGCGTTCGCCGCCAACACCATGGACTACCTCCGCCAGGAGCGCGACCTGCTGCTCGACGGGGTGGGCGTACCGGACATCCAGACCCAGATGCAGGGTCGGCACTGCCTGATCGTGGTCCGCGGCTACGACTACAAGGCCGACCTGGACGTGCTGCGGCCGTACATCCGGGAGTTCAAGCCGGTGCTGATCGGCGTGGACGGCGGGGCGGACGCGCTGGTCGAGGCGGGCTACACGCCCGACGTGATCATCGGCGACATGGACTCGGTCACCGACGACGTGCTGCGCTGCGGCGCCGAGGTGATCGTGCACGCGTACCCGGACGGCCGGGCGCCCGGCCTGGCCCGGGTCGAGGGCCTGGGTGTGCCGGCGATCACCTTCCCGGCCGCGGCCACCAGCGAGGACCTCGCCATGCTGCTCGCCGACGAGAAGGGCGCCTCGCTGCTGGTCGCCGTCGGCACCCACGCCACGCTGGTGGAGTTCCTCGACAAGGGCCGCGGCGGCATGGCCTCGACCTTCCTCACCCGGCTCAAGGTCGGCGGCAAGCTGGTCGACGCCAAGGGCGTGAGCCGGCTCTATCGGCAGAGCATCTCCGGTTCGTCGCTGCTGCTGCTGGTCCTCTCGGCGGTCGCCGCGATGGCCTCCGCAGTGGCGGTCTCCACCGTCGGGAAGGCGTATTTGGGCGTGGTCTCCGAGTGGTGGGACAATTTCGTGTTCCAGCTCGGCCAGCTCTTCTAGCCCCCGACCGATCAAGAGGCTGCAAGCGTGATCAACTTCCGGTACCACGTGGTGTCCCTGACCGCGGTCTTCCTGGCGTTGGCCATCGGCCTGGTGGTGGGCACCGCCGCCCTCAACGGCCCGGTGGCGGATTCGCTCAAGGAGAACGTCAACGCGCTGCGCAAGGACAACCAGCAGATGCGCCAGTCGGTCAACAACATGCAGAAGGAGCTGGAGCTCGAGGAGGAGTTCGCGGCCCAGATGTCGCAGGTCGTCCTGCCGGGCAAGCTCGCCGGCAAGCGGGTCCTGGTGCTGAGCACGCCCACCGGCCGGGAGCACACCGAGGGCGTGCTGAAGATGCTCCAGCTCGCCGGGGCCGACGTGAGCGGCCGGGTCGACCTGCAGGACAAGTTCATCAACCCGGACAACAACACCAACCTGATGGAGCTGGCGGTGACCGCCGCCCGGCCCTCCGCGCCCGCCTCCGCGCTGCCTGGCAACGGCAACGGGGTGGAGACCTCCAGCGCCCTGCTCGCCAGCGTGCTGCTCGACCGGGCCCAGGGCACCCCCGCCGTCACCGAGGCCGACCGCAAGGCGGTGCTGGCCGCGTACAGCAACGCCGGATACCTGACCGCCGAGGACCGGGTCACCGGGCCGGCCGAGGCCGTCGTGGTGGTCAGCGGGCAGCCGTACGTCGACAAGGACTCCGCCAAGAAGGACGAGTCGGTGGTGAAGGTCGCCGAGCAGTTCGACCGCACCGGCGCGATCGTGGTCGGCGGCAACGGCTCCTCCGGGGGCAACCTGGTCGCCGTCGTGCGCGGCGACCCGGTGCTCGCCCAGACCATCTCCACCGTCGACAACGCCAACACCGTGCAGGGGCAACTGGTCACCAGCCTCGCCCTGGTGCAGCAGCTCACCGAGAAGAAGGCCGGCCAGTACGGCGTCGGCGACAACGCCGGTTCGCTGCTGCCTAGACTGCCCCAGTGAGCGAACCACGTACCCCGGTGACCGGAAGCCGCCCGCCCGTCCCCTCCGGCGGCCCCGCGTGAGCGCGCTGGGCCGGCTGCTGGCCGCCGCTGCCGGCGCCGCCGCCGCCCGGTACGCGCTGCGCGAGATCCGGACCGCGCCGGTCGGGCCGGCGCTGCAGCGGACCAACTTCCGCGGCCGTACGGTCACCCTCGCGGCCGGGCCTGCGCTCGCCGTCGGGGCGTCCACCGCCGGCGCGCTCGGCGCGTCCAGCGTCCCGTCCGGGGCGGCGGCCCTGGTCGCCGGGCTCGGCGCGGGCGCGGTCGGCCTCTACGACGACGTGGTCGGCGCCCGGCCCGAGCAGAAGGCCGCCAAGGGCTTCTCCGGGCACCTCGCTGCGCTGCGCGAGGGCCGGGTCACCGCCGGCATGGTCAAGGTCGCCGGGGTGGGTGCCGCGGGTGTCGCCGCGGCTGCCCTGCTTGCCGCGGACCCGACGGTCGCCGCGCACCGCCGCCGGCAGCGCCAGGGCGCGTTGGGGCGCACCGTCGACGTGCTGCTCGGCGCCGGCGTGGTCGCCGGCACCGCCAACCTGCTCAACCTGCTCGACCTGCGCCCCGGCCGGGCCTTGAAGTCCGGCGTGCTGCTCGGCGCCCCGCTGGCCCGCGGCCCGCACGGCGGCATCGCCGCCGGCGTCGTCGGCGCGGCCTCCGGGCTGCTCGACGAGGACCTCGACGAGCGGGTGATGGTCGGCGACAGCGGCGCCAACGCGATCGGCGCGCTGCTCGGCGTGGCGCTGGCCGCGCGGACCGGCCCGGTCGGGCGGGCCGGGATCCTCGCCGTGCTCACCGTGCTCACCGCAGCCAGCGAGAAGGTCAGCTTCACCCAGGTCATCCAGCGCACCCCGGTACTGCGTGAGCTCGACGCGGTGGGCCGGCGATCCGACTGACGTGACCAGACCGGCACCCCTCGCCGGCGCCGGCCGGGTGGCCGGAGCGGCCGCCCTCATCGCCGTCCTCACGGTGGTCAGCCGGCTCGCCGGCTTCGGCCGGACGGCCGTCTTCAGCTGGGTCGTCGAGCGCAGCGACCTCGGCGGCATGTACGTGGTCGCGAACACCGTCCCGAACATCATCTTCGAGATCGTCGCCGGCGGCGCCCTGGCCAGCCTCGTCGTACCGCTGCTGGCCGGACCGGTCGCGGCCGGCGACCGCCGGGCGGTGGCCACCACCACCGGCGCGCTGCTGACCTGGACGGTGACCCTGCTGGTCCCGCTCGCGGCGCTGGTCGCGCTCCTCGCCGACCCGGTCATCTCGCTGATCAGCGACGCGCGCTCACCGGCGGAACTGGCCGCCGGCGCGCGGATGCTCCGGGTCTTCGCGCCGCAGCTGCCGCTCTACGGCATCGGCATCGTGTTGACCGGGGTGCTCCAGGCGCACCGGCGGTTCGCCTGGCCGGTCCTCGCGCCGATGCTCTCCAGCCTCACCGTGATCGTGGTCTACCTGGCCTTCGGCGCCACCCAGGGGCGGGGCGCCACGGTCGCCGAGGTGAGCCGGGCCGGTGAGCTGATCCTCTCCGGCGGCACCACCCTCGGCGTGGTGGTGCTGTCGCTGTCGCTGCTCATCCCGATGCGACGGCTCGGGCTGCGGTGGCGGCCCGGTTACGCCTTCCCCGCCGACGCCCGGGCCAAGGTGGGTGGGCTGGCGGTGGCCGGCGCGGTCACCGTCACCGCCCAGCAGGTCGCCCTGGTGGTCATCCTCAACCGGGTCACCGGCGGCCCGACCGGCTCGCCGCAGGTCTACAACCTGGCCCAGACCATGTACCTGCTGCCGTGGGCGGTGCTCGCGGTACCGCTCGCGGTCGCGGCCTATCCGACGCTGACCGCGGCCTCCGCCACCGGCGACGAGGACGGCTACCGGCGGACCCTCGCCTCGTCCGTCCGCGGCGTGCTGCTGTTCAGCTTCCTCGGCGCGGCGGCCCTGGTCGGCACCGCCGAGTCGGTGGGGCGGTTCTTCCCGCTGGGCGTGACCGCGACCGCCACCGCGATCGCGGGATTCGCTCCCGGCCTGGTCGGCTACGGGCTGTTCGCCGTGCTGTCCCGGGCGCTCTACGCCCGTGGCGCCACCCGGGCGGCGACCGCCGCCATCACCACCGGCTGGCTGGTGGTGCCGTTGGCCGCCCTGCCGCTGGCGGCGCTGCTGCCCCGGGACGACCGGGTGCTCGCCGTCACCCTGGCCAACTCGATCGGCATGCTGGTCCTCGCGGTCCTGCTGGTGGCCGCGGTGCTCCGCGCCGCCGGCCGGCCCGCCCTGGCCGGCGGCGGCCGGGCGGCGGCCGCCGGCCTGCTCGCCGCCGTGCTCGCCGCTCCCGCCGGCGTGGCCGCCGCCCGGTGGCTGGCCGGCCTCGGCGACGGCACCCCGACGACAGCGGAGGCGCTCGCGCAGGGCATGCTGTCCGGAGCCGTGGTCGGCGTGGTGTTCCTCGCCGTGGCCTGGCTGGCGGACCGGCCGGACGTCCGGCCGCTGCTCGCGGGGGTGCGACGCCGGCTCGGCGGGCGACGGCGGGCCCCGGAGCGCGGCACGCAGGAGGACGGCATCCCCCCGGAGCGGGGTGACGGGAAGGAGACGGTGTCCCGATGACCGACGCGACGTCGGCGCCCCGTTGGCACGGCACGGTGGTCCTGCTGCTCGCCTCCAGCACCGGCGGGGTGGGGCAGCACGTCCGGTCGGTGGCCCGAGGGCTGACCGCGGCCGGCGCCTCGGTGCTGGTCTGCGGGCCGGCCGCCACCGAGGACCAGTTCGACTTCACCGGCGTCGGTGCCCGCTTCACCCCGGTGGAGATCCCGGCCAGCCCCACCCCGGCCGACGCCCGCGCGGTGGCCGCGCTGCGCCGGGCGCTGGCCGCCGAGCCGGCCCAGGTGGTGCACGCCCACGGGCTGCGCGCCGGGCTGGTCGCCGTCCTCGCCCGGCCGGCCGCCCCGGTGGTGGTGACCTGGCACAACGCCGTGCTCGCCGGCGGCCTGCGCGGGCAGCTCTCCCGGCTGGCCGAGCGGACGGTCGCCCGCTCCGCCCGGGTCGCGCTGGGCGCGTCCGCGGACCTGGTGGACCGCGCCGCCGCGCTCGGCGCCGCCGACGCCCGGCTCGCCCCGGTCGCCGCGCCGACCCTGCCCGCGCCGCGCCGCCGCCGGGCCGCCGTTCGCGCCGAGTTCGGCGTCGCACCGCACCAGCCGCTGATCCTCTCGGTCGGCCGGCTGCACCCGCAGAAGCGGTACGACGTGCTGGTCGACGCCGCCGCCCGCTGGCGTACCCGGGTCCCGCCGCCGGCCGTCGTCATCGCCGGCAGCGGCCCCGCGTACCTGCCGCTGGCCGCCCGGATCTCCACCGCCCGGGCGCCGGTGACCCTGCTCGGGCACCGCACCGACGTGGCGGACCTGCTCGCCGGCGCCGACCTGGCGCTGGTGACCAGCGACTGGGAGGCCCGGCAGCTCTTCGCCCAGGAGGCGCTGCGCGCGGGCGTACCGCTGGTGGCGACCGGGGTGGGCGGGCTGCCCGAGCTGGTCGGCGACGCGGCGGTGCTGGTGCCGGCCGGCGACGTCGACGCGGTCGACGCGGCGGTGCGGTCCCTGCTCGACGACGAGAGCCTCCGCGCCGACCTGGCCCGCCGCGGCGCCGCCCGCGCCGCCACCTGGCCCACCGAGGAGGACACCGTCGCCGCCCTGCTCGCCGTCTACGCCGAGCTCAGCCCGGACGCCGCCGGCCCGGCGACGCCCGGCGCGGACACCTCGTCGACGGGACGCCGGTGATGCTGCGCAGACTCACCCCGGTACTGCTCACCCTGCTCGTGGTGGTGCTCGGCGTGACCGCGCTGGCGGCCCGGCCGGACACCGGCACGCCCCGGCGCACCGCCGACTACGTGGTGCTCGCCGGCGTGGCCGGGCTGCGCTGGGACGACGTGGACCCGCAGACCACCCCGACCCTGTGGCGGATGGCCGAGCAGGGCTCGATCGGGTCGCTTTCCACCCGCTCCGCGCACCGCCCGACCTGCCCGGTCGACGGCTGGCTCACCCTCGGCGCCGGCAGCTACGCGGCCTGGAACGGCAGCCGCCAGCAGGATGGCTGCCCGCCGGTCGGGGTGAGCGTGGAGCAGCCGGACGGGATCGGCGCCAACCTGCCGGACCAGGAGGGCGTGGTCCGCCACAACCAGGACCGGCTGCCCTGGGGCGCGGTGCCGGGGTCGCTGTCGGAGTCGGTGCGCTGCTCGGTGGCGGTCGGACCGGGGGCGGCCGTCGCCGCCGCCCGCCCGTTCGGCCGGGTCGACCGGTACGCCCCGGCGCTGCCCGAGGACCCCGCCGCGCTGCTCGGCTCCTGCGTGCTGAGCGTCGTCGACCTCGGCACGGTCACCGGTGCGGACCCGGCGACCCGCAAGGCCGACGCCCGTCGGGCCGATGCGGCGCTGGCGCGGGTGCTCGCCGCCCGGCCTCCCCGCTCGATGGTCATGGTCGCCGGAATCTCCGACACCGAGTCGCCGGCCCGACTGCACGTGGCCGTCGCCGACGGGCCGGGCTGGGAGCACGGCTGGCTCACCTCGGCCAGCACCGGCCGCGAGGGCTACCTGCAACTGGTCGACCTCGCCCCGACCGCGCTCACCGCGCTCGGCCGGCCGCTGCCGGAGCGGCTCTTCCTCGGCCGCCCGGCGGTCCGGGTCGAGGACCGCCCGGACGACCTGGCCACCGCGATCGCCGCGCCGGCGGACGCCGACCGGGAGGCGGGCGCCCAGCGCACCGTGGCGGGCTGGTTCTTCGCGCTGCTCGCCCTGGCGCAGGTGGCGCTCGCCGTGGCCGTGCTGCCACTGCTGCGCCGGGCCCGTCGGCTCGCCGGCCCGCACAGCCCGCCGCCGGTCTCCCGGCGGATCGTGGCGACGGTGGAACTGCTGCTGGTGGCCGCCGCGCTGGCGGTCCCCGCCGCCCTGCTCGCCGACGCGGTGCCCTGGTGGCGGGGCGAGCATGCCGGCCTGTGGTTCGCGCTGGTGACGGTGGCCCTGATCGGGGCCGCCACCGCCCTGGTCCGGTTCGCCCCCGGGCACGAGCGGACCCTCGGCCCGCTCGGCGCGGTGGCCGGGCTGGCCACCCTGGTGGTCGGCGCGGACGTGCTCAGCGGGGCGCGGTTGCAGCTCAACGGCGTGGTCGGCTACTCGGCGCTGGAGGGTGGACGCTTCTCCGGCCTGGGCACAGTGGGCCTCGGGGTGTTCCTGGCCGGATCGCTGCTCAGCGCCGGCTGGCTGGCCCAGCGGGTGCGCCGGGGCTGGCGGCCGATGGTGGTGGTCGCCGTCGGCGGGCTGGCCGTGGTGGTCGTCGGCAGCCCGTACCTGGGGTCGGACCCGGTCGGCGCGATCGCGCTGACCGCCGGGGTGGCGGTCACCGCGGCGATCAGCACCGGCGGCTGGCTCACCGTCAGCCGTCTGGTCTGGGCGACCATGGCCGGGCTGGCGCTGACCCTCGGCGTCGCCGTGGTGGACCTGCGCCGGCCGGCGGAGGAGCGCGCCGCGCTGGGCCGGTTCCTCGCCGCTCTCGGCGACGGCACCGGCGGGCTGACCGTGCACCGGGCCAGCACGACGAACTTCGAGACGCTGGTGAACAGCCCGCTGACCGTGCTGGCCCTGGTGGGCGCGCTGCTGGTCTGGTTCGCCCTGCTTCAGCCCTGGGGTGGGCTGATGCGGCTGTTCGGCATCTATCCGGCGGTCCGGGCGGCGATGGCCGGTACCGCCGTGGCGGCGGTGATCGGCGGGCTGCTGGGCGGCTCCGCGCTGGACGTGGCGGGGGCGGCGGGCGCACTGGTGGTGCCGATGGCGGCGCTGGCCTCGCTGCGGGTGCTCGACCACTCCACCGACCGGACCCAGCCGGGCGCCGGCCGGCAGCGCGGCGACGGGCCGGGTGGCCCGCCGGCCGGTGACGCGCCGGACGGTGACTCCGCCGGCGGCGAGGCCGACGAGGGCGCGGAGGGCGGCGGGACGGCCGGCTCCGGGCGTACCCGGACAGCGGCCGGCACCGACGACGCGGCCGAGGCGGACCGTGCCGACCGTGACGGTGCGCGACAGCGGCCCGGGGAGCGCGGACCCGCCGCCCGGGACGCGGCGGTGCCCGCCGCCCGCGCCTCCGGCGACGCCGTCGGCGCATCGACCGAGGCCACGACGCCGTGACCGGTCGCCGGCCTTCGGCGGCTCGACCTCGGGTGCGGCGCCGGACCACGGTCGGGAAGGTGTTACCGTGGAATCCCGTGGATCGCGTGATCACTTGGTTGATCGGCACGGCGGTTCGCACGACCGCTACGGACGACACGGGAGCAGGCCTTGGCCCCTTCAGCACGGACGACCAGGCACATTTTCGTCACCGGGGGCGTCGCCTCCTCGCTGGGTAAGGGCCTCACCGCCTCCAGCCTCGGCAACCTGCTGACCGCGCGCGGGCTGCGGGTGGTGATGCAGAAGCTCGACCCGTACCTCAACGTCGACCCGGGGACGATGAACCCGTTCCAGCACGGTGAGGTCTTCGTCACCGAGGACGGCGCCGAGACCGACCTCGACGTCGGGCACTACGAGCGGTTCCTCGACCGGGCGCTCTCCGGCAAGGCGAACGTCACCACCGGGCAGATCTACTCGGACGTGATCGCCAAGGAGCGGCGCGGCGAGTACCTGGGCGACACCGTCCAGGTCATCCCGCACATCACCAACGAGATCAAGTCCCGGATCCTCGGCATGGCGGAGCCGGACGCCGAGGGCCAGATCCCGGACGTGGTGATCACCGAGGTCGGCGGCACGGTCGGCGACATCGAGTCGCTGCCGTTCCTCGAGGCGATCCGCCAGGTCCGCCACGACCTGGGCCGGGACAACTGCTTCTACCTGCACGTCTCGCTGGTGCCGTACCTGGCGCCGTCAGGCGAGCTGAAGACCAAGCCGACCCAGCACTCGGTGGCGCAGCTGCGCAGCATCGGCATCCAGCCCGACGCCATCGTGCTGCGCTGCGACCGGGAGATCCCGGAGAAGCTCAAGGAGAAGCTCTCGCTCTACTGCGACGTGGACCGGGAGGCGGTCGTCGCCGCCCCGGACGCGCCGAGCATCTACGACATCCCCAAGGTGCTGCACCGCGAGGGCCTCGACGCGTACGTGGTGCGCCGGCTCGGCCTCTCCTTCCGGGACGTGGACTGGACCAGCTGGGACGACCTGCTGGACCGGGTGCACCAGCCGCACCACACCGTCACCGTCGCCCTGGTCGGCAAGTACGTCGACCTGCCCGACGCGTATCTGTCGGTCAGCGAGGCGATCCGGGCGGCCGGGTTCGGCCACCGGGCCCGGGTGCAGCTGCGCTGGGTGCCCAGCGACGACTGCGTCACCCCGGCCGGCGCGGCGGCCGCCCTGGCCGGCGTGGACGGCATCGTCATCCCCGGCGGCTTCGGCGTACGCGGCATCGAGGGCAAGATCGGCACCGCCCGGTACGCCCGGGAGAACGGCATCCCGCTACTCGGCCTCTGCCTCGGGCTGCAGTGCATGACCATCGAGGTGGCCCGCCACCTCGCCGGCCTGGACGGGGCGAACTCGCTGGAGTTCGACGAGGAGGCCACGCACCCGGTCATCGCCACCATGGCCGACCAGGAGGACATCGTCGCCGGCAAGGGCGACCTGGGCGGCACCATGCGGCTCGGGGCGTACCCGGCGAAGCTGGCCGAGGGGTCGATCGTGTCCGAGGCGTACGGCAGCACCGAGATCAGCGAGCGGCACCGGCACCGGTACGAGGTGAACAACGCCTACCGGGACCAGCTCACCAAGGCGGGCCTGCACTTCTCCGGCACCTCGCCGGACGGCCGGCTGGTCGAGTTCATCGAGCTGGACCGGGGCCTGCACCCGTTCTTCGTGGCCACCCAGGCGCACCCGGAGCTGAAGAGCCGCCCGACCCGGCCGCACCCGCTCTTCGCGGCGTTCGTCACGGCGACCGTGGCGTACTCGGAGGCCGACCAGCTGCCGGTGGACCTGGACGCGGTGGCCGACGCCCCGGCGGCGAAGAAGGCCGCCCGCAACGGCGGCGCCGCGGTGAAGGCCACGTCCGTCTCGTGAGCGCCGTCGAGCACCGCTACGAGCTGCGCTCGCGCACCGAGCGCTACCGTGGCCGGATCTTCGACGTGGTCACCGACGAGGTGACCATGCCGGGCGGCGGGACCGCGCAGCGGGACTACGTCCGGCACGTCGGCGCGGTCGCCGTGGTGGCGCTCGACGACGCCGGCCAGGTGGTGCTGGTCCGGCAGTACCGGCAGCCGGTCGGCCGGCACCTCTGGGAGCTGCCCGCCGGGCTGATGGACGTCAACGGCGAGGAGCTGCCCGCGGCTGCCGCGCGGGAGCTGGCCGAGGAGGCCGACCTGACCGCCGGCACCCTCGACCTACTGGTCGACGTGCACACCTCACCAGGCTTCTCCGACGAGGTGGTGCGGGTCTTCCTCGCCCGCGACCTGGGTGACGTGCCCGCCGACCAGCGGCACGAGCGCCGCGAGGAGGAGGCCGACCTCCAGATCGTCCGGCTCGACCTGGACGAGGCGGTCGGCATGGTGCTCGCCGGGGAGATCACCAACGGTCCGTGCGTGGCCGGCCTGCTGGCCGCCGCCCGGGCCCGCGACGCCGGCTGGTCGGTGCTGCGCCGGGCCGACGCCCCGCTGCCCTGTTAGACCGGGTACGACGGGAGGGGCCGCGCGGTTCGCCGTGCGGCCCCTCCCGCATCCGGCAGGGAGCGGGCGGCGCGGGCGGCGCGGCGTGAACACCCGACCGGTCGGCACCGGGCGGGGCGGCGTCGACACCCGGTGTGTCGCCTGCCGCTTCCGGCCAGCGGGAGCCCCGATGCGGTGCGACGATGAGGGCGAACGTCGAGCGGAGGGCTGAGCCGCGCCTGACACATCGTCAGGCGGATCGGGCACCGGATGTCACTGTGCTGGCTCCCGGAGGGTGGACACGCGCCTAGACTGCCGCCGACGGGACCGGTGGACCGCGCCGGCAATGGGGCCGACGCGGCACCGAGCAGTCGGGGGTGAGCTGCCCCGAAGAGAGGTGTCTGCATCGTGAAGGTCGGAATCCCACGCGAGGTCAAGAACCACGAGTACCGCGTGGCGATCACGCCGGCGGGCGTCAACGAGTTCACCCGCAGCGGCCACCAGGTCTTCGTCGAGTCGGGTGCCGGCGTCGGGTCGAGCATCACCGACGACGAGTTCGCCGCCGCCGGCGCCAAGATCCTGGCCACCGCCGATGAGGTGTGGGACACCGCGGAGCTGGTGCTCAAGGTCAAGGAGCCGATCGCCGAGGAGCACCACCGGATGCGCGAGGGGCAGGTGCTCTTCACCTACCTGCACCTGGCCGCCTCGAAGGAGTGCACCGACGCGCTGATCGACCGGAAGGTCACCGGCATCGCGTACGAGACCGTCGAGCTGCCCGATCGGTCGCTGCCGCTGCTCGCCCCGATGTCCGAGGTGGCCGGCCGGCTCGCCCCGCAGGTGGGCGCCTTCTACATGATGCGCACCGGTGGTGGCCGGGGCGTGCTGCCCGGCGGCGTCTCCGGCGTGTACGCGGCGAAGACCGTGGTCATCGGCGCCGGCGTCTCCGGCATGAACGCCGCGGCCATCGCGCTGGGCATGCAGTCCGAGGTGCTGCTGCTGGACAAGAACGTCGCCCGGCTGCGCCAGGCCGACGCCATCTACCGGGGCCACCTGCAGACGGTCGCCTCGAACGCGTACGAGATCGAGCGGGCCGTGCTCGACGCCGACCTGGTCATCGGCGCGGTCCTCGTCCCGGGCGCCAAGGCGCCGACCCTGGTCTCCAACGAGCTGGTCTCCCGGATGAAGCCGGGCAGCGTGCTCGTCGACATCGCCATCGACCAGGGCGGCTGCTTCGAGGACTCGCGCCCGACCACGCACGCCGACCCGGTCTACAAGGTGCACGAGTCGATCTTCTACTGCGTGGCGAACATGCCCGGCGCGGTGCCGAACACCAGCACCTACGCGCTGACCAACGTCACCCTGCCGTACGCCCTGGAGCTGGCCAACCACGGCTGGCGGGAGGCGCTGCGCCGCGACCCGGCCCTGGCGCTGGGCCTGAACACCCACGACGGCCAGGTCACCTACGGCCCGGTCGCCGAGGCGCACGGCATGCAGACCCTGCCGCTGGCCGACGTGCTGGCCTGACCGGCGACGGGTTGACCGCAACGACGGACGGGGCCGGCGCGGGCACGCAGCCCGCGCCGGCCCTGCGTCGTGCCGTCCGCGGCTACCTCGACCACCTCACCGTCGAGCGGGGACTGTCGGCGAACACCCTGTCGTCGTACCGCCGGGACCTGGAGCGGTACCTCGCCACCCTGGCATCGGCCGGCATCGCCGACCTGGCGTCGGTCGGCGCCGGCACCGTCGAGGCGCACCTGGCCCGGCTGCGCGCCGGCGACGACGACCATCCGCCGCTGGCCGTCTCCTCCGCCGCCCGGGCCGCCTCCGCGGTGCGCGGACTGCACCGCTTCGCGCTGCGCGAGGGGCTGGCCGGCGCCGACCCCAGCCGCGACGTCCACCCGCCCACCCCGCCGCGCCGGCTGCCCCGCGCGTTGCCGGTCGACGAGGTGATCCGGTTGCTGGATACCGCCGGCCCGGTGACCGCCACCGGCGACGGCGCCGCGCTCGCGCTGCGCGACCGGGCGCTGCTGGAGTTCCTGTACGGCACCGGCGCGCGGATCTCCGAGGCGGTCGGCGCCGCCGTGGACGACCTGGACGTCGACGAGGGCACCGCGCTGCTGCACGGCAAGGGCGGCCGCACCCGCGTGGTCCCGATCGGCGGGTACGCCGTCGAGGCGCTGCGCGCCTGGCTGGTGCGCGCCCGCCCCGGGCTGGTCGCCGCCGGGCGGGGCACCCCGGCGGTCTTCGTCAACGCCCGGGGCGGCGCGCTGACCCGGCAGGGCGCCTGGATCATCCTGCGCCGGGCCGCCGAGCGGGCCGGGCTGCCGGTGGACGGGCCGTCGGCGGTCTCCCCGCACACCCTGCGCCACTCGTACGCCACCCACCTGCTCGACGGCGGCGCCGACGTGCGGGTGGTGCAGGAGCTGCTCGGCCATGCCTCGGTGACCACCACCCAGGTGTACACACTGGTCACCGTGGAGCGGCTGCGCGAGGTGTACGCCACCGCCCATCCCCGCGCCCGCGGGTGACCCGTCGGCGACGGTCGGACCGGCCGGGACGGCCGACACGCCGGACCGGTAGCGAACGCGCTGCTGGTCGGTGGCGTAGAGTCGGCTTCGGCGCGGACCTCCTGGGGCGACATCCGGGGTGCGCAGCGGCGCCGCGAAGGACGTCGGAAGGCTCCGATGCCGGGTGGTCGTCGGGAGGGGGCAACGAGGACATGGCTGGCAACGGTGACCGTGCCGACGCCTGGACGTCGGAGCTCCGCGAGCAGCAGGCGTCGCTCGGCGCGGACCTGGGTCCGGCGGACCCGGCCGCCTACACGATGCGCAAGCCGATCCCGGAGCCGATGCCCACCGACCGGCACGGCCCGGCGCGGATCATCGCGATGGCCAACCAGAAGGGTGGCGTGGGCAAGACCACCACCACCATCAACCTGGGCGCCGCGCTCGCGGAGTACGGCCGCAAGGTGCTGCTGGTCGACTTCGACCCGCAGGGCGCGCTCTCGGTCGGGCTGGGGGTCAACCCGCACAACCTCGACCTGTCGGTCTACAACCTGCTCATGCAGGACGACGTCATCGCCGAGGACGTCCTGATCAAGACCGACGTGGCCGGGCTGCACCTGCTGCCGGCCAACATCGACCTCTCCGCCGCGGAGATCCAGCTGGTCAACGAGGTCGCCCGGGAGATGGCCCTGTCCCGGGTGCTGCGGACCGTCCGCAAGGAGTACGACTACATCCTGATCGACTGCCAGCCCTCGCTGGGCCTGCTGGCGATCAACGCGCTGACCGTCGCGCACGGCGTGCTCATCCCACTCGAGTGCGAGTTCTTCAGCCTCCGCGGGGTGGCGCTGCTGCTGGACACCATCGACAAGGTGCGCGAGCGGCTCAACTTCGATCTGGAGCTCGAGGGCATCCTCGCCACCATGTACGACAGCCGCACCACGCACTGCCGGCAGGTGCTCCAGCGGGTGGTCGAGGCGTTCGGCGACAAGGTCTACCAGACGGTGATCACCAAGACGGTGAAGTTCCCGGAGTCCACGGTGGCCGGTGCGCCGATCACCACCCTCGACCCGGCCTCGTCGGGGGCCCGCAACTACCGGCAGCTGGCCCGTGAGGTGATCGCCGCCCAAACCGACCGGTAGGCCGGGGGTGCACCTTCCCGTCGGGGAACTCGGAGCGTGGACTACGGTCTTCCGGTGACCGCGCCGCCCCTCGATCCGCCCACGACACCGGAGCAGCCGCCGGTGGCGGCGGCGGAGGCCGCCGCCACCGTGGCGTCGGACCCGGCCGGCGTGCCGCAGGCGGCGGAGAGCGCCGGCTTCACCGTCCGGCTGGCCAACTTCACCGGCCCCTTCGACCTGCTGCTCCAGCTCATCAGCAAGCACAAGCTCGACGTCACCGAGGTGGCGCTGCACCGGGTCACCGACGAGTTCATCGCCTACATCCGGGCCATGGGCGACCAGTGGGACCTCGACGAGACCAGCGAGTTCCTGCTCATCGCCGCCACCCTGCTGGATCTGAAGGCGGCCCGCCTGCTGCCCGCCGCCGAGGTGGAGGACGAGGAGGACCTCGCCCTGCTGGAGGCGCGGGACCTGCTCTTCGCCCGGCTGCTGCAGTACAAGGCGTACAAGGAGGCGGCGGTGCACATCGCCGAGCTGGAGGCGGTCGGTGGCCGGCGCTATCCGCGGGCGGTCACCCTGGAACCCCGGTACGCCGAGGCGCTGCCCGACCTGGTGCTCGGCATCGGCCCGGAGCGGCTGCTCAGGCTCGCGATCAGGGCGATGACCCCGAAGCTGGTGCCCGAGGTCTCCATCGCGCACGTGCACATGGTCCGGGTCAGCGTCCGCGAGCACGCCGCGATCCTCACCGACCGGCTGCGCCGCGCCGGCACCGCCACGTTCTCGTTGCTCTGCGCGGACTGCGAGATCACGCTGGAGGTGGTGGCCCGTTTTTTGGCGCTGCTGGAGCTGTACCGGGAGGGGCTGGTCGCGTTCGTCCAGGAGCAGGCCCTGGAGGAGCTGACCGTCCGCTGGACCGGGCCCGCCGAGGGCGGCCCCGAACTGCACATCGACGAGTACGCCAGCGCGCCCGAGCCGGCGGCCCCGGCGGATGCGGCCGCCCCGCCGGCGGCCGCTGACGGTGCCGGCGAGGCGGAGGCGCCCGGGGCGGGCGACGGGGACGACACGGGAACGACGGAGGAGTGACCCGATGAGCAACGACGAACGCCGGGACTCCCTGGCCGACCAGGCCGCCGCCTGGGTCCCCCCGTGGGAACGCCCCACCCCCGCCGCTCCGGCCGCCGACGGGCCCGTCGGCGACGGCGAGGCGGATGCCGGCGCCGGGACCCGCCCAGGAGACGTCGAGACCTCGGACACCGCGCTGCCGGTCGCCGACCAGGCCGTCGACCAGCCCTCGGCGGCCACGATCCCCGAGGAACCGGCCGACCGCGCCGCCGCGACGGGGGAGGGCGGGGCTGCGGGCGTACCCCGGAAGCAGCCGGCACCCCGGCGGCGGGCGACGCCCGCGCCGGAGCCGGCCCCGGAGCTGGACGACGCGGAGCTGCGCGGCGCGCTGGAGGCGATCCTGCTGGTCGTGGACGAGCCGGTCAGCGAGCTGACCCTGGCCCAGGTGCTGGAGCAGCGACCCGAGCGGATCGGCCCGCTGCTCGACGAGATCGCCGCCGGCTACACCGCCGCCGGGCACGGTTTCGAGCTGCGCCGGGCCGCGGGTGGCTGGCGTCTCTACACCCGCCCGGAATACGCCACCTACGTCGAGCGGTTCGTATTGGACGGGCAGTCGGTACGACTGACCCAGGCCGCGCTGGAGACCCTCGCGGTGATCGCCTACCGGCAGCCGGTGACCCGTTCGCGGATCTCGGCCATCCGGGGTGTGAACTGCGACGGGGTCATCCGTACCCTGGTCTCCCGCGGGCTGGTCGAGGAGTGCGGCGCCGAACCGGACAGCGGGGCGTTCCTCTATCGGACCACCACGATGTTCCTGGAGAAGCTGGGGCTGAACTCGGTGGCCGACCTGCCGCCCCTGGCCCCGTTCCTCCCCGACGACGTAGAAGAGTTTGCCGATGCGACGCGATGACCGTGCCCCGAAGCCCGACGCCCCCGTCTACGAGGGCGCCGAGCGCCTGCAGAAGGTGCTCGCCGCCGCCGGCGTCGGCTCCCGACGCGCCTGCGAGGACCTGATCTTCCGGCGCCGGGTCACCGTCGACGGCCGGGTCGCCCAGCTCGGCGACAAGGTCGACCCGGCCACCGCCGTGATCCACGTCGACGGCGAGCGCCTCCAGGCCGACAACCGCCTGGTGTACCTGGCCCTGAACAAGCCGCGCGGGGTGGTTTCCACCATGGCGGATGAGAAGGGGCGCACCGCGCTCGCCGACTTCATCGGCAACCGTGTGGAGCAGCGGGTCTACCACGTCGGGCGGCTTGACGCGGACAGCGAGGGCCTGCTGCTGCTCACCAACGACGGCACCCTCGCGCACCGGCTGATGCACCCGTCGTACGAGGTGCTCAAGACGTACCTCTGCGAGGTGGCCGGGCCGATCCCGCGCAACCTGGGCAAGCGGCTGATGGCCGGCGTCGAGCTGGAGGACGGGCCGGTGACGGTCGACTCGTTCAAGGTGGTGGACACCCTGGGCAAGACCGCCCAGGTGGAGCTGAGCCTGCACGAGGGGCGCAAGCACATCGTCCGGCGCCTGCTCGCCGAGGCCGGGCACCCGGTGTCCCGGCTGGTGCGTACCTCGATCGGGCCGATCCGGCTGGGCGACCTGCGCGCCGGGCGGACCCGCCGGCTGACCAACGCCGAGGTCGCCGCACTGTTCAAGGCCGTGGGTGACTGACCCCTCGATCGGGGTACCGCTGCGGGTAGGCTTCGTCGCGGCCGTGAGGCCCGCGGGTGGCGCGGGTCGCGCCCGGCGGCGTCGCGCGCGGCCCGCAGGTCAGCGCCGGGCATGATTGACAACGATGGACAACCGCTCAACGGCGCCGGAGACACCGGCGCCCGCGAGGTACGGGCTGAGGAGGACAACGGTGGAGGAAAACGTACCGGCCGGGCGCTGCGTGGTCGCTGTGGACGGGCCGTCCGGTTCGGGTAAGTCCACCGTCTCGCGGCGGCTCGCCGTCGGCCTCGGTGCCCGCTATCTCGACACCGGCGCCATGTACCGGGCGATCACCTGGGCCGCGCTGCGCTCCGGCGTCGACCTGACCGACACCGAGTCGGTGGCCAAGGTCGCCGGCGAGGTCGACCTGCGCATCGGCACCGACCCCCAGGGGTACGGCGTGACCGCCGACGGCGTGAACATCGACCGGGAGATCCGCGGCCCGGAGGTGACCGCGGCGGTCTCCGCCGTGGCCGCCGTGCCCGCCGTGCGGGCGCTGCTGGTGGCCCGGCAGCGGGAGATGATCACCAACGCCGGCCGGATCGTGGTCGAGGGACGTGACATCGGTTCCGTGGTGGCCCCCGACGCCGACCTGAAGGTCTACCTGACCGCCTCCGAGTCGGCGCGCGCCCAGCGGCGCAGCGCCGAGGACGCCGCCGACGTCGCGGCGACCGCGGCCGACCTGGCCCGCCGGGACAAGCTCGACTCGACCCGCAAGGTGAACCCGTTGCAGCAGGCCGTCGACGCGATCGAGCTGGACACCACCGAGCTGGGCATCGACGAGGTCGTCGCCCGGCTGCGCGACCTGCTCACCGAGCGGGGCGTGGCGTGAGCGAGGACACCGCCGGTTGGGTGGAGCTGCGCGAGCCGGACCTCGACGTCGAGGAGCCGACCGGCCCGCAGCCCGTGGTGGCCGTGGTCGGCCGCCCCAACGTGGGCAAGTCGACCCTGGTCAACCGGATCATCGGCCGCCGCCAGGCGGTCGTCGAGGACATTCCCGGGGTGACCCGGGACCGGGTGCCGTACGACGCGCAGTGGATCGGTCGGTCGTTCACCGTGGTGGACACCGGCGGCTGGGAGCCGGACGCGAAGGACCGCGCCGCGGCGATCGCCGCCCAGGCCGAGATCGCCGTCGCCACCGCCGACGTGGTGGTCTTCGTGGTCGACGCGATGGTCGGCTCGACCGACGTGGACGAGGCCGCGGTGAAGATGCTGCGCCGCAGCGCCAAGCCGGTCATCCTGGTGGCGAACAAGGCCGACAACGCGAACATCGAGATAGAGGCGACCTCGCTCTGGTCGCTCGGCCTCGGTGAGCCGTACGCGGTCTCCGCGCTGCACGGGCGCGGCTCCGGCGAGCTGCTCGACGCCATCATGGGCGCCCTGCCCGAGGCGCCGAAGATCGTCGAGAACCGGCCCCGCGGCCCGCGCCGGGTGGCGCTGGTCGGCCGCCCCAATGTCGGCAAGTCCAGCCTGCTCAACCGCTTCTCCGGCGAGGAACGGGCGGTGGTCGACGCGGTCGCCGGCACCACCGTCGACCCGGTGGACAGCCTGGTGGAGATCGGCGGGGAGACCTGGCAGCTGGTGGACACCGCCGGGCTGCGCAAGCGGGTCGGCAAGGCCAGCGGGACCGAGTACTACGCCAGCCTGCGCACCGCCGGGGCCATCGAGGCCGCCGAGGTGGCGGTGGTGCTGCTCGACGCCAGCGAGCCGATCAGCGAGCAGGACCAGCGCATCCTCTCCATGGTCACCGAGGCCGGCCGGGCCCTGGTCATCGCCTTCAACAAGTGGGACCTGGTCGACGCCGACCGCCGGTACTACCTGGACAAGGAGATCGAGCGGGAGCTGCGCCGCATCCCCTGGGCGATCCGACTCAACCTGTCGGCGATGTCCGGCCGGGCGGTGGACAAGCTCGCCCCGGCACTGCGCAAGGCCCTCGCGAGCTGGGAGACCCGGGTGCCGACCGCGCAGCTCAACCAGTGGCTCACCGCGCTGGTGCAGGCCACCCCGCACCCGGTGCGCGGCGGCCGGGCGCCGAAGATTCTCTTCGCCACCCAGGCGGGCGTCGCCCCGCCCCGGTTCGTGCTCTTCACCACCGCGCCGCTGGACGCCGGCTACCAGCGCTTCGTCGAGCGCAAGCTCCGCGAGGAGTTCGGCTTCGAGGGCAGCCCGGTGGAGATCTCCGTACGCCCGCGCAAGAAGCTCGGCCCCGGCGGCCGCGGCAAGGCGCACGGCTGACGGTTTCCTGAGTTGCCGGGTGGAGCCTCCGCGCTCCACCCGGCATCCTCTTTCCTAGGACGCTCTAGGGGGAGTGGCGTGGGGCACGCGCGACGCGGCAGGGGCCTGTGCGCGTGGTGCGAAGATCCTGCGCTAAGCTGTACCGGCTGCCGCGGGGGAGACCGCGCGGAGAGCATCGGGACGTGGCGCAGCTTGGTAGCGCACTTGACTGGGGGTCAAGGGGTCGTCGGTTCGAATCCGGCCGTCCCGACGCAGGTCAGAGGCCATTCGGAATCTTCCGGATGGCCATTTCTGATCTTGTACAGCAGCGAAGTACAGCAACGGCTCATTGATCGAGGCTTTCACCGAGCCTCCGCAGGGCTTCACGGGTGGCCTTGGACGAGACCTGGCTGTAGATCTCCATCGTGATCGAGAAGTCCGCGTGTCTCAGGATCGCCATCGCGATCCGCGGATGCACGTCCAAGTCGACCAGCAATGATCCGCAGGTGCGTCGGGCGTCGTGGACGGTGATCTTAGGGACGCCCGCGTTGGCGATGCGGCTGCGCAGGGTGTCGGCCGGGGTCAGGTCGGCCAGCGCGCCGGGGGTGTGGATCGGTTTTTGGGTAGGGTTCATGGCGGCCACGTCCTTTCGTGGGCGGTGGTTGGCGACCCCGTGTCCACATCTCGCTTCTGTGGAGCCGATCGAGAACACCCGCCGCTAGGCGGCGGCGGTGTCCATCGCGGTCAGAGCCGAAGCCCGGAACGCGACACCGGAGCGGACCTTGCCGTCACGGTCGTTGACCCAGGGCAGCGCCTCCAGGTCCATCGGCACGACCGGCTGACGAACGGCCACCGCCGGCATCACCGGGCTGACCACCGTCACGTTGATGACCTCGGCGCTACCCTCGGACAGGGCGTAGAGCTGCACCGCCCACATCGGCTGCTTCGTCTCCCGATCGAACTTCTGCTGACCCGTCTGGTCCAGCTTCGGAACCGGGTTCACCGCGACCTCGTACGACACCCGCGAGGTGTCCAGCAGCAGACGTCCCATGACTGACTCCTTCATCTCGTGAGCTGAGCCCCTTTGGCGGGCCGATTGCGTCCTTTCTGGACGGCAGCTCTTGTGGAATCAGGTTCCGTCGATCGGTAGTGACGACTTCACCACCAGCCATGGACGAGTAGGGACGTCTTTGCTCGGCTAAGTCGTCCCCAACCTCGTCCCCGAAAGCCAATGAGCAGGAGACGCGATGCCGAACGACCGCCTACGCAACGGGATGCTCAAGAAGGGCCTGACGCCAGCGACCCTCGCCGACAAGCTCGGCGTCGATCCGAAGACCGTCGAGCGGTGGGTCACCCAGACCCGCAACCCGTACCCGCGTTACCGCCACTCGATTGCCGAGCTGCTGGACGAGAGCGAGTCGTACCTTTGGCCGGACGCCCTGCCGACGCAGCGAGCCGTGCAGGTCAGCCAGTCTGAGGTCGTCCACATCTACCCGCGCCGCGGAGCCGTCCCGACTGACCTCTGGCAGTGGCTCCTGGAGCAGGCCACCCGACAGGTCGGCGTCCTCGTCTACGGGGGATTGTTCCTGCCCGAGTTCAACCACCGCTGGGTCCCGACGCTCCGCGAGAAGGCGCTGGCAGGAGCCCAGGTGGAGTTGCTCTTCGGCGACCCGGAGGGCGAGCACATCGCCGAGCGCGGGGACGACGAGGGCATCGGCCCAGCCATGTCCAACAAGATCCTGAACGCGTTGGCCTTCTACAAAGACCTACGGGACCTGGACAACGTCGGGATCTACTACCACGACACCATCCTCTACAACTCCATCTACCGCTTCGACGACGAGATGCTCGTCAACACCCACCTCTACGGCACTCCAGCCGCGTACGCGCCAGTGCTGCACCTGCACCGCCTCGGCGGCGGGGACCTGTTCGACAGCTACGTCGCCAGCTTCAACCGGGTCCTCGGGAAGAAGCGCGCCGTCTGGCCCGAGCACTGAGCCGCCGGCGGTGAGAGGCTGAAGGCATGGCCCGGACCGAGCACTTCAACAACCCGAGCGCCCCGAAGCCGAACAGCATCGTCGTCGCAGTGACCGTCTTCGTTCAGGACGAGCAGGGGCGCGTGCTGCTCATCCAGCGCACCGACAACGGCCTCTGGGCGCTACCCGGCGGCGCCCAGGACTTCGGCGAGTACATCGCCGAGACGGCAGTACGGGAGACGCGCGAGGAGGCCGGCATCGAGGTCGAGGTAACCGGCGTGGTCGGGATCTACACCAACCCCAATCACGTCGTGGAGTACAGCGACGGCGAGGTAAGGCAGCGGTTCTCGATCTGCTTCCGTGCGCGATACGTGGACGGTGACCCTACGACTAGCGACGAGTCCTCTGCCGTCCGGTGGGTACCAGTTGACGAACTTGAAAGTTTGGCGATCCATCCGTCGATGAGGCTGCGTATCAGCCATGGCTTTGAGCGTACGGGCGAGATCTACATCGGATGATCGGCGAAGCGCGCTTGAGTCCTTTGCACTGCAAGCATCAGCGCAGGCTCAGCCTTCTGCCAGAAGCGGGTCACTAGGTGATTCGGCCCATACCGCTGCCGAATTTCGGCAAGGCGTTCGTGTGGTGCCATATCCTGTCCGTCCGGACCCGTAGTCATATCCGCATACCACAGGGCATCAGCTGTTGGCGATTCTTCTAGTGGAAACTCGGACCGGAGTGCCTCGCTCATTCCTCGCTCCTCCGCTTCGTACAAGGCGCAGGAATGGTTGGCAACCAGTGAGGCCAGTCGCAAGCTGAAGCCTTGAGCAAGCAGCCAGCGCGCGCCGTCTAACGAATGGAACCCAGTCGACACGATCTCGGGCGCGTACCCGATGTCGTGAACCCAAGCCGCAGCCACCAAGACTTCGATATCGTCTGTGAGGCGAGGTCCCACAACTGCCGCCTTTGTAGCCACAGCGCGCACATGCTGCCACCGGCGCGGCAGGCTGGAGGCCAAATAGTTCCTTGCCACTACTTCGGCTTGCTGGGCCAGGTAGCTCACGACCGAATCCTACGACGAGGTCTTGGCATCGTGCTAGATGGGGGGTCGCTCGCGAGATCGAAACTTTCCGAAAAGAGATCAACTTCTCTGGACTCTTTGTCCCAGGCGGCAGCGCCGGCTCGATTGAAGTGTAGGTAGGAACCGCCTGACAACTTCTGTCGACTCCACTGCACACCCTTGGCGTCCCCTATAAATCTCGGACGGAAGGACCGGAGGAGCTGGCGCAGCATCACAACTGCTTCCTTGAGGCCAACAAAATTCCCGTCGGGTGCGCTTGGGATCCGTTCACGTAGCGACGCCCGCAGCGCTCGGATCTCTTCGTCCATCCCTTCGTCGTTCGCAAACAAGAACCAGAGCCCCCAGCCTCCGCTCGCATAATGGTCTGGATTCAGGAGTTCCGGAATCTCCTTGGCGAGAGTCGGATCGGCGAGGAGGCTCAGGGCAAGCGCATACGGATCTGGAGTGACGCCGGGCAGCGCAAAGAGCAACTTCACAAGTGGCTTTGCCACCATAGGGAGCTCAGCCGTATCGCAATACTTCAAGACTCTCGCAATTGCAATACCGACTCGCCGAACCGCGTCTCGGCCGACAGATGGTGGTGGAAGCGGCATGATGGGCTCCGCGAGTCTCCCGCGCGAGTGCAGGACGCTATACAGGGACGCCAGCGCCGCCGCCTCCCAATCATCGTCGGACATGTAGTAGTACGACTTCCTTCGTATTGCTACGCCAATCCGAAGATTGGCCTCTAGCTCTTTATCACCAAGGAGCCTCGCGTAAAGAATATCGCGGAAGTTGGTCCCGCTTAGGAGCCTCATTCGTGGCATAAAACGCACGTTATTCTTGAACAGTTCAAGGCTGCTCGTTGCGGCCGCCCATGAGCCCGCGTCTAGCGCCGCTGCCCAGTGCTTGACCATTTCCTGCCAATGCCGAAGCGAAGCCTCGGGTCTTTCGCCCCAGATGTCGCTGATGTCGAGGTTTCTCGCCCTGCTTATAGCGATGCGTATCGCGATCATATTTAGTGAATAGACTGCAAGTGCAACAACGCGATTCGGTGGCATTGCTTTGTATCCCGAGTACCCATCAAAGGTCGGTCGGAGAGCATAATTCCGGAGGATGTCGTCTATGCGTGAAGCGATGTTCTCCACTTCGGCTTCACCGAGTTCAGTCGCCAGCTGACTTATCAGCTCTAGAATTGACATTCGGCCGACCAGCACTTGACAAGACAGCAGCGCGAACAGGAGGCCGTCCCTATCGCGTGCCCCTCTGGTCCTGTCGCTACGCTCCAAATCCACCAGCATGGTCATCGTCTGCTGCGCCACTAAATACTCCCCGAAAGTGGCATGAAGGAACTCATAAGAGCGAGCAGGCTGGACGCCGCCGGCGACTCTTGCCTCCGCAGCATGTATGAAAAAGAACTGTGCTGCCACGTGGCGGCCTAGTTCCTCTTCCCGACTGTCTTGCGCGAAATAGCTGTCGTCGAAGGCTCCGAGATCGGCGCCGAGCTGGTAGTCAGACACGTACTGCCGGCCCCGATTAAACATCCCAAAAGCTGCGATGGTTAAGGTCCAGAGGTGATCCTCTACCTTCTCGGCCAACCCTGATCCGCTCAGCCTCGGGTCGGTCTTCAGCACCTCTCGAGTGGCGAAGTTTCGCAGTAGCTGCCGGTATAGAGAAGCGGTTGAGAGCTTATCTGTAAGGGGCTCGGACGTGGGATCGGCGGCGTAGACAGCTAGCATTAGTAGTATTAGTGGTTGCCGGGCAAGTTCAAGCTGCCTGATGGCCGTTTGCGGCTCCAAATGCCGCATCTGACCCAGAGAAATACTCTGAGAGTTGCAGGTCTTCCACACGTTCAACCACGTGCGGATTTGGGCCCCGCTGAAATCTTCGAGCTTCAAGACCGGAGTTCCTGCCGGAAGCTCAACCTGGTCGGCAACTATTGTGCGAGAGGTGACAATAACGACGACCGGCAGGCCCTGATTCGCCTCGTTCCGCTGAAACTCGGCGATCTCGCGGAAGAACGTGCGATGTGAGCCGGGAGATGCCTGGAGCAGCTCGTCCAGGCCATCAAGGAAGACCACTCTCACGCTGCCGCGGCTTTCCTCGGCGAGATCGGCCCATCGGACCCGTCCGTTCGTTACCTCGTCCAACGCCTCTTGAATCTGCTCGTAAACCAGCCTGTCCGACCGGACGCGCCGCAGCGGCACTCTGATAGCGGTGTAACCGGACTCAGGAAGACGCGCCGACAATACTTTAGTAAGCAGGGATTTGCCCGCTCCCGGATGTCCGAGGATGAGTAGCGGCGCGGTGGTGGCCTGATGAGACGTAATGTGAGCCGTCAAGTAGACTGCGATGTTGGCCTGGACTTTCTGGGTCTCCCACCAGTCCTCACTAGCAATGTAGGCGTCGTTGCCGGAAACGCAGTGTCTGTAGCGTGGCTCGACGTAAATCTGCTCGACAGACGGGAAGTTTATCTCGGAAGCACCGTGAATCGCTCCATGGGACACTATGGGTTCACTTAAGGCGCCTCGATTTGCGCGATACACAACGCTTCTGCGAGCCAGGCTGTTGGTTGTTGCAGGCGGACGAGCTACGCTTAGGAGGCGTTCGATCTTTATGAGCGCCTCAGTTCCCGCATCATCTATGGCGGCAAGCAGTTCCGTACGGACCCCCTGAATGAGCATCCTCGTTGCGGCATGCTCATTCAGCAGACTCCAGACAAAGAACTCAGGAACGTCGCGGGCCAGTGCAAGAAAGTTCGCTCGGTACTTGCCCAGCGCTACTCGTGCGACGCGGTTGATGAAGGAAGGTGCATCTCTTTCCCGCCAAGCCGAGAGCCCTGCGAAGAACGTCAGACTTTCCCTTGCCGCCTGAGCGACCCAAGCCGTCACATTGCGAACGTTCTCCTCGAAGCCTATTGTGGCTGATGGTGCCGGTATATCTGCCGAATATAAAAAGGTGATTAGCTCGGTGGCCCGCGCGTGCCCTCTGCTAACCAGGTATTCTTTATCTTTTTCGGTGATCTCGAGCTTCGCGAAATCTGAGGGTCCGATTACGGTGTGCAGCGCACTAAGGTACGCGTCTGCTACCAGGACGGTGTGGGCCGCAAGCACAAGTTCTGGTCGAACATCCGTCGGTGCCGCGTTAATCTTACCTGGAAAATTGCCGACGAGCTTTCGTAGAAGGTTGCTTGCCTCGTTTTTTTGATCGACCCAGCTCCAGATTGCAAGCGCGATTGTTGGTGCCGGGTGTCCTGCAGCGGCCGTGAGGCCGGCGATGAGCCCGGCTCCGAGAATGACACCGCCGGTGAGGCTGTCCAGCCGCTCGATCAGAGTGGACTCATGGCGGCCGAGTAGCCGGAGTGCGCCACGGTATGAAAGTAGAGAAACCGTTGATTGACGATGCGACGGGCTGACCGATCGGCTGACTCAACGCTGTGAGGACTTTCTGTACGACATCAAGGCGGCCCGCTTCGCAGGCCGCTCGCGCCGCCGAACCTGGGCCGGGCCTTGCGGCCCGCCGCCGCGCCTCTGGCCTTCGGCCGCCAGCGCGGCGGTTGCAGCCCGCCGACGGCGCGGGACATGGCGAAGCCCCGAGCCGCTGATGACAGCATGCTCGGGGCTTGTCAGGTCTTGAAGCCAGTAGCGGAGCCGAGCGGCGCGGTCCGGGCGGTGTTTTGTCGCCATCCAGACTCCGCCAATCTATGCGGTAAAGCCAGCTCCCTGTAGGTTCTCTGGCCGTGGGCTTCTTCGAGGTGGTCGGTCCCGTAACTGCTGGCGTCGTAGGCATCATCGTGGCGGCCCTGCAGGCCGCTCTTGCGTCACGGGGGGAACGCCGACAACCGAGGGCTGCCGAACAGACACTCGAAGACCGATTGACCGACCTTGGGGATCTCATGAGGTCGTCATCGCGAGTTCTGGAGGAGGTTCAAGCGGAGATCCAAGCAAGACTTGCCCTTGCGGAGAAGGCAAAGAAGGACGCGGATGAGGCGCAGCAGGTTGCCCAGCTCAACGAAGCGCAGCGGTTGGCCGTGGCGCGGCTTGTACGAGCGGAACTTGCAGGCGAGGTGTCAAAAAGCTCAAAGCGCACCTTTTGGCAAGGGTTCGCAGTTAACTTCTTCTTCTTCGCCGCTGGTGTGGTTGCCAGCGTCGTGACAGCCGTATTGCTGGACTCGTAGGGCGGCGTAGCCCATCAGTGGCAAATCACCAAGATCAGCCCATCTCCAGGCGGTCTGGGGTGAACCAGCGATGGCCAGCAGTGACCATAGGTGACCGCTCCGCGCCAAGGTCGCAGGGCGTCTTGCCCGATTCCGCAAGTAGCTAGATCAAAACCGCTGAAAGTGGTGTCCGGCCCAAAGCGGCGTGCCTCCGGCGGGGCGCTCGGGCACTCCGGGATGGTTGGCGCCATCCCGACGACCTTCGTCCGGGCTGAGCCGAGCGGGCAGGGCCTGTCCGGTCAAGGTCGTTCAGACGTAGGGTGCTCCACCTTGACCGGACAGGCCCCACCCACTCCACAGAGTGCGGACGAAGGCCGACGGGATGGCTAGCGGGCGTTGCGGGCGAGGGCACGCGCCAAGAGGTCGTCGTCCCGAGAGTCATTCCAGGTAATGGCCTCGACGCCGTCTCCGGTGGGCGATAAAGCTGCGTTGAAGGCCCGAGCGTCCTCAGATAGAGGAGCATTCGTGACCAGCAGGAAGCCGCCATCGAAGCCGGACCATCGAGCCGTGGCGGCAGCATGCTCGATGTCTCTTGCTCCCAGTGATCCCCGGCGGCGTAGCTTGACCTGGACGTTAACCTTCCCGGTGCCCACCTGGACGCGGGCGTCGACGCCTTTGTCCCCAGTGCCCGGTCTGTGGGTAGGGTCGATCGAGGCTCCGGTTCGCCGTATTGCGTCGATGACTGCGGCCTCGTAGACCATCTCTGGAGGCAGGCTCACCTGCGGAGTGATTGTCTCTACGGCCTCGGCAACTGCCGCGGCGACCTCCGGAGGCTGCTCCTGCGCTGCCCTTTCCACTGCGCGTGCAGCTCGCCGTTGGACAGCGGCAAGCTCGATGCTGCTGTCACCGTGCCCAAAGCGGCGAAGCGGTGTCCCCTGCACTCCAACCAGCAGGAGAACTGCACCGATGAGAAGCAGGATTGCTGTCCCTGCTTGGTTGTCGGAAGAGAAGACTGCCCAACCGCCGGTGCCAGTGCCAGCGAGCCCGAAGATGATGGCTGCTATGCGAGTGCGTGTGGAGAGGACGTCAGGGAACTCTTTGTCTTCGTCGTGAGGGCCTGACTCGCCAGTCGGTTCGGTCACGGCTGTCCACCCTATCTACGCGATGCTAGGCACTCAGCTCCGGCGGAGGAGTCGGGCAAGGGCGGCGGGGGAGGGGGTTGCGACCGGGTGGTTGGTAGCTCGTGCGGATGCGGCGGTACAGCACCGAAGTACAGCAACCGACGGAACCCTGCGGGATCGCTACGAACCCGATCAGGCCGTTGAGCAGCCGTGCCGGCCCTATCCGACCACCTTGCCGAGGTCTGGGGGTCAACGGGTCGTGGCTCCAGCTCCGGCCGGCTCGGGTGCCTCGGCGACCGCGACCCGGGTGCCGGTACCGCTGGATGGTGCTCAATGAACCGTGGCCGGCGATCTTGCAAGGGAACGACCATACTGGACGGTGCTCTCGGTCGTCGCACATGAAACCCACTGTCTGAGGCCAACACTAGATGAGGCGGCAAGAAATGGGAGATTGCGATAGATTGCCTGTCCCGGTGGACTGGAACCCTGTCGCAGCCGCCGAGGCTCAGTCGGCCTTCATGGCGGTCTTGGCCGGGTTCGTTTTCGTCGGTCTCGTGTACCTCCTTACGGAAGGGCGCCGCCGCCACGCCGGCGAGACGTTCATGCTGTTTCTGGCATCGTTCGTCTGCCTTGCTGCGGGCAGCTACATCGCCACTATCGTGTCGGGTGAGGTCACGTGCCGTAGAGCTTGGTCGGAGAGTTCGATTTCCTCGGGGATGGTCGCTGTCGGCGTTGTGGCCATGCTCTCGGCTCTAGCGTGGCTCCTCCCTGAGCAATATGGGGAGAAGAAGGTCGTTAGACGTTTTACGTTCGCTTGTGTGCTGCTGTTGGCGATAGTTGTGGTCGAGTTGCTCACGACCTCGGCTCGCGGTTATCTCCTGGACGTACCGGGCTGGCAGCGGTCGAGAGTGTGGGTCGCTTGGTACTTTCCAGTCGTTGTCGTCGTGCTGGTTGGCGCGTTCGCCGCCAGGCACATCCGTGGCGGCACCGATGCCTCCCAGGTTGCAAGCAGGCAGCAGCGACGCGCTGGGGTTGCGGCCGCGAGCGTGGTCGTCTTTGCGTTGTTGAACCTGGCAGTAATCGGACCAGTTGGTGATCGTCCAGCCGATCTGTGGGCGCGACCAGCTGCGTGGGTCGTTGCGGTCTCCGTGTTCGTGCCACTCGGGGGAGCTGTGGTCGCGCTCGGACTGTTGATGTGGGCGCTTCCGACTGGTGAGACGTGGGGGACTACCGCGGGACAGTCAACAGATGCGGACCAGGACGATCGTGATCAGCTGGCATCGGGTGGCGTGCCCATCAAGGACGGAGACGATATTCGCTCCTTTGTTGTCCCCGCGGCCGTCGTGCGCCCCCGGGTACAGCAACCAAGTACAGCAACGCCAGCTACCGAGCCGGCCGACAAAGGACCGGAGGAGGTCGTGTGACTTCGTACCGAACCTGATCTAACCGCATTGCCTACAGTTCACACCGAAGCGGTCAGTCCCTGGCACCGACGAGGACTCAGACCGGGACGGCGATGTAGCAAACAGAGTCGAAATCAGTAGCTGGTGCGCGAGCGGACATGTCACGCTCGCTGGGTGAGTGCGGCCAGGCCGATCACCATGTGGCGGCTAGGGCTCATCCATGAGCCCCATACCGGATACGATGATCACCATGGATGCGGACGTTCCTTACGGTAACCCTCATGTCCTGCCTCGTCCCTGTAGCGGAAACCCTCACACCGCACACGAACCATTGCATCCGCGGCCGGCTCGCGTCGACCTGCAGGTCAACCCGCTCTACGCCGCAGACTACGGCGTGCCGGCGAGCGATAGCGGGCTCGATGCGATGGACCTAACCCCGATGCTTGACGCGATTGCCGCCGGCTACGCCGGTTGCGACCGCTGTCGTCAGCATCACATCGCGATGATTGCCGCCCAGGCGCCGCTCACCGCTCACGTCGTTGGAGTCGCCGTGTGCACTCTCGACAGCAGGCCTGGAGGGTGCAGCAGTGACGTGCTAGTTCGGAAACTCGACCCGCCAGGCGCTGCCATTGCCGCGACCATGCGCACCCGGGGCCTGCTCGCCGCTGCCGATGTGGCCCGACGAATGTCCGAGGACCACCGCCTGTCGGCTGTCGGTATCGCCATCAACCAGATGTTGCCGACGCAGTGGTACGACCAGTACCTGAGCAACTTCTATCCGCCGGACGAGAGTGACGGGCGACGGATGCCGGCTGACGACTCGGAGTTGCTCGACAGCCTGATGGAGAGCGGCTACCTCTGACCGGGGGACCACGCGGGGACCACACGCCATTAGCGCGAGCGCACTGGCAGCGAGCCCGTGAACGGTCTGAGACAACCCAAAGGGCGCGCGACGTGCAGTAACGGTTGACCCCACGTTCTGGGGGTCATCCCTGAAGAGGCGGGGCCGTGTCAAGCGCGGACGCTGGACCGGTTGTGACCGGTTTATGGTGGATTCCCGGTCTGGTGTGGGCAGGCGTCGGTGAGGGGTCGGGGTCCAGGCTCGACCTTTAGGTCGACCCGCGTAGCGGGTGTGGCCTTGACGCCGATCCCGAGGCGATCGCACGATGGCGGCGCCGGGAGCAGGCTATGAGGTTGTGTGGGCCGTCCTCTCCGGGGTCCTGAATGGACGTGCGGCATGCCGGTTGTGATCCGGTTGCCGGTCATCGCTTCGCCGCTGTTCGTGCGGCATGGAGTGGTGCGGCCACAGCCAGGGCCGGGTCAATCAAGTAACGCTCGACCGCGTCCCGTGTTCGGGAGGGTCAGACCCCCAGCGACCTCGGGTCCTGGCTGTGTCCGGATCAGGCTCACGCCGGTCGGGTGCTCAGGGCGCGGATATGCCCGTCGCGCAGCCCGTAGAACACCAGCGTGAGTAGTTTTCGGCCGGCGGCGACCTTGCCTATGTTGGATCCCCGGCGGGCCCCGACCCGGATCCGGGTCGCGCCGACCGGGCCGCGGCTGAGCCGCTGCACCGCCTCGATCGCAGCCCAGCGCAGCAGGGGACTGCCTTGTTTGGTGATCTGGCCTCGGTGCACGGTGGTGTCGGATTCCCGGTGGCGTGGGGTCAGCCCAGCCCAGGAGCACAGCTGCTGTGGGCGGTGGAATCGGCTGACGTCACCGATCTCGGCAACGAAGATCGCCGCCAACACCGGGCCGACACCGTCGATGGCCTGCACGGCACGGTATCCCGGATGCGCGGCGAGTTTCGCTGCGGTGCGCCGAGCGATCACGTCGATCTCGAAGTCAAGGGCCTCGATCAACCTGCGCAGCGACACGATCCGTGCGTGGTAGGCCGGGTCCAGACGCAGATCATCGAGGAGCTTCCCGCCCGCCGTGCCGAACAGATCCGACATCGGCACCATGACGCCCTGCTTGCCGAGCACCGCATGGACCTGCGCTTTGAGTCCGGACCGCAACGCGACAAGTTTGCTGCGATGACGCACCGCTTCCCGCAGCTCCCGCACCGCTGGCGGCGCGATCCACGCCTCCGGCAACCGACCCATACGCAACAGATCAGCCAGATCCGACGCATCGCGCACATCGTTCTTGACCCGCCGATAGGCGAACCCTTTCACACCCAACGGGTGGGCCAGGTGCACCACCGCGCCGGCGTCCTGGAGCACGTCGACGGCCCAGTACCAGCCGTATGTCGCCTCCAACACCACCTCGGGTGCTTCACCGGCCTTCGCGATCTCCAACCCCAACGTCAGCGGATCGTTGTCAATCCGCACCGTCTCGAGGTGCTCCCGGCCTGCGTCATCCGCACGATCACCGTGCGCCGCCGATGCAGATCGATACCGACGATCTGCTTGCCGTCATACTCATCCACAGGGGCCTCCATCGTCGTGGTGGACGTAGACAGCCCAAGCGAACATCGCAAACTGGGTGACTGTCACGGGGAGGCGAGGCCCCGCCTCTTCATCGCATCAAGGGGTCGTCGGTTCGAATCCGGCCGTCCCGACACTGTTCAGAGGGCATATCTCATCGATAGATATGCCCTCTCGTCGTATATGGGTGACGAACTGCTCGTGGCTCACGTGCATCATCGGATCGTCGGCGAACTCCATCCGCAACCGGCCGGTGATCTCCTGGGGCGACCAGCACTCTTGCAGCCACTGCGTTACCTGGGCCGCGAGTCGCGCACAGCTCAGCTTCGGCGTTTTAGGACGACGAGCGCGGTCTCGAGCCTGTTGGTGCGCACGCCATGCGCGGTATTCGTTTCGGCCGCGATTGCCGGCCACCTCCCGCGAGACAGTCGAGACGGCCTTGCCCAGCCTGATCGCGATGGCGGTGAAGGTGTCGCCATCACGCAAGCCGAGACTGATCTCCTCCCGGTCAGCCAAGGTCAGCCGTCCGGGCCCGGGCTGCCACGAGTCCGATCGCACGGGCCGCTTCGATTCGACGGTTCGGACGATCTCATGGGAGCAGCCGACCTGCCGGCCGATCTCCCGTAGCGACAGGCCCTCGCGTGTAGCCGTCGGACCAGCTGCCGTTGCTCCATCGTCAGATGGGCGGTCATCAACGTCTCCCTCATAGATCAACGAGATTCTCGCTGACCCATCAAGACCGTTGCGTTGACCAGTTGAACCCGCCCAGTGAGGTTCCCCGCGGGATGTGGACACCGGGTCATGCCGCGATCTGGTGCAGCGTCTCCGCGAGGGTGAGGCGGTGTTGTGTGACAGTTCGCGGCCCTGCTGGTAGCTGATACGGCAAAGTCTTCCTTATGGCCGTATAAGCCGGCCTAATCGCCCAAACCGGTCCGCCGGCTCTTCCGCCCCTTGCACCAACCAGTCAGGGCGTGCCGCACGGACCTTCTCGACCGAAGTCGATGTTCGCGTAACAGGACGGTGAGCAGATCAATGACGTCAGGACTCTCGGGTACCAAGGCTTTGGTGACCGGTGGAACCAGTGGCATCGGGAAGGCCGTGGCTACCGAGTTGGCCCGGCTCGGTGCGCACGTGGTCTTGTCCGGTCGGGACGAGAACCGGGGCAACGACGTGGTGCAGGAAATTCGTTCGGCGGGGGGTCAGGCCTGGTTCGTGGCTACCGATCTTCACGACGAGGCCGCCGCGCGCTCGCTGGCCGTTCGGGGCAAGGAGCAGCTCGGGCAGGTGGATGTGCTGATCAACAGCGCTGGCATCTTCCCGTTCGGTCCTACCGAGCAGACCAGCGAGGAGACGTTCGACTCGGTGTACGCCGTCAATGTCAAGGCGCCATACTTCCTGGTCGCGGAGCTCGCACCCGACATGGCCAAGCGCGGCCGGGGCGCGATCGTCAATGTGACCACGATGCTCGCCGAGTTCGGCGCTGCGGGGATGGCTTTGTACGGGTCGAGCAAGGCCGCGATGGTGTTGCTGACGAAGTCCTGGGCTGCCGAGTACGGGCCCAGTGGCGTACGAGTCAACGCGGTCGGCCCCGGACCGACCCGCACCGAGGGCACCGCGTCCATGGGCGACGCACTCGACCAACTGGCCAAGGGCGGACCAGCCGGACGGCCCGGCTCTGCTGAGGAAATCGCCGCCGCAATCACCTTCCTGGCCAGCGACCGGGCGAGCTTCATCCACGGCGCGGTCCTGCCGGTCGACGGGGGACGCACCGCCGTCTGAGTTCCGACCGTCCGGTCTGCTCCGCGACGCCGCATCGCGGAGCGGACCGGACCGGACCGGTCCACAGGCGCGACACCGGTACGGGGCGCGGGCAGAGTCGCTGTTTGTCCGCGACATGCAGGACAGGCCCCGGCTGGAACTCGCCACACCGTCGGGGTCGGCACCCGAGTAGCTCAAGCTGCCGTTCCCTAGGTGACTGGTGTTAAACGGTGGCTGCTACCGGCGTGCCGGCCAAAATGCTGCAGGCGATGATCGCCGGCCAGCGGGACCCGAAGGTACTCGCCGAGCTGGCGCACACCACGATGCGCCGCAAGATCCCCCAGTTGCGTCAGGCGTTGGCCGGCCACTTCGACGACCATCACGCGTTCATCTGCGCCACCATGCTGCGCCGTATCGACGCCCTCGCCGCGGACATCGCGCAGTTGAGACAACCGGATCGAGGAGATGATCGTCCCTTTCGCGGCGGCGGTGGCCAAGTTGGACGAGATCACCGGTATCGGCATACGTGCCGCCCAGGAGATCATCGCCGAGATCGGCGGGGACATGACCGTCTTCCCCACCGCCGCGCACCTGGCATCCTGGGCGAAGTTCGCACCCATCGACGCCCGGTCAGCCCGGCAAGAAGAAAGGCAACTCCACCGGCAAGGGCAACCCCTGGCTAGCCGGCACCCTCGGCGAAGTCGTCGCCGCAATCGCCCGCACCAACACCTTCCTCGGCGAACGCTACCGCCGCCTGACACGCCGACGAGGTAAGAAACGAGCGTGGGCGCTGTTGCTTTGTGGGATCGGCAGACGTGTCGCCCCGTACTGGGTCCGGGGTCAGATCGCCTGGGCGAGGTCGGTGAACGCCGCTGCTACCCGCAGAGCCGGTGGGGCGTCGAGTCTGAGTTCGTAGTGGCCGCGTCGTAGGTTCTGCATGAAGGCGTGTCCGGCGATGATCACCTGCGCTGTTCGGTCGGTCCGTAGCCCGCGCATCGGTTTCCGCCCGGTTAAATCAACCGGACAGGGGTAAGTAGGCGCAAGCGCAATTCAGGGCGTCTCGGGTCGAACTACTCAGGATCCGCCCCGTCAGCTAACACGGCTATCACCCAACATGGCAAGGATGATCGCTAGGTGGCTCAGCTACTGGAAACCGACCAGTCCGGGGTTGCACGCCGTGTGCGCCGGTCGGATTGAAGACTACGGCTACCTCGCCGACGGCCGATCCGGAGCCCTGGTCGGCCGCGACGGTTCCGTGGACTGGTGGTGCCCGTCTCGGTTCGACGCGCCGTCGATATTCGCCCGCCTGCTCGACGACGACGGCGGACATTGGTGGATCCGGCCCGCCGGCGACTTCCAGGTCGAGCGGAGCTACCTGAGAAACACGCTGGTGCTGCGGACGGTATTCACCACCCGGGACGGATCCGTGGCGGTCACCGACGCCCTGGCCATGGACTCGAATGTCCGCGGACACGAGATCGGCCGGAATCCGCCCGGCCTCCTCCTGCGGCTGGTGGAAGGGCTCTCCGGACACGTTCCAATGGTGATGTCCTACGCGCCCCGCTTCGAGTACGGCCGCGTGCGGGCCCATCTCGATCTGCGCGGCGAGACTCTCGTCGCGAGAGCCACGGGCACCACGCTCGGGATGACCGCGACGGTGCCGGTGCACCGCCAGCGGACCGAAGCGTCAGCGTCGTTCACGGTCGACCCGGGACAGCGGGAATCCTTCTCCCTGTCCTACTCGTCGACCTATCACGAACGCGAGCCAATGCCGGTCGACGTACCAGGGACCCTCGCCGAGACAGCCGAGGGGTGGCGCTCCTGGATATCGGAGCACAACTACCCAGGGCAATATCCGGAGTTGGTGCGCCAGAATGTGATGATCCTGGGGGGGTTGACCTATCAGTCAAGTGGTGCGTACGTCGCCGCGGCGACCACCTCGCTGCCGGTGCGGCCGGAGGGCCACGACAACTACGACTACCGCTACGTGTGGTTGCGCGACTTCAGCCTCGCCATGCGGGCCCTGTACCAGGCGGCCTGCTCGTTAGAGGCGGAACGGCTCTTCCGCTGGTTGGCCGAGGCGATCGGCGATGTGGGCCGGCAACCCGTACCGATCATGCTCGGCGTCGAGGGCGAGCACGACCTGACCGAACGTGAGCTCGACGTGCTAACCGGGCACCTTGTCAGGGGTCCGGCGCTGATCGGCAATGACGCCTGGCGCCAGCGGCAACAGGACGCACTCGGCCAGGTGATCGACGCCGCGTGGGTGCTGCGTGACAGCCTCGAACCCATGCCCGACGACGTACGGCGATTGCTGCGTTCCCTGGCCGAGCAGGCGGCCGAAACCTGGCGGCTGCCAGATTCGGGAATGTGGGAGGCACGGGGCGAGGAGCGGCATTATGTCACGTCCAAGGTGGGATGTTGGATGGCGTTGGACCGAGCCGTACGGTTCGGCACCGTCCTCGGCAGTGCGGCGGACCTGGAGCGTTGGGCGGCGGCCCGCGACGAGATCCGTGCCGCGATCCTGCAACAGGGCTGGAATCCCAGCGTTGGCGCCTTTACCAGAGCCTTTGGATCCGACGTGCTCGACGCATCGGTACTCGTCCTGCCCATCATCGGGTTCATTCCCGCAGCCGACCCGCGGATGCGCGCGACTATCGAACGGATTGAACAGGAGCTGACCACCGATGGGCTGGTCCGCCGCTGGCCCGACGAGTCGGCGGGCTTCGTCATCTGCTCTTTCTGGCTGGTCGAGTGCCTTGCGCTGGCCGGCGAGCGGGATCGGGCCGCCGCGCTGTTCGAGCGCCTCGCCGGGCGGGCCAACGACCTCGGCCTCTTCGCCGAGCAGATCGACCTGCGTACGGGTGAACAGTTGGGGAACTTCCCGCAGGCGTTCTCACACATCGGCCTGCTCTCCGCCGCCTTGCGCCTGACAGAGGCCAGCACGCCAGCGCCATGAGGCCTTCACAGCGGCCCAGACGGCGTGGCGAGATTGATAACACTTCTGGCTGGTTCGTTGACGAACGTACGTCAGAGTCAACGGGGTCTGGCGGTACGTGTACCGGGCAGTTGACCAGTACGGGCAGGTCATCGACGTGCTCGTGTCGGCCCGCCGGGACGCCGACGCGGCCCGGCGGTTCTTCCGACGGGCGCTGTCGACTTTGAAGGTGACACCCCGCGAGGTGGTCACCGACGCCGCCGCGGTCTACCCCAGGGTGCTGGACGAGGTCATCCCTCGGCATGGCACCACCTTGCCGGACACGCCTTCATGCAGAACCTACGACGCGGCCACTACGAACTCGAACTCGACGCCCCACCGGCTCTGCGGGTAGCAGCGGCGTTCACCGACCTCGCCCAGGCGACCTGACCCCGGACCCAGTACGGGGCGACACGTCTGCCGATCCCACAAAGCAACAGCGCCGGCGGTGGCCCTGCCATGGAGCGGCAGACTGCTGTGATGACGACGCCGGCCCTTCCATCGGCCGACCAGAACTCGCCCGAAGTGGCCGATGGGGTTCCCCCGATAGCGTGGAGGCCAGATCCTGCTCGTGGACGACGATCTCGCACGCGTCGAGCCAAAGAAACTGCGCTACCGCCTGCTACACATCGCCGCCCGAATCACCCGCACCGCGAGACGGACCTACCTACGCATCGCCGAACCTTGGCCCTGGACACGGCAGCTCGTCGACGCCTTCACCCGACTCGCGGCCCTACCCCAGCAGGTCAATCAATCGATCTTGAAAGACCGAGGTTGACGATACGACGGGGCTGCTCCGGCGGTGTCCCTGACTGTGGCACGCGGCGGTCGAAGGGCCGGCGGGTGACCCGGCCCCGTGACCTGCACGTGGGCGGTCGGCAACGAGTCTGCGCGGCGCGCGACCCAACAGCCAGCGTAAGGAGCTGTGACCAATGGTCGGCATGTGCGCGACTCATGGCAGGTCCACCCGCTCAGCCGCCGCTAGATCGACTTCGATCTGCACCTCCACCTCGTCGCGCAGCTTCAGTGCCCCGAGGAACGCAGAGTAGGGCTTGATCCCATGCGCCGACTGCCTCACCACTGCGGTGCCGCGGTATCGGTCTGGTGCCAGCTCACGCACCCGCAATTCGATGGGCGCGGCGGTGCCGTGCACGGTCAGGGCGCCGGTAATCGTGCCGCCGCCGGCAGCGGGCGCCATCTCTCCGGATTGGAAGGTGGCAATCGGGTGATGGTCCACGCCCAGACTCCGCCGTGCATTCTCCTCGATCTCCCGCCGGTCCTGCTCTGTCAGCGGCCGAACACCGCCCGCGCCCTCCCGTACGGCCAGCGACCCCAGGTCGAACCGGGCGGTGACCGTCGCAGCGGCCGCCGACTCCGCGGGCAGGTCCACCTGCGCCGACCAGTCGGTCACTTCGATCGTCAGGTCGTGACCCACCTTCGACCCGACGCCCTGGCGGCCGGTACGCAAGAGCACATGTCCGCTGACCGGGCCGAGCTGGAGCCGGCCGGCCGTGCGAGTGCCAGACGTACCCACGGCGCTGTGACATATTGCCCACACCCAGGGGCCAGCGAATCCGACAGCCGATACCTACAGTCGGGCCATGAGCACCGACAAAGGCGTGCGGGTCTGGCTCCGCCGGCATGGAGCTGAGCAGATCGCGCATCCCGGGGGCAACCTGTACGCCCACCTATGTCGAGTCAGCGAACGACTCGCCGTGCTTGGCTGTAGCAGTGAAGTGCAAGCCGCGGGCCTTACCCACGCCGTCTACGGCACCGACGGGTTCGACCTCGCCCTGCTTGATCGGGCCGATCGTGCTGTGCTACGGGATCTCGTTGGTGCCGACGCCGAGGAGCTTGTCTATCTGTATGGCGCCTGCGACCGTAGACGCAGCTGGCGGGAGCTGGCAAAGACCGGCCAGGTGTTCGACCGCTTCGTACGTCAGGTGAGAACGCCGAATGCGGCTCAACTTCGGTCGCTCATGGACCTGAGCATCGTCAACGAACTGGACGTCATCGAGCACGATCCTGCGGTGGCGGACCGGCACGGTACCTACTTCCGGGAACTGTTCGCCTCTTGGGCCCCACTGGCCTCTGAGCAGGTCATCCGCGATGCGCAGCGGGTCTTGCGGCCGTGACACCCGAACCATCGGCAGGGCCACGTTCGATAGCACGCACCCCCGGTCGCGTACGCGTGCGAGCCGTCTACCCCGGCAGCTTTGATCCCTTCACTCCCGGGCATTTGAATGTGGTGAACCGGGCACGCGACCTCTTCGACGAAGTGGTCGTGCTCGTCGCGGTCAACAGCATCAAGCATCCGGGCACCGACGAAGAGGAGCGAGCGGCCGCTGTTCGGGCCATCCTGCCGGTCGAGTGGACCTCCGTCACCGTTGCGGCCTGGAGCGGGTTGACCTCCACCTACTGCCGTCGCCATGAAGTAGGAGTGATCGTCCGCGGCGTGCGTAACACCACCGACCTTCGGACCGAGTACCAGCTCGCCGCGATGAACCAGTCGCTGGGTGTCCCCACGGTATTTCTGCCTGCGCAGCCCGAACTGGCCGCGGTGTCTTCGACTGCGGTGCGCACGCTGGGGAAGTGACCTTCGTCCACGCAGCCGTAGACTGCCGGACATTGGCGAACCCCTCGTCGGACCGCCGCCGGATAATTTTTGAGACTGCCGCGTCAAGATCAAGTGACGTTGGAGTACTAGGCACGGCGACTGCAATGACTCGGTGCCAGCGGTGCCGCGAACGTGAGCAACCAGAGCCAAGAGCCAACGCTCATCTGAGTGGTGGCGCTCATCGCCTTGCCGATGGCGAGAGGATCGTCCTCATCGAACGTACGCGCCGCATCTCCGCCCCCGTCGACTGGAACTCGGCGATTTTTTCCACATCCCGATTCCGAGCAATCCGACGGCGGAGAGCTGGCAAGGACCGGCACGGCGACGGCCATCCGCGGGCCACGCAGGGCCAACCCGGCGTAGACAGCCACATCCCGAACCACGCGTTAGGCCCGGACGGGCCCCACCACGGGTACCCGGCCATCAGCGCCGCCGCGATGAGCTCGACGTTGCTGACGTGGCGGCCGAGCAGGTCCTCCGCCACGTGCTTGAGTCCGTAGCTGCCCGTCGTGGGGGTCTTCATCGGCATGATGTTCGCCCGCAGCCAGCCCAGTCGGCTGCAGCTCTTGACAGCTAGGAGCGCGGCTTCGATGATTTGTCATCGCGCAATGACAAATGTGTCCGGCAGGTAGCGCCTGCCGGCCTGGAGAACCAGGAGGAAACCCGATGGGCGTTGCGCTACACAGACGGGTACGTGTCGTGGTGGCCGGCGCGACCGCGCTGCTCCTCGGCCTGAGTGGATGCGCCGGTTCCGGCGGCTCCGACAGCTCAGGCGAGCGTGAGACCGGGAAAGTCGAAGGCAAGCTGCGGGTAGTCACCAACTGGACTGGAGGCGAGGGCGAGGCGTTCGCCGCCGTCATCGACGGTTTCAAGGCGAAGCACCCCACCGTCGAGGTGCAGATCGAACAGGTTCCGTTCGCGCAGGGTGAGGCACTGCTCACACAGCAGTTCGCCCAAGGTTCACCGCCAGACGTCGCGGTGGCACTGCCCGGGATGATCCGGGCCTTCTCCCAGCAAGGCCTGCTACTCAACCTCGATCAGATGTGGGACCGCTGGATCGCCGACGGGCAGTACACCCCGACTCTGCGGGAGGTGGCCGCCGGCGCGGAGGGCCGCACCGAAGCGGTCTACTTCAAGGGCAATATCAACGCACTCATCTGGTACAACCCCGCCCAGCTGGCGAAGCTCGGCGTGTCGGTGCCGAAGACGTGGGCGGAGTTCACCGCCGTGCTGGACAAGGCGAAGGCGGCTGGTCTGGCGCCGTTCGCGGTGGGTGGCAAGGACACCTGGCCACTCACCCAGTGGACGGACCCGGTTATCCTGCGTGTCGCCGGACCGGACGCATTCAACGACCTCGCCCGCGGCAAGATCGGCTGGGACGACCCACGGATCGTAAAGTCGTTCGAAGTCCTGGCCGACATGATCGGCAAGTACTTCCCGGACAACGCGCTGTCGGCCGGATTCATCGACTCCACCTGCGGGCGGGTGCAGGGCAAGTTCCTGTTCGAGAACCAGGGCGCGTTCATCAACCTCGTCGACCCGGCCGAGTGCGACAAGAGCCTCGAGCCCGGCAAGGATCTCGCGTTCTTCCTGATGCCGCCGTACGACAACACGGTGCCACCGGCACAGTTCGTCAGCGGTGACCTGTTCGTCGGTGCCAAGGACACCAAGAACCTTCCCGCCACCCGGGCATTGCTGGAGTACCTGGGGTCGGTCGACGCGCAGACGATCTGGGCCAAGCGGGGCGGGTACGTCGCACCGAACACGAAGGTACCGACCAGCGTCTACCCCGACGTCAACGACCAGCAGGCCGCCACGCTGTGGCCCAAGGACTCCTCGGTCAAGGCCGGCTACGACCTCGACGACTGGATCGGCGGCGAGATCCAGGTGAAGTACCGGCAGGCGCTCTCGGAGTTCGTGCGTGACCAGGACGTCGACGGCTTCATCAGCACGATGAAGCGAGTCGACGACGGATCCCGGAACTAGCCGCCGATGGCCGCTTCCAGCCCGTCACCAGCTCACCTCAGCGGTGACCGTCCCGCCGGGTCTTCCCGGCGGGACGGCCCCCGCCGCGCCGTGCGCGGTGACGGCGCCGCCGGGCGGGGCGGTCACCGCCGGACCGGGCGGGCCGCCGCCGCGTTCGTGGCCCCGTTAGTGGTCATCTTCACCGCGTTCTATCTATGGCCCGCCGTGCAGACCGTGCTGAGCAGCTTCTTCCGCTGGAGCCTGCTACGGCCATGGCAGCCGCAGGACCGCACGACCTGGGACTATGCGGGGCTGGAGAACTACCGGCAGACGCTGAACGATGCCAGCTTCTGGAATGCCGCGATCAACTCGCTCATCTGGCTGGTGGTCTTCCCGCTGCTGGTCACCGGGGTTTCGGTGCTGGTCGCCATCCTCATCTGGCACACCCGGCGATGGGGCGCGGTGTTCCGGACGGTGTTCGTGCTACCCATGACGATCTCGCTCGCTGCGGCGGGGGTGATCTGGTCCTTTATCTACAACCCGGATCCCGACATCGGGGTGCTTAACGCCGTCCTGCAGGCCGTGCATCTCGACGGCCAGCTGGACCTCGGGCCGCTACACCTGCGTACCGGTCAGTGGCTCGCCGACGCCGGCCACCTGGACCTGGGTTTCACCCAGATCCGACTGGTGAACATCGCCATCATCATCCCGGCGTTCTGGGCGTTCACCGGCTTCGGGGTAGTGACGTTCACCGCCGGCCTGTCGTCGCTACCCGGCGATCTGATCGACAGCGCCCGGGTCGACGGCTGTCGGGCCTGGCACCTCGTGCGCCACATCATCCTGCCGCACCTGCGCCGGCCCATGATGGTCACGTTCGTGATGAGCGTGATCTTCGCACTTCGCACGTTCGACATCGTCTACGTAATGACCCAGGGCGGTCCCGGCGAGGACACCATGGTTCTCGCGCTGCTGTCGTGGCAACAGGCATTCGCGTTCCTCACCAGACCACGGGCCGGCCTGGCGGTCTCCGTCGCCGTACTGATGTCCGCCGCGCTGATCGTCTTTGCCTATCCGTACTTGAAGAGCATGCTCCGGCGGGAGGCCCGATGATCGGCAGACGAATGACGGCCGTGGCCCTGTACGGCTCACTGACCGTACTCAGCGTGCTGTGGCTGGTTCCGGTCGCGGCGGCGTTCGTGATCTCGGTGATTCCGATCGAGCAGACCCGACTCGGCTGGTGGAAGAGCGGATTCGCCGACCTGACCATTGACAACTACCGGCGCGCCTGGGAACAGGGCCTGTCCCAGTACGCGCTGAACAGCTTCGTCATCAGCGTCGGGTCGGTGGCGATGACCCTGGTGGTCGGGGCGCTGGCGTCGTACGCGTTCGCGCGGATGGACTTCCGGTTCAAACGGACCACGTTCTTCCTGTTGATCACCACGATGATCGTGCCGGTCCAGATGATCCTGATCCCGCTGTTGCCGTGGCTGCGTACCCTCGGGCTGTCCGGCGGCCACCAGCAGTTTCTGGGGATCGTGCTGGTCCACACCGCGTTCGGCGCGGGCTGGGCGATCTTCATGATGTACAGCTTCTTCGCCGAGGTGCCGGAGGAACTGCTGGAGGCCGCCCGGCTGGACGGCGCTCGGCACCTCGACCTGCTCCGGCATGTGGTGCTGCCGCTCACACTGCCCGGTCTCGTGTCGTTCGCGATCATCGATTTCGTCTTCGTGTGGAACGACCTCCTGCTCGGGCTGAGCCTGCTCGATCGAAACCATCAGCCGATCACCGTCGGCCTGGCGAACCTGCAGGCCCCGCATCTGGCGCAGGAGGACCTGGTGGCCGCGGGTTCGATCATGGCGGTATTGCCGCCGCTGGTGCTTTTCGCGGTGTTGAACCGGTACTACGTACGCGGATTGTTCGCGGGAGGAGTCAAAGGATGAGTGTGCTGGACGTGGTCGCCCTGCAGTTGGCGGCGAAACCGGGCGACGTCACCGGCAACGTGGAGCGCCTGCTTGCGGCTCTGCGTACCCAGTGCGCCGGCGCGGACCTGGTGGTCACACCCGAGCTGGTCACCACCGGATACGACCTGGCGATGATCGACCAGCGCGGCGCGGAACTCGCCGAGCCACTGGACGGCCCGACGGTGACCGCAGTCGCGGAGGAGGCCACGCGGCTCGGCACGACAGTCGTACTCGGACTGCTGGAACGCGACGGCGACGCGCTGTACGACACCGCTGTCGTCGTGGTCCCGGACGGAACCGTCCACCCGTTCCGCAAGACCCACCTCTACCCGCCGGAGCGGCTCCGGTTCGCGGCCGGCGAGACTCTGCTCACCGTCGATACGCCCGCCGGGCGACTCGGGCCGCTGATCTGCTTCGAGCACGCGTTCCCGGAGTTGGCGTCCACGCTGGCCCTGGCCGGCGCGCAGATCCTGGTCATCCCGTCCGCGGTACCGTTCGGCTACGAGTACCTGCTGACCCTGCGGACCAGGGCACGCGCCCAGGACAACCAGGTTTTCGCGGTGGCCTGCAACCTCACCGGGGACGACTACTGTGGACGCTCACTGATCGTCGATCCGCGAGGCGAGGTGTTGGCCGAGGCGGACACGCAGGAAACCGTGCTACGGGCGCGCGTCGACCTGGCCGCAATCGCTCGGGAACGCGATCGGGAGCCGGCGCTGGGCCTGCGCCGGGACGAACTGTACCGAGCCGACGCCGTCAACACCGCCAATTCCGTGCCGGGGGGCCAGCGGTGACCGTGTCCGCCCCCGCCCCGCCGCGCACCGTCGCCGCCGGTGAACTGCGCAAGCCCCTCGATGTCGGAAACGGGCTGCTGGCCGCGTCGCTCGGCAGCGATGGATGCTGGCTGTCAGTCGGTATGCCGCATCCGGTGCACGGATTCGTTGAACTGTCCGGCACGCCACCGTTCGAGGAACGCTGGCGCGGGGACGCGGCCGCGGTCCGGAGCTACCGGTCCTGGCTGACCGAGGACCGGTACGCATTCCTCCGCCTCGACCTACCGGACGAGGCCGTCGCAGCGCGGCGCGTCGGCGTGGACGATGCCGGGCGACCCATTGCACACCGCACCGGCCGAGGTTGGGTCTGCACGGCGGCCGCGTCGGCGCTCCCGGACCAACCTGTGGTAGTCCAGCGGTACGTGCTGCAACCCGCCCCGGGAGGCAGCCCCACCGTCGCCACGCTGTGGTTTCGCGGCCGACTCGACCGGTGCGCGCTGGCGGAGATCACCGAGGTGAACCCGCCCGCGCCACTACAGGTCCACACCGAGGTACGAAAACAGCGCACCATGCTGGCGCTCGACGCGCCGGAACTGCCCTGTCGCGCCCAGGTCTCGGTCCGGGTCCACAACGCGCTGTCCGATGCCTGGATACCGGACTCGGACGGGGGTGCCACCCTGGCCGTGACTGCCCGCGCGGGTGAGGTGGCCGAGATCGTCGTCAGCGTATCGCTGGAAGCCACCTCGCAGCTGGCCTCCCAGCCGCGTCCGGTCCCGGTCGGGCGGTTTCCGCACGCTGATCCGGACACCGTCCTCACACGGATCGGGTCCGGTGCGCTGCGGTATATCCTTGACTGCACTGCGATGGACGTCGGCCGTGGCGAACGCGCGATCCTGACCGATCACCGGCTGCTACCGCTGAGCTGGACCCGGGACGCCTACTACCAGGCTCTGCTGCTGCTCACCGCTGCCGGAGACGACCACGCGGTGACCGACGTGGTGGGCGGGCATCTGCGCTGGCTATGGGGGCGCGGGCGGGCCGCCGGCGTGCCGTGGATGCGCAGCCACCTGCCGGACGGGCGCCCCAAGGACCTCGCCGTGCAGGCCGATCAGCAGCTGTATCCGGTGCTGGAGCTGACCGACTTCCGGCGGATCACCGGCGGCTGGCCGTCACCACCCGGCGACGGTGGCCACGCCGACGCGGCGCGGGAGTGGGGGAGGCTGGTGGCCTCGGTGTGGGAGGGCCTGCCCCGACAAGGCCCCGACGGCCTCCTGGCGAGTGCCGAGAACCCCGCCGACGACCCGTCCGAGCTGCCGTTCTCCCTGTCCGCCCAGATCCTGTACTGGCACACCGCAAACCAACTGGCGAGCTGGTCCGGTGAACTGGGGCTCGACGGGCACCAGCTCGCGAAGACAGCGAGCGACCTGCGCGCCGCGGTCCACCGATGCTTCACCTGCCCTGGTCCGTACGGCACGCAGTGGGCGTACGAGAGCGACGGCGCCGGCCGGTACCGGCTCTACCACGACGCGAACGACCTGCCGACCGCGTTCGCGCCGATGTGGCAGTTCTGCTCCCGGAATGACCAGAGCTGGATGGCCACCATGCGGTTCGCGTTCTCCGCACAGAACCCAGGATTCGTCAGCGGGCGTTACGGAGGACTCGGATCCGCGCACACACCGGGGACGTGGACGCTCGGCGACGCGCAGGAACTCGCCGTGGCATGGACGAATGGCGACGAGGGCAGGGCGGCCGCCGTCCTGGACCGGTTGTCCCGGGTCCACAACGTCGACGGCCTCCTGCCGGAGACCTATGATCCGGACACCGGGCACTGGATCGCCCGGCACTGGTTCGCGTGGCCCGCGGCGGTTCTCGGTGTGCTGCACCTCGACCGGCCCGACCGGTGATCCACGGACCCGCCACCTGACCGGGATGCACAATGAACACGCAACCCTCACTCGAGGAGGAAACCCTTGGTGCGTCCGGCAATTGACCCCAAGCAGCCGTTGCCGGTTTATGTCCAGCTCAAGACACTGCTGCTGGAGGAGATCCTCAGCGGCCAGTACGGCCCCGGCGAGCGGCTGCCGACCGAACACGAGATGTGCGCCCGCTACGGCATCAGCCGCACGCCAGTCAACCGGGCCCTGTCGGAACTCGCCGACGAAGGCGTCGTACTGCGTCATCGACGACGTGGCTCGTTCGTGAACCCGCACTGGGTGCAGCACCACCCCTCCCCGCGCGAGGTGCGGATCATCGTCCCGGACGGATGTTGGGAAGCGCTCGTGCGCGAGGCCGTCCCGGACGACCTCACCCTGAACATCGTTTCGGTAGATCTATCCGACCTGCACCAGGTGCTGGTCCGTGCGGTAGCCGAGGGCCGGGCTCCCGACATCGCCGTTCTGGACTCGGTGTGGGTGCACGAGTTCGCCGCGTCCGGCTTTCTCATGCCCCTTGATGAACTCGACGCCGACTGGGTCCGCGACGAGTACGAGCAGGACTTCCTTGAGCCGTTCCGGTCAGCGAATACTCTTGACGGGCGGCCCGTGGCCGTACAGGCCGAGGCCGACGTGGCCGGCATCTGGTACCGCCGCGCTCACGTGGCCGCCGCCGGGCAGGAGCCACCCCGAACCTGGGCAGAACTCGCCGCGCTGGGTCAGGTCCTGGCCGGTCCAGGCCGCCCCATCCCGCTGACCCTACCCGCTGGCTCGCGCGCCGGTGAGACCGCGACGTACTGCCTGCTGTCGCTGCTCGCATCGAACGGTGCCACGGTTCTCGACCGCGAGGCGGTCACACTCGATTCCCCCGCGGCGGCGGACTGCCTGGCGTTCCTGCGCCAACTCCTGGACAGCGGCGTCATCCCCGCCGACGCGGTCGCCTACGACCGTCACCGTCCGATCCGACAACTCGCACAGGGCCAGGCCAGCATGGCCTTCGGCGGCAGCTACGACGCGCCCGCGCTGGCCGCGGTGGCCGGGGTGACGACGGACGACGTCCTTGACGTGTTTGGGTTCATCGGCATGCCCACCGGGCCGAACGGGGGTGCCGCCACGCTCGCCGGTGGGATGGTGTACGGAATCTTCCGGCAGGCGTCAGCCCCGCAACTGGCGATGCGCGTGCTCCGGGAAATCACGTCGAGCGACGCGCTCGCGCGGATGTCACGCGCTACCTGGCAGATCGCGTCTCGACGGTCCGCCGTCGACCGCGCCGCGGCCACTGCGCCGCTCCTGCGGGCAACCGGACCTCTGCTCGAGCAGGCCGTGGTGCGACCGGTGACCGCCCAGTACCCCCGGGTCTCTGTTCAGTTGCAGTCGATGCTTGAGGCCGTCCTCACTGGGCGGATGGAGCCGCATGCAGCGACCGCCCGGACCGCAGAGATGATCAGCGCGATCACTGGTCGGCCCCTTGCCTGACGGGCCGCAGTTCCTCATGATCGTCCGTACGCTGCGGACAGAGAATTCAGCTCTGGCAGTGGCCGCGCATCACAGCGTAGGCCCTTCTAGGTAGGCCGTGTTTCATAAGCCTGGTCGGAGCCAATCGGTGATCGCGACGATGTGCAGCTTGGCTTGGTAGCGGACGGCGAGTTTGTCGGATCGGGTGGCTACGGCGCGGTGGCGTTTGAGGCGGTTGATGCCGCACTCCACGGCGTGACGCTGGCGGTAGGTGTCGGGGTCAAAGGTCGGCGACCGCCCGCCCCTCGCACCGGCGGGGAACCGCCATGATGAGCCGGTGAAGATCCTGTCCATCCAGTCTTCGGTCGCCTACGGCTACGTCGGCAACTCGGCCGCTGCCTTCCCCCTTCAGCGGCTCGGGCACGAGGTCTGGCCGGTAGTGACGGTCCACTTCTCCAACCACACCGGGTACGGCGCGTGGCGCGGGCCGCTGCTGGCGCCGGCCGACGTGGCCGAGGTGATCGCGGGCATCGCGGACCGCGGGGTCCTCGGCAGCGCCGACGCGGTGCTGTCGGGCTACCAGGGTGACCCGGCGATGGGCGCGGTGATCCTCGACGCGGTGGACAAGGTCAAAACGGCCAACTCGGACGCGGTGTACTGCTGCGACCCGGTGATGGGCGACGCCGACCGCGGGTTGTTCGTCCGGCCAGGCATCCCGGAGTACATGCGGGACATCGTGGTCCCGCGCGCGGACATCATCACCCCGAACCAATTCGAGCTGGACTTCCTCGCCGGCCGTACGACGAACTCGCTCACGGAGTTGCTGGAGGCGGTCGACGTGGTGCGCGAGACGGGACCGCGGCACGTCCTGGTCACCAGCGTGCTCCATGGCGACGTGCCGGTGGGGTCGCTGGAGGTGGTGGCCGTCTCGGATGAGGGTGCCTGGGCGGTGACCACGCCGCTGCTGCCGATCAACCCGAACGGCGGAGGCGACGTCACCGCGGCGCTGTACCTCGCGCATCTGTGGACGACGGGCTCGCCCGCGACGGCACTGGAACGCACCGTCGCCTCCGTCTTTGCCGTACTCGAGGCGACCCTCGCGGCGGGCACCCGGGAGATCCAGCTGATCGCGGCCCAGGACGCGATCGCCGAGCCCCCAGGGAGGTTCACCGCCCGGCGGCTGCGCTGACGCGACGTCCTGTGGAGCCGTTACTGACGCGCTCATCGCCGGGGCATGGTCTCCCCGGCTCGCCCTGGCCAGCGGCTCCTGTTGGTGGACATCCGGTCCAGCCATTGCACGTCGTCCACGACGCAGACCAGCGGCTGTTCCGACGCGGCCTCGGCGAACAGCCCGAGCACGGCCAGCCCGATGAGCAGCGCCTCCGGCGGGTCGCCAGGGCTCAGCCCGAAGGCGGTGGCGAGCGCGACACGCTGCGGCTCGGGCAGCCGGTCGAGGCGGCCCAGCAGCGGCGCGCAGAGTTGCTGCAGCGTGGAGTAGGCGATCTCGGACTCCGGCTCCACCCCGGCCGCCCGGGTCACCCGGCCAGCCGAGGCGTGCTCGATCAGATAACCCAGCAGCGCGGTCTTGCCGACGCCCGGCTCGCCGCGCAGCACGAGCACACGGCTGTGCCCGGCGCGGACGTCACGCAGCAAGCGGTCGAGCGTGTCCCGCTCGCGCCGCCGGCCGCGCAGCGCCAGACCCTCGCTGTTACTCGGCACGTCACCCTCCCCGGTGGGCACGTCGATCACGCGTACCCGAAGACCCGCCGACGCTGCGGTCGCCGTGGTGCCCCACCGCCGCGATGTGCGGATCCGGCCGGGCGGCACCCTGGTGTCGACCACCTCGCCGGCGCCGTCAGACCGCAGACGCGCCGTCCGCACGATGACCGTGACCGTCCGCGGCCGGGGCCGGTGCGGTGACCCGCCGGCGGATCAGGGCCGCCGCGGCGCCGAGCACGGCCGCGCCGGTGCCGAGCAGCAGGACGGCGTCGGCACCGCGGGCCGTGAAGCCGCCGGTCTGGCCGGCCGGCAGCAGGCTGGAGGCCACGGTGATGCTGGCGGCGACGCCGAGGGCGGAGCCGACGTAACGGGCGGTGTTGTTGGCGCCGGAGCCCATCGCGACCCGGTGCGGGGGGACGCTGGCGACGGCGAGCCGGGCGAGTGCCGCGTTGAGCAGGCCGCTGCCCGCCCCGGAGATGAGCAGCCCGGGGATGGTGCGGACCCAGGAGTGCGCATCGGCGTAGCCGAGCATGGCCAGGTAGCCGGCGGCGGTCAGGGCGAAACCGAGGGCGAGTTGCCGGGTGGGCGCGAAGCGTGTGCCGAGATGGCGCATCTGGTTGCTGACCACGAACGAGGCCCCCGCCCAGAGGAAGGCCAGGCCGGCGGCGCCCAGCGCGCTGACGCCGATCAACTGCTGCACCAGGGTGGGCAGGACGGTGCTCGGGCCGAGCGCGGCGAGCCCGGTGAAGAACGCGCCGAGGGTGGCGATCCGGAAGTCCGGCCGGCGGAACAGGGCGAGATCGAGCATCGGCGCCCGGCCGCGGGCCTCGATCGCCACGAAGGCGGCGAGCAGCAGCGCCCCGAGCACCAGAGGGATCAGCACCGCGGGCCGCAGCCAGCCGGTGCGTCCGGCGGTGACGGCGACGAGCAGCAGCGCCAGGCCAGCGCCGAGGGTCAGCACCCCGGGTACGTCGATGCGGGCCGTCCGCTCGGCGCGGGACTCGGCGAGCAGCCTGCCGCCGAGCGCCGCCAGCACCGCGGCCAGCGCCGCGAGAACCAGGTAGAACCAGCGCCAACTGCCGAGCGCGGTCAGCGCGGCCGAGGCCAGCGGTCCGAGAGCGACGCCGGCGCCGAGCATCGACGCCCAGCGGGCCGTGGCGTGGGACCGTCCATGGTTGGTGTGGAAGACGTGCCCCAGCAGGCCCAGCCCGGCGGCGAGGATCCCGGCGCTGGCCACGCCCTGCAGCACTCGGGCGGCGACGAAGGTGCCGGCGTCGGGGGCGACGGCGGCGCCGACCGTACTGGCGGCCAGCAGCGCGAGGCCGGCCCGGAATATCCGGCGCCGTCCGAAGTCGTCGCCGAGGCTGCCGGCCACCAGCAGGGTGGCCGCGAGCCCGAGGGTGATCGCGTTGATCAGCCAGGTCTGGGTGGTGAGGCCGGCCCCGAGGCTCCGCGCGGTCTGCGGCAGTACGGCCACCGGTGCGGTGTAGTTCATGAGGACGAGCAGGGTCGCGGCGCAGACCGCGAACAGGGCCCGGGAGCCGGCGCGGGTCGCGTCCGGGACTGGGGCGGCTGCGGGCGGTGCGGTGATGCCGGCGGGTGTCGACATGCGGGAAGCCCTCTCGGTTCGGTGAACGAACCGAGGCTAGCAGGGATGGTTCGTTGAATGAACTGACCGGGGGTAGGATCACAGCGTGGCACTGGGGAAGAACTACGAGGGCCAGCAGTGCCCCCTGGCCAGGGCGCTCGAACTGGTCGGCGAGCGGTGGACGCTGCTCGTCGTCCGCGACGCCTTCTACGGCGTACGCCGCTACGGCGACTTCCTCGGCCACCTGGACATCCCCCGGGCCGTGCTCGCCGACCGGCTCGCCACCCTCGTCGAGGCGGGCATCCTCCAGCGCCACCGCTATCAGGACTCCCCGCCCCGGGACGAATACCTGCTGACCGAGCGGGGCATCGAGCTCTGGTCCGTGATCTACCCGCTGATGCGCTGGGGCGGGCGGCACTTCTCCACCGGCGAGCCGCTGCGGATCTTCCGGCACGCCGCGTGCGGCACCGAACTCGACCCGGCCAGCCGCTGCCCGGCCTGCGACCTCACCGACGTGGCACCCGGCGACATCGAGGCCCACCCCGGCCCGGGCATCCCCGCCCAGCCACGCCAGGACCCGGTCGGCGTCGCGCTGCGCAAGCGCCCACACCGGCTCCTGCAACCGCTGCTCTGAGTCGTGCACGGCCGCGACCTGGGGTTTCGTTGATCAGGTCAGGCTGCTCGCGAGCTGTTCGACCTGCACGCGGGCGGATTGCATCACGCTCTCCGCGCCTTTCGCCCTGGACTTCATACCACCGCGACGGACACCCGCGTGCCCAGTTCACTCAGGCCCGGGTGTTTGTTGGGCGTCGGCGCGGGTAGACATCGGCGCCAGCCGGGTAGCGACCACTGCCATCATGTCGCGGCTCACCACGGTCTGCTGGCCGCCGCGCTTGGGGGGTCGCTGGCTGATGTGCGACGTGTCACTGCCATCCGGGCAAGGGCGGTTGTCAGGGGAAATCGTGGAGCTGAGGGTCCACGGGGTGGCGGGCACCGGGGCCGGTCAGGTGCTCGGCTGCCGGGACGTCCGTCAGGTGGCCGGCGACCGCCGGGCCGGCTTCTACCGCCCCCGAGCGCAATCCCGGCACACGACCGGTCCGGGCGGGATCGTGCTGGAGGCGTACCAGTGGAGCGGCCTGCCCTCGGGCACCGCGGCGCGGACGCTGTCCCTGATGTTTCTGCTGCCGTTCATGCTGGGCAATGTGACGTTCTGGATGCGCCCGGCGGGACGGGGCTTGCAGTCCGGCGTCACGGTGCTGTGCCGGCTCCTCGCGCTCACCCTGACGCTGGTGTACGCGCTGACGGCGGCTGGGGTCGCCCTCGACCTCCTGGCATGGAAGTGCATGGACTCGTCCGGCTGTCTGGCCGGCCATGGCTGGCTGTCCTGGCTGGCCGGCCGACCGGTCGGTCTGCGCCTGGCGCTGCTGGCCCTGGTGCCGTTCGCCGCGGTGGCACTGGTGTGGTTTCTCAGCGCACGACAGGCTCGCTCGTACGGAGCCTTCCGATTGCCGACCGCAAATCCGCAGGGTGACCACCTCGCGGCGTTGGACCGGTGGGATGTCTCGCCGAGGGCGAAACGTCTTCGCGCGATCCACGTCGCCGCTGCTTTCGTCACGCTGGACGTCGTCCTGCTCGCCGCACGCGCCGCCGCGGGGACTTCCGTGACGGTGGCCGTGCTGTCCGCGCTCACCGGAGCGTTGCTGGCCACGTGTGTGGTGCTGCTCTGCGTCCCCGGCCTACTGGAGCCGGCTCCGACCGCCAGCACCACGGATCGCATGCCTCTGGTGCTGCGCGCCGTGGCCGGCGGCCTGACGGTCGCGACGCTCGGGTACGTCGCCGTGGAACCGGCCCGCTGGCCGCGATCGAACGGACTGCCCAGGTACGACGACATCGTCGCCATCGTGTTCGTCACCCAGACGGCCCTGCTCGTCGCGCTCGCCGTACTGGTGCTGTGGCGTCCTGGCGGCCGGGATCACCGGCAGGCGCTTCCGCGTGGGTTGGGCGCCGTCGTCGTCGCCGCAGTCGCGGCGGGCCTGGCGGGGGCCCTTTCGGGCGAGCTGGTCTACCGTGCCGCGTCTCTGCTCAGCAGGCAGACGTTCATGCTGCGGTCCGGGGACCCGGCGGTGCCAGCGTCGGCCTACCGGTGGGCGATCCTGGCCTTCTTCCTGACCACAATCGCCGCCGTGGCGGCGTGCGCCGTCATCATCCTGTCGGCCCGCGCGGACCGTCGGCGAACCGCAGCGGCCATCGTGGCCCAGGACTACCCGGTTCCCCCGCCGGAGGCGACCCCCCAGGTCCAGCGAGTGGAGAAAGCGGTCATCCAGGCATCTTTTACCGAGCAGCTGGGCTCACTGGCCATCGCCTACGCGTGCCTGACCGTCATCGGGCTCGCGGCCAGCGTGCTAGCTCTTGTGGGCTTGGAGCCCGCCCCGCTGACGCAGGACCTCCTCGGCATGCCGAGCGATGTGCAGAGCGTAGTGATGGCCATCGGCAGCTATCTGATCCTCGCAGTCGTCGTCGGGCTCCTGGTGGGCGGGCTGTTCACCTCTCGGATGGCAGGGTTTCGCCGCTACGTCGGAGTGCTATGGGACCTCGGCACCTTCTGGCCCCGCGCGGCCCACCCGTTCGCGCCGCCCTGCTATATCGAGCGGGCGGTGCCTGAGCTGACGGATCGGATCTGCCAGCTGGCGCGACGCTACGACGGGGTGGTGCTCAGCGGACACAGCCACGGGTCGGTCATTCTGGCCGCAACCGTGCTGCGACTTCGCCCAGAGGTGCGGCGACGAGTCGCGCTGCTCACCTATGCCTCCCCCCTCAAGCGACTTTACGCCCAGCTCTACCCGGCGTACCTCGGCGAGCCCGTGCTGCACGAAATCGGCGACCGGATCGGGTGGCGCTGGCTGAACCTGTGGAGCGACACCGACCCCATCGGCGGCTGGATCTTCTCCAGACAGCGGCCCGGCGACCCGCCCTCGCGCCCCCCGCCCGCCGCGTTGGTGGACCGCCGCCTACGCGACCCCGAAGGCGTGCTGGCCCGGCCTGGGGACAGCGCCCCGCCGCCGATAAGGGGGCACATGCCATATGAATCGGACGATCGCTACGCCACGGCAGTCCGCGAGCTGGCAGACCGGCTGCGCGACCCCGACAGCGGTTGAGATTCCCCTGCTCCTGGCCCCGTACCGCGACGGGGAGGCGGCGGGCGACTCCAGGCCTTAGTACTCCCACGGCGTTTGGCCCGACCTGCGGCTCTGCGTCTTGGCTGTTCCGGGACTCTGCGCCCTCCCGGCGCAGAGCCTCGGATCGTCACAGTTTGCGGGACGAGCCAAGGTGCGCGCGGAGCGTTGCGGCGACCTCGCCGGCCGCGGCGAGTTGATCCGGCGTGAGCGCATCGACGAAGAGTTCGCGGACGGCGCGCAGATGCGGGACCGTGGCACCCCGGAATGCCTCAGCGCCGGTGGTGGTGAGCACGACCTCGGCTCCCCGGTTGTCGGCGGCGCACTCCTCGCGGCGGATGAGCGCGCGCCGCTCCATGCGGCCGAGGTGATGGGAGAGACGGCTGCGCTCCCAGCCGATGCCCGTCGCGAGCTCGGAGGAGCGCATCCGCCACCCCTCGGCCTCGCTGAGGGCGAGCAGCACCGCGTAGTCGCCGGGCGATAGCGAGGACTCGCTCTGCAGCCGAGACGACAGCTCGGACCTGAGTGCCTCCGCCGTCTCGATGAAGTCGCGCCAGATCCGCAGCTGCTCGGCGGTCGGCAACTGGCGACCTCTCCGCCGCTGCGGTGTGTTCTCCGTCATCCGTCCTCCAATTGACGTGTCAATCATACCGTGGGCATAATTGACACGTCAATCAGTCTGGCGATCTCGGGGCGGCACGCCGCACTGCCCGGGACTGGAGCAGGAGGAGACCATGAGCGCCGAAGGCTTCGAACTGGGACTCAACACGTTCGGCGAAGTAGCCACCGACGGCGACCGTGTCCTGAGCGACGCTGAGACCGTCCGGCTGATCGTCGAGGAGGCGCAGCTGGCCGAATCGGTCGGGCTCGACGTGTTCAGCGTGGGCGAGCACTACCGCGAGGGCTTCACTGACTCGGCGACGCCCGTGCTGCTCGCGGCGATCGCGACGGCGACAGAGCGGATCCGGCTCGGCACCTCGGTCACGGTGCTCAGCACGAACGACCCCGTCCGGCTCTACCACGAATTCTCGACACTCGACGCGGTATCGAACGGCCGCGCACAGCTCATCCTCGGGCGCGCCTCGGCGACGGAGTCGTTCCCGCTGTTCGGCTACGACCTGACCGACTACGAGCAGTTGTTCGAGGACAAGCTCGAACTGTTCATGCGGCTCCAGCGGGAGGACTCGGTGACCTGGTCGGGCACCGTCCGCAGCCCGCTTATCGAGCAGCGCCTGCACCCCCGGATGCGGCCGGGTGGCATCCCGACGTGGATCGGCGTGGGCGGCAGCCCGAACTCGGTGGTCCGCGCCGCCCGCTACGGACTTCCTCTCATGCTCGCGATCATCGGCGGGCGCCCGCAACGCTTCGCGGGCCACGTCGACCTCTACCACCGCGCGCTCGAACAGTTCGGGCACTCCGCGCAGCCGATCGGGCAGCACTCGCTCGGGCTGGTCGCCGACACGGACGAGGAGGCCGCGGAGACCTGGTGGCGCTACTGGCAGCCGGTCGTGACGCAACTCGCCCGTGAACGCGGCTTCTACAAGCCGACCCGTGAACGCTACGAGGCCGAGATCGACTCCGGGGCACTGTTCGTAGGGTCTCCCGAGACGGTCGCGCAGAAGATCGCCACGATGGCCCGCGACCTGCGACTCAGCCGCTTCGACCTCAAGTACGACGTCATGCACCTACCCCGACGGGCTCGCGCCCGCAGCATCGAGCTGCTCGGCCGTGAGGTCGCCCCGCGGGTGCGGGAACTACTCACCAAGGAGCCCACCCATGTCTGACCTCGTGTTCGGCCTCGACACCTTCGGTGACGTGCCGGAGGACGACTCCGGTACACCGGTCTCCTATGCCGCCGCGATCCGGCAGGTCGTCGATGAGGCGGTGCTGGCGGACGAGCTCGGCGTCGACGCCATCGCCGTTGGCGAGCACCATCGACCGGAGTATGCGGTGTCGACCCCGGAGACCGTGCTTGCCGGCATCGCCACGCGTACCTCGCGCATCCGCCTCGGCTCCGGTGTGACCGTGCTGAGCTCGGACGACCCGGTCCGGGTGTTCCAACGCTTCGCCACGGTCGACGCGCTGTCGCACGGCCGCGCCGAGGTCATCCTCGGACGTGGCTCGTTCACCGAGTCCTTCCCGCTGTTCGGCTACGACCTGAGCGACTACGACGCGCTGTTCGAGGAGAAGCTCGACCTCTTCGTGAAGCTGCTCGACGAGCAGCCGGTCACCTGGAGCGGCACCCTGCGCACCCCGCTGCATGACGCCGACGTCTTCCCGAAGACCGAGTCGGGCCGACTCGCCACCTGGGTGGGCGTCGGCGGCTCGCCACAGTCGGTCGTGCGCACCGCACGCCACGGCCTGCCGCTCATGCTCGCCATCATCGGCGGCAAGCCCAAACGCTTCGCGCCCTACCTCGACCTGTACCGGCGAGCCGCCGACCAGCTCGGCACGACCGCGCATCCGGTCGGAATGCACTCGCCGGGCTTCATCGCCGACACCGACGAGGAAGCCAAGGAGGTGTTCTGGCCGCACTACCGGGTCATCCGGGACCGGATCGGCGCCCTGCGCGGCTGGCCGCCGATCCGCCGCGCCGAGTTCGACGCCGAGATCGAGCACGGATCCCTCTACATCGGCTCGCCGGAGACCGTCGCCCGCAAGATCGCCCGCACCATCAACGACCTCGGCGTCGGCCGGTTCGACCTCATCTACACCGCGGGCGCACAGCCGGTATCCGCCCGGCTGCGGGCCGTCGAGCTCTACGGCACGAAGGTGATCCCCATGGTCCGCGACATCCTCGCCAACTGATCCCAGGTAGGCGGCATCACACGATCGGAACAGACATGAACGACACCGCCCAGAACGGCCGCCGAACCATCGGCATCCTCGGTGCCGGCAAGCTGGGAACCGTTCTCGCCAGGCTCGCCCTGGCCGCCGGTTACCGTGTGCTCATCGCCGGCTCCGGCGACCCCGCCAGAATTGCGCTCACCGTCGAGGTGCTCACTCCCGGCGCGGTCGCCACCACCGCCGTCGACGCTGCGGCCCGCGCCGACATCGTCATTCTCGCCCTGCCACTCGGCAAGTACCGCAGCATCCCCGCAGACGCGCTGCGCGGCAAGCTCGTCGTCGACGCCATGAACTACTGGTGGGAGGTCGACGGCATCCGAGAAGACCTCACCGACCCGCGCACGTCCTCGAGCGAGATCGTCCAGGCGTTCCTTCCCGACGCCCGTGTCGTCAAGGCGTTCAACCACGTGGGCTACCACGACATCGAGGACAAGGCCCGCCCCGCAGGCGTTGCCGCACGCACGGCTGTCGCGATCGCCGGCGACGACCCCGCCGATCTCGCCGCCGTCGCCTCCCTCGTGGACGCACTCGGCTTCGACCCGGTCATCGCCGGCCCCCTCGCCGAAGGCATACGCTTCGAACCAGGCACCGAGCTCTTCGGCGTCGACGTAGACGCTGACGAGGTCCGAGCCAGACTCGACGGCTTCCCGGAATCGGAGCGTGGGCGGATCGTCGTCCGCGCGCGTGCCAAGGCGCCGGGACTGAAGACGAACGGCGTGGAGGAACATGTACGCACGCTCCGGGTGCACGTGGCGGGGCCGATCAACCAGGGAGGCGGACAATGAGTGACGTAGACATGATCGTCATCCGGAACAATCCGGAAATGAAGAGGTACGAGGTTCTGGTCGACGGCACTCTCGCCGGCTTCGCCGACTACCGCCTCGTCGGCGACCGTGTGGTGTTCACTCACACCGAGGTGGACGTCGCCTACGAGGGGCGCGGACTGGGCTCGAGGCTGGTCGGGGAGTCGCTGGACGATGTGCGACGGCAGGGCCGATTCGTCACCCCGCTCTGCCCGTTCATCGCCTCCTACATCCGCCGCCATGCCGAGTATGCCGACCTGGTCCGGCACCCGTGACCGAGCCGGCCACGCACGACCCCTTCGATGGCGGGAAGCGGTATTCCGGCCCGGAGATCCTGGTCAGCTACGACGCTCGCCGGTGCCGGCACGCCGGCGAGTGTGTCCGGGGTCTACCGAAGGTGTTCGACGTCGGACGACGCCCATGGATCCTGCCCGGGGCCGCACTGGGAGACGAGGTCGCGACCATCATCAGGCGGTGCCCGACCGGGGCCTTGCAGTATCGCCCGACAACCGGTGCCGACACCGAGCAACCTGATCCGGTGACGACCGTACGAGCGGTGCCCGGTGGTCCCCTCCTCTTGCGGGGCGACTTGCGGGTGTGGACGGATCAGCCCGGCGTCGGTGTCGGGATGCGCCGCGAGACCCGGATGGCGGCCTGCGCCTGCGGCGCCACCGGGCTCGCCCCGTACTGCGACGGATCGTGTGGTGTCGAGCTCTAGTCAGCTCCCTGGCGGTCACCCGGCGGCGGAGTGTGGTTCGCAGGCCGCGCAACGATTCCCTGGCAGGGATGTTCTCGTAGACTCGCCGATTCGACGGTGCCACGTCGACGTCGACCAGGCCGCCGTTGCCCATCCGCCCGAACGAGCGAGTTCGGCGTAGGGCATTGGCACGCCGGGCGGCCGGTCAGGACGAAGACAGGTCGGAACTGCTGACGTCTGAGCGGCGCCGCACGATGTCGAGCGTCTCGTCCATCGCGCCGGCCGGGTCGGTGACCGGGAACTGCGCCGCGCGCACCACCGCGTCCGGCCCGACCAGCAGGGTGAGCCGCTTGAAGCGGTCCACGCCGGCCCGGAAAGGTGGGCAGGAGCACCCCGGCGGCGAGCCGGCCGTCCTGGTCGGACAAGAGCGGGTACGGCAGCCGGGCGTGCCCGGCGAAGGCGCCGCACTTGCCGAAAACCTCGTCCGCGCAGGTCACGCAGCATGCTCGTACTCGTGGAGAATTCCGCCGAGGCGATCGCGTCTTCGTATGTCGAGGCGGGCCAGCTTGTCCGGGTCGGCGACCTGCGCGGGCAACGGGTACAACGGACGTGCGTTCGCGATTCCCTGGTGCGGGCGGTGCCCGCTCCAGCAGGGTGATCTGATGGCGCAACGCCAGGATTTCGATGTCCTTGTCCCGGTCGCTCATGGGCAGCAGGCGCACATGATCGGGCGGATCTGGCGGGACTTCGGCCTCAGACCCCACCGGGCGGACACCTTCAAGCTGTCCACCGACCGGCCAGTTCATCGAAAAGGTCGTCGACGTGGTCGGGCTCTACCACAACCCACCCGAACGCGCGGTGGTCCTGTGCGTGGACGAGAAGTCCCAGATCCAGGCCCTCGACAGATCCCAGCCGGTCCTTCACCCCGACCGGCTCGTCCTGGATCAACCAGGTCGAACGCTGGTTTCGGGTTCCTCACCGAGCAGAAGATCCACCGCGGCGCGCACAAGAGCGTCCAAGCCCTCGAAGCCGACATCCGGTCCTGGGTCGTGGACTGGAACAGCAATCCACGACCGTTCACCTGGACCAAGACCGCCGAAGAGATCCTCGAGTCACTCGCACGATTTTGTAGGCGAATTTCTGGCGCAAAACACTAGTGCCTCGTCTTTGAACGTTGATCGTGTAATCCGCATTCATTTGGCCGCCGCCGCCGCCGCCCGACGACCGCCGCATGCCACTGCCCGGGAGCGCCTGTTCAAGCCGTTTTCTGCGCCCGAGGGGCAAGGGATTGCGGAAGTCCGGCGGGCGGCTGCCGAACCGCCAGATAATGCGGGTGTCAGCCTGCGGCTTATCCCCAGGAGCGGCCGGCGGGCTGATCGACATGCGTTCGGGAAGGAGCAGTCGTCGGATGAGCACGATGCACGCCGTGAGAGCTCACACCAGGGGCGGCCCGGAGCAATTCGTGTACGAGGAGGTGCCGCGGCCCGAGCCGGGGCCCGGTGAGGTGTTGGTGGCCGTGAAGGCTGCTTCCATGACGCCCCGCGAGCTCACCTGGCCGGAAACCTGGACGCACAGCTCGGACGGGACAGGACCCGAGCGCACGCCGATCATCCCGTCGCACGAGTTCTCCGGAGTCGTCGCGGCGTCCGGGGCGGGGGTGGAGAGCCCCGCCGAGGGGGAGGCCGTCTACGGGTTGATTCCTTTCACCCGCGATGGCGCGGCCGCCGAGTACGTCGCCCTGCCCGCGGCCGTCGTGGCGGGCAAACCCGCCACCGTTGACCATGACCACGCCGCAGCGCTCCCACTGGCTGCGCTGAGCGCCTGGCAGGCACTGGTGGACCACGCCGACCTGCAGGCCGGCCAGCACGTGCTGGTGCAGGGCGGCGCCGGCGGCGTGGGGAGCTACGTGGTGCAGCTCGCGGCCGGTCTCGGTGCCAGCGTGAGCGCCACGGCGGCGGCGGCCGACCTGGAATTCGTCAAGGGTCTGGGTGCCGAGCAGGCCATTGACTATGCGCACGACCGCTTCGAGGATCACGTCCGCGACGTGGATGTGGTCGTTGATCTTGTTGGAGGAGCCACGCAGTCGCGGTCCTGGTCGGTTCTGAAGCCGGGCGGCATTCTGGTCACCCTCTCCGCGCCTCCCGACCAACAGGAAGCAGCCCGGCACGGCGTCCGCGGGGTGTACTTCATCGTCGAGCCCGACCAGAACGCGTTGCGTTCCATCGCCGAGCTCGTCGATGACGGCCGGTTGAGGCCGGTGCTGGACCGCGTGCTGCCCCTCACTGAGACGCGCTCAGGTTACGAGGCGCTCGAGACGGGCAAACGCCGCGGTAAGATCGTCATCCACGTCGCCGACTAGTGCCTCGTCACGCGGCCTTGATCGGGTAATCGGGATCGCGGATCTTGGAGCCGATGGCTCCTTTCACCACACCTCGGGGAGTCGGCACAGGATCGATGCCGGCCCGAGCACCTTCACGCTGCCCATCCCTGGCTCGACGCAGGAAAACAGCAGCTCTCATCCAGGCTGGGCGGACACGTCGATGGCCGCGGCGCCGACGATGGCCTTGGCACCGTCGTCCTGCACGTAGCCGACCACCGAGGCTTGTCGAGGATCAAGATCTGGCGGCACCTCCAGTTCCACCCGCCCACGGTCGGCGTCCAGACCCACCGACGTGAAGGCGCGCACCACGTTGTCCTGCCACAGCGTCCGCCCGGCGTTCTCACCCCGGGCGACCTCGCTTACCAGGCCACGTTCCACGATCGCTACGTTCAACACCGCCCGCTCCGGCGGCCGCTCGGTCTGGTAGTCCACCACCACCCGGTGCCCGCCGCCCGTGCCCCCGGCGGCGTCCTCGACCGACAGTGCCAGCGGCGTGGTGGCTACCGCCGTCAGGGCGGACGCGATCGCGGTCGCCGCCCGTCGACGGTCGGAACCGACGAACTCGACGGTGCCGTTGACGACCATCTGCGGGGTGTACAACTGCCCGGAGCCGAAGGCGCGCGCGTACGCCTGCTGCCGCGCGGTGTACGCCGCGTCGGCGAACCGGTCGGGCCAGCCCAGGTAGTCCCAGTAGTCGACGTGAAATCCGAGGCCGAAGACGGGCTGTCCCCGCTTCCGGGCGTCGCGCTCGATCTCGCTCAGCACTTCCTCCGCGGGAGGACAGCTCGAGCAGCCCTGGGAGGTGAACATCTCCACGACGGCGAAGCCGCCGCCCGCCGGCGCGGCGTCCCGCGCCTGCAGCGGCGAATCTGGCGATCGGGCACCATTCGACCCGGTGGGCGATCGGTCCGTCATGGCGCGTCTCCTCCGTCGCTCCTGCTGGCGGCTCTCCGATTCCCGCTACGGCCGCGACCATGCCTGACCACCCGTCGCCCGCGCGGCGGCGGTTGGGCCGGCAGTCGGTCTCCCGTCATCCGGTCGCGTCGCGCGGCGCATGCCGGGTTTTTCCGACACCCAGTAGGGGTCACGGCGCTGACCCGTTGCGGTTCGTCCCCGGCGAGCATGCCGCTGCTGCTCGACGACGAGGTCTGGCGGTGGGCGTCGGCCTCCGGGCGGCCGCGTCCAGCTCGGTGAGTGGCATCGAAGAGCCTCGCCACGTGCGCTCGCGCGGCACCGTGCGCGACGTTGAGCCGCACCGGCTGGTCTGCACCGGCCGCCGGTGGTACCTGCTGGGGTGAGACACCGCCGGTCGGACTGGCGGACCTTCCGCGCCGGCTGCGGTACGCCGCGTCAGGCGGGGGCGTAGGCCGACCAGGAGCGCAGCGATGACGGCCCACAGCGTGAGCGTGATCAGAGGGCCTGCTGCGTGCGCACCGTGGAAGTAGGTCAGGTCGGTGATGGCGCGCACGACCGAGCCAGGTGGCAGCAGTGGGGAAATGGTTCGGGCCGCGGCGGGCAGAAGATCAACGCCTGTGGTGGCACCGCTGGTGGCGTTGCCGACGGTGAGGAGCAGCAGGGTGGCAACCGGGACTCCAACGGGGCCGAGGTAGGTGCCGAGCAGTTTGGTGGTGAAAGCGGCCGCAGCTGCCAGGAGGGTGAGCGTGAGGACGAGCGGGATGACCGGGGCCGGGACTGCTCCCAGAATGGGGCCGGCGATGATCGCTGCCACGGTGCCGATGGCCACGGAAGTGCCGGATAGCAGCCGGAACCGGTGGCGCAGGCGCAGGAGGCCGGCCAGGTTGAGAGCGTTCGAGGCGAGGACGAAACCGGCCAGGGTCACGCGCCCACCCGCAGGGGCCCACAGGGCTACGGCCGCGCCGGTCGGACCGGCGGGTACGCCGCCCCGAGGGCCATGCACGACTGCGGCGGCGACGCTCGCCACCGGGAACCCGTTGCTGCTGGTGCACGGCTGGCCGCAGACCGGGTGGGCCTGGCACGTCGGGCCAGTCCATGTCGCGTGTGAGGGGGCGCATTGGGTAGTCCGCTGCTGCCTGTCAGCAGGAGGGCGTCCAGGTCGCTCGCGCCGGGCCGCCGCTTGCAGCTCACCTGAGGAGCACGTCTGATGAGTATCGCCGAATCGAGGCGCCTCTCGCCGAGAGTATCCCTGTTTCTGCTCGCCTCGATCCTCGTGTCCTTCGTGGCCGCGTCGGCAGCCCCGACCCCCCTCTACGGGATCTACCAGACGCGCTGGCACTTCTCGCCGATCACGACCACCGTGGTGTTCGCCATCTACGCCGTCGCGGTGCTGGCGTCCCTGCTCACGTTCGGCAAGCTGTCCGACCATGTCGGGCGGCGGCCGGTCCTGCTTGTCGCGATCGCGGTCCAGATGATCTCACTGCTCATCTTCATCTTCGCCAACGGCGTACCCACGCTGCTGGCCGCCCGCGGCGTGCAGGGACTCGGGGCTGGCGCCGCCATCGGCGCCGTCGGTGCCGCCATGCTCGACATCAACCGCTCCCGCGGCACCCTTGCCAACTCGATCGCCCCCGGTATCGGAACCGGTATCGGTGCCCTGCTCTCGGCGGTGCTCATCCAGTACCTGCCCGCGCCGACGCGACTGGTGTACGTCGTCCTGTTCGTGATCCTGCTGATCCAAGGTGTCGGGGTCGTGCTGATGCCGGAGACGGTCACGCCGATGAAGGGAGCGCTGCAGAGTCTGCGGCCGGAGATCAAGCTGCCCCGCGCCGTGCGCGGGCCGGTACTGGTCGTCGCTCCGGTAATCTTCGCCGTCTGGGCGCTGGCCGGCTTCTTCGGCGCGCTCGGCCCGGCGCTGGTGCGCGCCCTCATGAACACCTCGATCGTGGCCGGCGGTCTGGTCGTCTTCGTCTTCGCCGCCTTCGGGACCATCAGCATTCTCCTGCTGCGCAACGCCGCAGCGCGGACCGTGATGCTCACCGGAATCGCCGCCCTCATCCTGGGCATGATCATCACGCTGGTGTCGGTCACCACCGAATCAATCCCCGGCTTCTTCATCGGCCTCGCGTTCGGAGGCGTCGGCTTCGGTGGCGGTTTCCAGGGCAGCCTCAAGACGGTCATGCCGCTCGTGGAGGCGCACGAACGCGGCAGCGTGCTCTCCCTGCTCTACATCGTCTGCTACGTCGGCTTCGGCCTGCCCACCGTCATTGCCGGATTCCTCGTGGTCTACGCCGGCGGCCTGCCCCGGACCGCCAACGAGTACTCCGTCGCCGTCATCCTCCTTGCCCTGGTCGCCCTGCTCGGGCTCCGCAGAGCCAGCAAGACATCAGCCGGCTGACCCGCCGCGGCGGGGAATCCAGCGATCGTTGAGCTATCCGACCACGAACAGGCCATTGCCATTCGGGTACCCCCGCGGCCAGAAGAGCTGAAGCCGTTCATCGTTCAGGGCGTGCTCGCCCAACTCCTCGAGCGGTTCTGGCAAAACCTGCGCCGCTGCGTGGGCTGGACCGTCCACCACGCCGGCTGCGTCGAGCCGAAACGCTGCATCGTCCGGCACGCTTGCTTCGCCATCCAGGGCACGAGTCGCGGGCGGTGCTGCGACAGGTCGGCCACCTACCACCGTGGGTGGACCCGGATACCCGTAAACGCCAGACTTCGCTGCCGCCGAGCGTCATCGCCGCGCGAGGTCGCCCGGAAACGGCACTCCTCACAGCGCATCCGCGTCGAGCACGTCATCGGACACCTCAAGAACTGGCGGATCCTGGGCCGCTACCACGGCCGACGCGAGAACCTCGACGCCACCATCCGCGCCATCGCCGGCCTGCTCTCCGACCATCAGCACACCGACCGCACCGAGAACACCACGAGACCACTCAAGGCCCTACCGTCCACACCCCACAATGGATGAAGCGACTTTCATCGCCGCAGGTAGGCACCCCGGCCAATCACGCACGAGGTCGTTAGGCAAGAAGAATGATCAACCAAGGGCTGTCCCCATGATCGGCCGGGGTCACCACCCAGCCGACGCAGGTTAAAGACCAAGTTAGGCTCCGGCGATGACATCGACCTCATCCGGCCCACCGAGGGACGATTCCGCGTTGGATCCCTCGCCAGGGAGGATCCGCCAGATGGGCATGGAAGCCGTGGAGTGGGTCGCCGCGTACCATGGCTCGATCCGTGACCGGCCTGTCGCTCCGCGTACCTCGGCGGCCGAGCTGAGAGATCTACTCGCCGAGCCGCTGCCCGCCGAAGGTCGCGATTTCAGCCACTTGCTCGACGTTTTTCGCGACGTGATCGTGCCTGGCAGCCGGCATAACGGGCATCCGCGCTTCTTCGGGTACGTCTCCGCGCCGGGCACGGCGGTGGCGTCGGTGGCCGACTTCCTCGCCTCGGCTCTGAACGCGAACCTTCCCGCCTGGCGATCAGCGCCGGCCCCAACCGAGCTGGAACATGTGGCGATCGGCTGGATCAAGGAGGCGATCGGCTGCGACACGAATGCGGTTGGCCTCTTCATGAGCGGCGGCTCGATGGCCAACTTCGCCGCTCTCGCCGCCGCCCGGCACCGCCACTGCGGCGATGCGGTCGCCACCCACGGCGTCAGCGCCCACCCCAGGCCGCTACGGATCTACGCCTCCCAGGAAGTGCACCACTCGATCCGCAAGGCCGCCGCCCTCCTCGGCATCGGACGCGGGAACGTACGAGAGGTCGCGGTGGACGCACGCTTCCGGATGGACGTCGACGACCTCGTACGCAAGATCGAAGAGGACAAGGCCGGGGGTTCGGATCCGTTCTGTGTGGTCGCGAGCGCGGGCACGGTGGGCACCGGTGCGGTCGATCCGCTGACGGAGATCGCGACAGTGGCGAAACGGTACGGGTTGTGGATGCATGTCGACGCCTGCTACGGCGGCTTCGCCCGACTCGCCCGCTCGGCCCGCCCGCTCTTCGATGGCTTGTCGGAGGCGGACTCGATCGCCCTCGACCCGCACAAGTGGCTCTACCTACCCGCCGACTGCGGCTGTCTCATCTACCGCAACCCCGAGGCGGCGCGCGCCGCCTTCACCCTGGACGCCGACTACACCCGGGTAGTGCAAACCGAGCCCGCCGAGGCGTTCACGTTCTGGGACTACGGCCCGGATTTCTCCCGGCGTTTCCGGGCCCTCAAGGTCTGGATGGTGCTGGCCCACGCCGGTTCGCAGGCCGTCGGCGAAGCGATCGAATCCAACCTCGACTGCGCCCGCCATCTGGCGGAACTCGTCGACGCCAGCGACGACTTCGAGCTGCTCTCCCCGGTGGAGCTGTCCATCTTCTGCTTCCGCTACCTGCCTCCGGCGCCACGTACCGGGCCAAGATCTGTGGTCGAAGAGCAGGAACTCGACCGCGTCAACGAACGAATCCTGGTGTCGCTGCAGCAGGCCGGTAGCTCGTACCTGTCGAACGCGACCATCAACGGCCGGTTTGCGCTACGTGGCTGCGTACTCAACTACCGCACTACCCGCGACGACATGGAAATACTGCTCGACGACGTACGCCGCGCCGCCGAGCAGGTGTCCGGCGCTACTGGTTGAGGACTCAGACTGCGAGGTGCGGCGGCTGGTGGAGTCCGTTGGTGGCGCTCAAGTCGAGTTCCCGCAGCCGCCGTTTCCCGCAATGGTGTGCTCGCCGGAACTCAGCCATGCTGCCGCCGCCTACCTGCAGGGCGTCGCCGGTGTGGCAGCGGTGAAGGTGCGCCCTTGAGGGAGATGACTTCGGCGTGGTGGACGAGGCGGTCGATCATGGCCGCTGCGACGACGTCGTCTCCGAACACTTCGCCCCACCGCCCGAAGGGCTTGTTGCTGGTGACGATCAGCGAGGCGCGTTCGTAGCGGCTGGAGACCAGTGGGAAGAACGGGTTCGCCGCTTCGGCTTCGAAGGGGAGGTAGCCGACCTCGTCGACGATCAGTAGTGGGATGCGGCCGAGTTTGACCAGCTCGTCCTGCAGGCGGCCGGCGTGGTGGGCGTCGGCGAGGCGGGACACCCACTGCGCGGCGGTGGCGAACGCGACCCGGTGTCCGGCCTGGCAGGCGCGGATCCCGAGGCCGATGGACAGGTGGGTCTTGCCGGTGCCGGGCGGGCCCAGGAACACCACGTTCTCCTTCGATGCCACGAAGTCGAGGGTGCCGAGGTGGGCGATCGTTTCCCGCTTCAGCGAGCGTTGGTGGTCGAAGTCGAACTCCTCCAGGCTCTTGCGGGCGGGGAACCTCGCTGCGCGGATGCGGCCTTCACCGCCGTGGGCTTCCCGGGCGGCGACCTCGCGTTGCAGGCAGGCGGCGAGGAACTCCTCATGCGTCCACGACTCCGCCCGGGCCCGCTCCGCCAGCCTGTCCACGGAGGCGGCCAGGGAGGGGGCCCTTCAGGGCGCGGGTGAGGAACGCGATCTCGGAAGTGACGGTGCGGTTGGTCTTGGTGGCCATCACACGGCCACCTCATCCAAGCCGAACATCCGGTCATAGTCGGCCAACGCCCGACGTTGCACCTGCGCGTCAACGGCCGGTGTCGGGGTGGGCTGGGCGGCGACGCGCAGGTCCGCGGCGGCTTGGCGGTGGGCCAGGTCGGTGTCCACGCGCACGTAATGATCGCGGGGCAGCCGGGTCGTCTGTCGCCAGCCGACCACCGGCGCCACCGGTGGCAGCGGCAGCATCGCGACCCGGTCGGCGTCCCACCGGTCGACCGGGCGGCAGCCCAGCACCCGATGCCGGCGGTTGTTGGCCCGGACCATCCACTCCGCCAACTGGACGTTGAAGTCCTGCGGTGAGGTGAACCGGCGCCCGGGCAGGAACGACGTTTCCAGATAGCCGTTGGCCCGCTCGACCAGGCCCTTGGCCTCCGGGTCCGCCGGGCGGCACTGGATGTGACCCGGATGCCAAGGGTGCCGCGGAAGGCGTTCATCGCCTCGGTCAACTGCGGTCGTCCGCCCGCCACTGCCCGACCGCGGACTCGTGGTCCCACACCAACGCCTTGGGCACCCTGCCCCAACCGGAGATCAGCGTCCAATGCCCGACCAGCAGGTCCGGGGACTGCCGCGACGGGATCATCACCGCTGAGAGCCACCGCGAATACCCCGAGATCATCACCAGCACCGGAGGTCGGCCGGTCTGCCCGAACCCAACGGCACGTCCGCCGGCGGGAACCACAGGTCACACTGCGCCAACTCACCCGGCAGATGGTCGGTCCGCTGAGCCGGGTCCGGGCGGCGGAACAACGGCCGGGTCAATCCCGATCACGGAAAGTGGGCCAGATCCAGCTTTCACGCGGCGTCGACACGGCGTATCCGCCATTTCGTCGCTGTCGATGGTGTGGCCGAGTGGCGCCCGTGGCCCTGGACTCCTCGATCGCCCCTTGTCACGTCACCGTGCGTCCTCGCTGGTCCCGACGCGGGCCGTGTTGGACGAGGCCAGCCGCGCCAGCGCCAGCGCGCCGACGAGCAAACCGAAGTCGCGTAGCGCGACGTCGAAGTACTCGCCCATGGTGACGAGGTTGACGATGATGCCAAGCAACCATGCGGCGACCACGTAGCCGCCGATCGCGGGTCTGATCGCGACGAGGATGCCGGCAAGGACCTCCACGACTCCCACCGCGAGCATCGCCTGGTGCGCGTCACCGGGCACGATGTCGTTGATCCAGGGAGCGAGGTACTGCTCCCAGTCGGTGAGCAACCCGAGGAACTTGTCCAGGCCGAAGATGATTGGAGCGACCGTGAAGACCGTGCGTAGGAGGAGGAATGCCTGATGGGCGCGGTCGTTCGCGGCGACCGGCGTCGCAGATGATGATGCAGAGAAACGCGTGTGGGTCATGACGACCTCCTGGCTCTAAAAGAGAGTAGTCTCGACCTTAGAACCAGGGCCGAGATTACGTCAATAGGTCTCTCCTTTAGAAAGGACTGGTCGTGTCGGACGAGCTTGCCGAGCAGGTCGCCGGGGTTGGTGCGCTGTTGGAGCCTGCCCGTCGCGCGCTCTACCTGTACGTGGCGGCGCAGCCCGACGCGGTCAGCCGCGAGCAGGCCGCGGACGCCGTCGACCTGCCGTTGCACTCGGTGAAATTCCACCTCGACCGACTGGTGGAGGAGGGCCTGCTCGACGTGGAGTTCCGCCGGCTGTCGGGGCGGACCGGCCCGGGCGCGGGTCGCCCATCGAAGCTGTATCGGCGCTCATCCCGGCAGCTTTCGGTCTCCTTGCCCGAACGTCGCTATGACCTGGCCGGTGATGTGCTGGCGACGGCCATCCACCGGTCGTTGGGCGACGCTGTGCCGATCGCGGACGCGGTGCGAGACGCGGCGGAGGAGGAGGGCCGGCGCATCGCCGCGGCGGCTGCGGACGAGAGCAAGGTTGCCGCTCCAGGCGTCGCTTCGGCGGTCGGCACGGGTGGTGATCGCCATGACAACCTGGTACGTGCGGCGCGCGTGCTAGCTCGTCATGGCTACGAACCGCGTATCTCCGACCGGGAGATCCGCCTTGCGAACTGCCCGTTCGACCAGTTGGCGGCCAAGCACATTGAACTGGTTTGCGGCATGAACCTCGCCCTCATCGGCGGCGTTATCGACGGACTTGACCTCCGGGGACTGAGTGTGGAGCTCGCGCCGCAGCCTGGCTTCTGCTGCGTCAAGATTCGCGGCTGAGCCGGCAAGCGGGGCCGAGGTCGGGTCCTGACCTGGCGGGACCCGCGGGCGAGTACTTCCGGTGCCGCACCCTGACGGGCCTGTGGGGTTCCGCAACCCTGTTGCTGGGTCTGACCATCATCGCCGTCTCCGCGGAACCCGCCACCGGACGTCACCGCGCCCGCCGACGCCCACGCCCACGCCCCACCGAATTGCCCCACGTCGGAAGTCAGGCGTCAATCATCGGCGCACCGGACACGACCCGATCGGAGTAACCCCATGGCTTGGGTGGAATAGCGCGGCACGAAGTTCCGCGTCCGCCTCCGCATGCCCGACGGCACCGCCACCACCGACTCCACGCCACGACCTGCGCGCCGACGCCGTCATCCGCCGAGGAAGTCGACGTGGTCGGGCCCTGGTCCGACCGGCGGGAGCGCCGGCCGGCCGGACCGTTCGTTCCCGGCCCGGCCGGACCGGCGTGACCGGGCCCGGCGCGGGGGCCACGAGAAGGATCTCCACTCCGGCGGGGACGTGGCACCGGCGGTCGAGTCGTTCGCGGGGCGGCTGGTCGAGCGACTGCGAGCCGGCCACGGCGCGTAGTCGGAGCGGGGCGGCCGGGCCGCATAGGACCATCGGTCGACGCTGGCACCGGTTGCACGCGTCGTAGCGTGTCGGGCCAGGGCAGACCAGGGGCGCCGCGAAGGCCGCCCAGACGAACTACACCATGTCGGCGGCGGCGGAGCTGGCCTACCTCGGTGTCACCGTCAACATGGTGCATCCGCCGGTTACCGATTCTGGGTGACCGATGCGGTACGCCAGACCGTGGCGACCAGCCCCGCCCTGGTCCACGTCGCCACCCCGGCCGGGGTGATCGCCTATCCGGCCTCCGACGCCGCCGGCCTGATCAACGGCAACGTGATAACGCTCCGCTGACTAGTAGTGGTTGTCGATCGGCTGGCGCGCCTCGTCGAACAGCGCCGGCCCCTCGTACCGCACCGGAGGCAGCGGCGGGGTGGCCGGCTTGACCTCCTCGAACTGTTCGGTGGACAGGGCGTACACCACCCGGCCGAGGCCGGACCGGTCGATCGCGGTCGCGCACATCGGGCAGGGCTGGCAACTGGTGAACATGGTGGTGCCGGCCGCCACGTCGGGGGCGAGTTCCCGGGCGGCCCAGCGGGCCAGCTTCAGTTCCGGGTGGGCGGTGATGTCCGAGTCGGAGACCACGGTGTTGTGGTCCTCGATCAGGACGGTGCCGTCCGCACCGACCAGCAACGAGCCGAACGGCCGTTCGCCGGACGCCCCGGCCTGGCTGGCGAGTTCCACGGCACGGCGGAGAAACTTCTCGTCGTCGGGGGTCATCGGTCCTCCTGGGATTTGTGGTATGCGGCCACGGCCGCCAATGTCCGCCAGGCGCGTTCGGGCTGGCGGATCTCGGTCAGGTCGCCGTTGAACGGATCGAGCAGCACCGTCTCCGCTCCGAGCAGACGGAGTTGGTCGATGTCGGCGATAATCTGGTCGATGGTGCCGACACCGGCGAGCCGGTCCGGGGCGGTGACCGGTTCACGGGCCTCCCGGAGTGCGATGCGCGGCATCAACGCGGGCACCGGGCGACCCAGTTCGTCGGCGGTGGCCTTCAGCCGCCCGGCCGCCTCGGCCAGCCATCCGGGCGTGAACCGCAGCGGGTGCCAGGCGTCACCGAGACGTACCGCGCGACGCATGCCGGCGTCGCTGTTGCCGCCGACCCAGATCGGGATCGGGGCCGTGTCGTAGTCGTCGGTGTTCCGCCAGGCGTCGCGCATGGCGCGGAGGTACTCGTCGGTCAGCGCACCGCGCCGCCGGAACGGCACGCCGAGCGCCTCGAACTCCTGCCGGGCCCAGCCGACGCCGACGCCAAGAACGAGCCGGCCGCCGCTGAGCCGGTTGAGGTTCGCCGCCATCCGGGCGGTGAGCAGCGGGTGCCGGTACGGGACGATGAGCACCGTGGTGCCCAGCCGGACCCGGCGGGTCACCCCGGCCAGCCAGGACAGCGTGGTGAACGGCTCGTAGAACGGCGCCGGATACTGCTCGGCCACGTCCGGGGTCACCGCGATGTGGTCGGAGACCATCAGCAGGTCGAAGCCGAGACCCTCGACCGTCTGCGCCCACTGTCGCAGCACGTCGGGGTCGGTACCCGGAGCGAAGTTCGGTACGTTCACGCCAATCTGCACGGGTCCTACGCTAGCCAGCGTGGCCCCGCCGTGTGAACACCGCGATCCCTGCCTTTGCTGGCCTCTGCCGTGGATCCGCCGGTAGGTTGGCCCGATGGCCGAGAATCTTGATGCTGTCGATTGGTCCGTCCTGACCGAGTTGCAGGGCGACGGCCGCCTGCCGATCACCGAGCTCAGCCGCCGGGTCAAGCTGAGCGCGTCGGCCACCAGCGAACGGGTGAGGCGGCTGGAGGCGATCGGTGTGATCACGGGCTACCGCGCCGAGGTCGACCTGCCCAAGGCGGGCTTCGCCGTACTCGCGGTGGTCCGGCTGAAGTATCCCGGCAGCCGGCACGAACCGCTGCGCCGGCTGCTGGAGCGACGGTCGGAGATCCTGGAGTGCCTGCGCACCACCGGAGACGACTGTTACGTGCTGAAGGTGGCCGCGACGTCGATGGCGCACCTCGAACAGGTCGTCAACGAACTCGCCGCGTTCGGCAGCACCACCACCAACGTGGTCTACAGCGCCACCCTGCCCTATCGCGGCCCACGCCCGACGCCGCCCCACCCGTGACCAGGTGTTTGAACTGGGGCTCCGCCCCAGACCCCGGCCTTCGATTCGGTCGTTGTCCGGTGGACCAGATGCGCTGACAGGTCGGTGGCGGTGTTCAGTTGTTCTCGCCCGGCGGGGCGCTGTGCCAGCGCCATTGCTCAATCGTGGGATGTCCGGGCGGCTCTACGCGGCCCGTTGCCCACAGCAGCGCGGTCCACGGGTCGAGGTCGACCGGATCGGCTGCTGGGAACATCCGGGTGAGCACGCGGGCGCACACGTCCCGTGGTGGGTCGAGAGCCAGTCCGAGACCTTGAGTGATGTCGTGGCCGTGCACGAGTGCCTCGACACAACCCATCCCGGCAAAGCCTTCTGGATCGGCCATGCCACTTGGATGGTACGCGCGCACGTGCGGTGGTGCCGTGCGCACCGTCGCGGCGAGGATACGCCCGCCGGCCTCGGCGAACTCCAACACCTCGGCGGGCGAGGCTCCTCGTCAGCGCTGGCCCGGAAGCGGACCCATCGTGTGGTGGGCCGGGCGACGAGTTGGTAGGCGTAGCCAATGAGGCTGTCGCCGATGTGCTCGGCGGCGACCCAACAGTCCCGCTGCACCGCGGCCGCTGGCACGGACCAGTCCCGGTCGGTAGCTGGACGCAGTGTTTCAACGATGGTGGAGACTGCCGCATCCAGGTCGTCGGCGGTGACGGTCGTCGTGCCCTCCCGGGTTTCTTGCGATCATTGCGGCGGTCAACGCGAGGTTAGGCAAGACGCGGTGTAGGCGTCAGCGCCTCACAGCGCTGCGTCGAGCGCAATGTTCCAGCAGATGACCCGCCGCGACGGGCTCAGCGTGGGCCGTCGGGCAGACCACGGCGCTGCTCTCGACCGCGACGACCACGCCCGCTCCGACCGAATACGTCATGAGTCCTCCAGCAGGTGGCGCCGCTGCGCGTGAACACCGGCCTGGAACCGGGTCCGGGCACCCAACAGCTCCATCAATTCGGCGACGCGGCGCCCGACCGTACGGCTGCTGAGGTTGAGCTGACGGGCGATCGCGTCATCCTTCAAGCCGGCGGCCAGCAACGTCATCAGCCGGGCGTCGAGACCGGTCTCACCGGCCGGCGACACGACCGGTACGGCCTGTTCCCAGAGCAGGTCGAACATTTCGGTCAGCGCGTCCAGCAACGCGCACCGGTGGACCACGAGCGCGCTGTCGACCAGCTGGTCCACCGCCAGAGGCAGGAGCGCCGCGGAACCGTCGAAGACCGCCAGCTTCATCGGTACCTGCGGGTGTACGCGCGACATCTCACCGGCGTCGGCGGCGCTGTAGGCCTCGTCGACGGCGCCCGGCACCTCAAGAGAGTCGGGGGCGTAGATGCCCCGGACCACGACCCCGTCGCAGAGCAGGCCGCGGACCGTGGTGTCCGACTCGTCGGCTCGGGCGGCGTACGGCGGCCGGTCGAGCACCCGCAGCTCACGTCGGGTCCCTTGCAGGAGCTGCGCGAACCGGGCAGCGATCGCCTGCTGACCGACCACGACCTCGACCAGGTTCTCCGGCCGGTACCGCTCGTGCGTGCGCAACTCGGCGAGCATCGTCCGCGCCTCGGCCTGCACCCGGTCCAGCTCGACCCGGCGGCGGGCTACCAGGACGTCGATGGCGACGTCGGGCCGGGCCGGGACGAGCCGGGCCGGCCGGTCCGTCGTACGGCTCAGCAGGCCGAGTTCCTCAAGCTGCTCCACCGACCGCCCGACCTCGTCGTCGCTGCGGCCGACCTGCCGCGCCAGCTCGCGCACCGTGCACCGTGGAGCCATCAGCAGGGCTCGATACGCCTGCTCTTCGGGCGCCGCGACACCGACCGTCTCGAGCACGCACCCTCCTGACCAGTTCCAGCCATGTCCAGCACCGGTCACGCTATCTCGTGGCGTGGGCTCGACCGGACACGATAGGACCGACCTTATGATCTCGTCCCTCGTCGATTCCCATGCGTCCTCGCGGTTCCTGGTCGCCCTGTTGCTCGTCGCCACACTGGCGATCAGCTCGGCATCGGTCGAACCCGCCGCCGCCAGCCCGCCTGAGGCCCCGGCCGGACCCACCAGCGTTGTGCCGGCGGGCGCGGCTCGCCTGCCCGAGGCGTCGACCACCGTCACGCTCGTGACCGGTGATCGGGTAACGCTCCGGCCTACCCGCGACGGCGAGCCGACCGTGCGGTTCGAGCCCCGCGACCCCAGCCACCCGACCGGGTTCTCGGTACGACGCGACCGTGGCCGGGTGACGGTTATCCCGCACGACGTCGAGGCACTGGTGCCGGATGTCCTGGATTCCGCCCTCTTCGACGTCACGGGTCTCGTCGAGATGCGGTACGACGACCGACACCGTGCCGACCTGCCGCTGATCGTGCGCCGGTCGCCGGGGGCCCGGTCCCTGGACGCGGACCTGCTCACCAAGGTGCGCGCGCTGGGCAGCATCGGCGCCAGCGCGGGCAGCCTGGACAAGACCCGTGCGGCAGCCTTCGGCAAGGGTCTCGCCGGTGCGGGGTCTCCGGTCGGGGCGCGTTCCACGGCCGGCCTGACGAAGGTGTGGCTCGACCGGACAATCCGGGCCAGCAGCCTGGACGGCTACCTCGACCAGGTGAAGGCGCCGGCGGCCTGGCAGAGCGGGCTCGACGGCAGCGGCGTGAAGGTCGCCGTCCTCGATACCGGCGTCGACGACGGACATCCCGCCCTCGCTGGCCAGGTAACCAGCGAGGCGGACTTCTCCGGCGGCACCGACACCGCCGACGGAAACGGTCACGGCACCCACGTCGCCTCCCTCATCGCCGGCACCGGCGCCGGGTCCGACGGGGCTCGGCAGGGCATCGCGCCGGCCGTGGACCTGTTGTCCGGCAAGGTGCTGACCGACGAGGGGTACGGCCAGTGGTCGTGGCTGATCGCCGGTATGGAATGGGCGGTCAGCCAGGGCGCCGACGTCGTGAACCTCAGCCTCGGTGGAGATGCCGGTAGCGAGGACGACCCGGTGGTCACCGCCCTCGACTCGCTGACCGCCCGGACCGGCACGCTGTTTGTCGTCGCGGCAGGCAATGCGGGCGGAGCGGGGCCGAGCCCGTTCACCATCGGGACCCCGGGCACGGCGGCTTCGGCACTGACCGTTGGGGCGGTGGGCCCAAATGATCGTTGGGCACATTTCTCCAGTAAGGGCCCGACCCTCGGCAGCTACCGGCTCAAGCCGGATCTGGTCGCGCCAGGAGTCGGCCTCCTCGGAGCGCGCGCCGGCGCTCGGGAGGGCGACCTGTACGTCCCCATGGGGGGAACCTCGCAGGCCACCCCGCTGGTCGCCGGTGCCGCCGCGTTGTTGATGCAGCAGCACCCGACGTGGACCTGGCAGCGGGTGAAGGCCCAGTTGGTCGGCACCGCGGACGACGTGGTTGAGCAGACCGCCTGGAGCCACGGTGGCGGGCGACTCGATCTGGCCCAGGCGACCGCTCAGCAGCTCAGCGCCGACCTGGCATCGCTGGACTTCGGTTACCTCAAGCATCCCGACGAGGGCACCCGGAGCAGGGCGCTCACGTTGACGAATGACAGCGCCGAACCGGTCACCGTGACTCTGCAGGACCAGCAGGTCCGCGAGGATGGAGCCGTCGCGCCGGCCGGAGCTTTGACGGTGTCACCGACGACGCTGACGGTGCCGGCTGGCGGTGCGGCAACGGCGACGGTGACGCTCGACCCCGGCCAGCTCGACGACGGACTCTGGCACGGATCGGTGACGGCCGCCGCGGCCGGTCAGCAACTGTTCGATTTCCCGGTCGGGCTGTACGACGAGCCCGAGCGTTACGACCTCTCGCTGCGGGTCCTCGACCGGCACGGCGCGCCTCACCCAGGCGCCAGCGTGGGGGTGTTCGAGGTGGAGACCGGCGGCTTCACCCGCATCTTCCTGGACGAGGACGGCACCGGGATCCTCCGCGTCACGCCTGGCCACTACAGCATCTTCACCACGGTGAACACGCCGGCCACTGCCGGCGAACCGGAGACCTTCACGATCGCCGGGTCGCCCGAGGTCACGGTCACGGGCGACACCAGATACGTGATCGACGCTCGTACGGCGAAGCAGCTACGGGCGCCGACCATCGACAAACAGCCGGTGCGCGTGGTCGAGGCCGGAGTGACCTACGCGCGGAAAAGCCCCACTGGCCCGGGGTACACCGACGACGCTCTATTCACCCCGGCCCAGATCGTCGACGGGAACGTCTTCGTCACGCCGACCGCACCCGTCGCCCAAGGCCAGTTCGAAGTGGCGTTCCGGTGGCGGCTCGAGCCGGAAGGCAAGGTCCGCCCGGGCGAGCCGGAGATCTATGAGCTGCTCCTGCCCGAGCCGCGGTTCAACGACCCGTTGTCGCCGCACCTCGGCCGGGACGAACTGCGCTCGATGGCGCGGGTGGAGAACACTTTCAGCGGGCTCACCGCACCTGGTCGCTACCACGTCGGCCGTGCCTACACCACCAGGCTCTCCGCGATCGAATGGGCCAGCTGGAACCGGGTCGAGGTACCGGGCCGGCGAGTCGAACTGCTGACCGCGCACCCCGATGCGCTGTGGAGGCAGTGCTTCGTGATGCCCGACCAAGAATTGATCAAGCTATGTGACCCGCAGTACGAGCCGTATGCCGAGGGTGAGCGGCTGCAACCAGTCTTTGGCACTGGCCTGCACCCGAAGATTCTCTGGAGCCTACGCAACCAATCGAACATGTTCGTCGAGGTCGCACTTGCTGACGGCGGGCACATCGGTAGATTCGACCCTTCGATTGTTCGCAACTCCCAGATGCGGCTGTTCCAGAACGGGACGCTGTTGGGGGAGTCCGTCGACCCACTCGGGGTTTTCCCAGTGCCGGGGGGCGCCGGCAGGTTCCGGCTCGAGCACGACTGGACGCTCGACCCCGCGGTGGTGCCCGTCGCCAACGAGGCCCGCACCGTATGGGAGTTCAACTCCGTACCGCCCGACGACCCGGCGAACGTCGGTTCGGCGATCCCGCCGATGCTCGGCGTCGACTACGCCGCGAATGTCGACCCGCTCGGCTACGCGGCGGCGCGACAAGCGCTGCGGATCGACCTGACCGTGTCGCACCTGGCGGAACCGGCAGCACGCGTCACCGGTGCCCGGCTCTGGTACTCCGTCGACGGCGGCACCACCTGGGAACGGCTCGACATCCGCAAGGACGCCGAGGGGAGATACCGCGCGACGGTGCCCGGCAACGTCCTGCGACCGGGCACCGATCTGTCGCTACGGGCGACCGCGACGGACTCCGCCGGCGGCAGCATCGACCAGACCGTGATCGGCATACTGCCGGTGCGGTGACGCTGTTCGTCGTCACCTCGTGAGACTTGCGCCCGCCACGCTCGACATTCGCACGTATCCCGACGCGTCGGGACGAAACTTCCGGATAGGTCGGAACTGGTGCCCATTGTGGACTTAATCGGAGAGGTGGTCTGAAACTATCGGCAGGACCGGGCGGGCGAAGCGGGCGGGCATCCGATGCCCGCCCGCTCGTCGCGAGCCGTCGTCAGACCGCCACCTGGCCTCGCGCTCCCTTCAGCCTCCCCCACCGGGCACATTGGCGCGGTCGATGCCGCTGTCCGCGGACAGCTCGCGCTGTCTGGTCTCGTGGGACAGCAGCACCGCGATGATCGTGATGACCGCCGAGGCGGCAAGGTAGATCGAGATTGGCGTGGAAGAGCCGTAGCGGGCGAGAAGGGCGACCGCGATGATCGGGGCCAGGCTGCCCGCGAAGACGGACGCGAGCTGGTAACCGATCGAGGCGCCGCTGTAGCGCACGCTGGTGGCGAACAGTTCGGCGAAGTAGGCGGCCTGCGGCCCGTACATCATGGCGTGCAGGACCAAACCGGCGGTGACGGCGAGGGTGATCGCGGCGAATGACTTGGTGTCGATCAGGGCGAAGAACGCGAACCCCCAGATGCCGACGCCGATCGCACCGGCCAGATAGAGCGGTCGCCGGCCGATCCGGTCGGACAGCGCGCCCAGTAGCGGGATCGTGACGAACTGGACGGCCGAGGCGATGAGTACTGCGTTGAGCGCCGTACCTCTTGTCAGCCCCACCTCGGTGGTCGCGTAGGTCAGCACGAAGACGGTGAAAATGTAGTACGAGACGTTCTCGACGAAGCGGGCCCCCATCGCGATGAGGACCTCGCGGCGGTAGCGGCGTAGCACCTGGAGAATCGGCGCCTTCTGCCTGACCTGCGATCGCTTCATCTCGGCCTGCGCCCGCTGAAAGACCGGCGACTCGCTGATCGACACGCGGATGTAGAGCCCGACGACGACGAGCAGGGCGCTCAGCAGGAAAGGCACCCGCCATCCCCATGCCTCGAACGCCGCGTCATCCATGGTGGAAGCGAGGAGGAAAAGCACGCCCACGGCCAGCAGGCTGCCGCCCGGCACTCCTGCCTGCGGCCAACTCGACCAGAAGCCGCGTCGTTCGGCCTCGCCGTGCTCGGCGACGATGAGGATGGCGCCACCCCACTCTCCGCCGACGGCAAACCCTTGTAACAGGCGAAAGACCACGAGCAGTATCGGCGCCAGGAGGCCGACTGCCGAGTACGTCGGTAGCAGCCCGATCGCGAAGGTCGCGATTCCCATGATCAGCAGACTGAGCACGAGCATCTTCTTGCGCCCGACCTTGTCGCCGAAGTGGCCGAACACCAGCCCGCCGAGTGGTCGTGCCACGAACCCGACCGCGTACGTGGCGAAGGCGAGGATCGTGCCGACCAGCGGGTCGAAGCCGGGGAAGAACACCTTGTTGAACACCAGTGCGGCGGCCGAGCCGTAGAGAAAGAAGTCGTACCACTCGATCGTGGTGCCGATCAGACTCGACACCACCACCTTGATGATCGAGCCATGATGGTCCGGCGCATTTTCATCTGCGGTAGGCCGAGATGACATGGCGCTCCTAGGCTCGAGGACACACAGATCAGGGCGCGCCCTGACAGCCGCCTGGGATCCGAGTCGGCGCCCCTTTCTGAACCGTTTTGTCAGCCTACGACACGAACAACACTCTTGCGGGTGTTTGATGAGGCCACTTCCGTCAGCCGTGCGGGACTCCTTCCGAAGAGTGGATCTTGCGCATCTGCGCGAGGCGCAGCCTGACGCTGCTCGGGTTCGGTCAGCCAGCACTGCGTCCAGTACGCGTCGTGACCGTTAGTGGTTGTGCCACCGGCAGATCAGACGCAGCCGGCTATGCCCTGACCGGAGGGCGTCGCGGTGGGGGGTCAGGTGCGGGCGAGTTGGTCGACGAGGGCGGCGCGTGGGTTGACCAGCCATTGCCCGGCGACGTTAACGGTGGGGACGGTTTCATTGCCGTTGGCGACGGCCCGCACGGCTGCGGCCGCGTCGGGGTGCTCCCAGATGTTCACCTCGTTGAAGGCCAGGTTGCGGCGGCGCAGGCCGCGGCGCAGCAGGAAGCAGTACGGGCAGCCGGGCCGGGTGTAGAGGGTGATCGGCGTCTGCGCCGGGGTGGGCGGGTTCATCGCGCGCTCTCGTTGGCCGGGTTGACGGCTCGCCCGCTGATGTGGGGTGCGGCGGGGCTGCTGGGTCCGGTGGTCGGGAAGCGGAAGCGGTGCAGGTACTCGACGAGGAATCCGGCGTCGCTGATGGCGGTCGCGGTGTCGCGGCTGGTGCGGCAGCCGGCGAACAGCTTGGGCCAGAGGGTCGCGTCCGCCAGGCGTTGCACGCGACGCATGCCGCCGGGCTGCTCGGCGGCGACGTGCTCGAAGAAGCGCAGCTCGCCGCCCGGCCGCAACGCTCGGCGGATCTCGGCGAGCGCGGCTGCTGGGTCCGGCACGGTGCACAGCACCAGAGCGACGACGGCAGCGTCGAACTCGCCGTCCGTGGCCGGTAGCGCCTCGGCCAGGCCGTCGACAACCGTGACGTGAACAGAGGCGGTACGCGCGGCGGTGATCGCCGTGGCCCGCAGCCGTGGCTCCGGCTCGACCGCGACGACCTCGGTGACTGCAGGCGGGTAGTGCGCGAACATGCGGCCATTGCCGGCGCCGATCTCGATCACCCGGCCGGATAGCCCGGCGACTAGGTCGTGGCGGTGCTCGGCGCCGCCGGCACGGTCCATCATCAGGCTCAGGCGTTCATAGACTCGGGCGAATACGGGGTGAGACCTCGCTGGCATGACGTCCTCCGTGCTGACGGTCGGTCGCGGACCGGCTGGATCGCCGCTACCCTCATCGCGGAGGTTATACACGGTGAATGGCATACACAATCCTGCGACCGTCACTTCCGCCCCGGACTGTCGGAACTTCTCCGACGCGTTGGAGCGGCTCTTCGCGTTCGCGGTAACCGTCGGCGACTACATGCAGGCCGGGCTGGTCGCACGCGGTCTGACCCGCGCCCGGGCCACGGTGGTCTGGCAGTTGCACCGGCATGGCCCGACGACCCAGCGGCAGTTGGCCCGCACGATCGGCGTGACTGCCCGCAACGTCACCGCCCTGGTCGACGGACTTGAGGAGTCAGGGTTTGTACTGCGCCGTCCGCATCCCAGCGACCGGCGCGCGATCCTGGTGCAGCTGACCGACACCGGCCGAGCGGTGACCGAACAACTGGGCGCCGACTATGCGGCCGACTCCGCGCAACTATTCGCCGACCTGCCACCCGGCGGCGTACAGCAGTTCCTCGCCATGCTCGACACTCTCATGAGCCGGTTGACGACGGTCGGTCAGGACCGCACGGTCCCATAGCGTCCACGAACTCCACGCCCGCCCGTCCCATGGGGAATACACCGCGGCCACGGCGGGCTGGCCGGCGGCTACCTCGGTGCCCGTGTTCGACCCCGCCTGCCGGCCGCGCCGACCTGCTGGCGGGGAGTGGGGCGGTGTCCGGCGGCTGAAGTGCGGATGCCGCCACCCGGTGGGCCGGCGGCGGCCGGTGTGCTGCCGACCGTCGCCAGGCTCACCTATGGGCGGCGGGTCGGGGTGGCGCCGCCAGCCGCCCGGCCGCCGCCAGCCGCCGGGCGACGGCCTCGTGCGGTACGGCGTGACTGGTGCGACCGCCCACCCCGGTGGTGGTCGTGGCGGCGAAGAGCGAGTTGAGCAGCGCTGCCTCGACCGAAACCAGCCGGCCCTGGTTCAGCGAACGTTCCGCGTCGTTGCCAAGGACCGGCTCCACCCCGACAACGGCGCAGCCGGGGGAGAGTGACTGGGCCGCCAGCATCGCGCCGGCCATCAGGCCGCCACCACCGACGGGCACGAGGATCAGGTCGAGCGGGCCGACATCGTCGATCAGTTCGGCGGTGGCGGTGCCCTGACCGGCCACGACCTCGACGGCGTCGGCCGACGGGACGAGGGTCAGTCCCGCCGAGGAGGCCAGGTCCCCGGCCAGTCGCTCCCGGTCGCCGGTCGTAGCGCAGGACGCGGGCTCCGTGCTGTCTGGCTCCGCTCACCTTGACCTCGGGGGCGTCCGCGGGCATGAGCATGGTCGCCGGTACGTCGAGGGCGCTACCGGCCCAGGCCAGCGCCTGGGCGTGGTTGCCGGACGAGTCGTCGGGTCGCCGGCCGCCCGCAAATGGTCGCACCGACCCCGGTCGCGGGGACCGGGGTACACCCGCAATGCTTCACCAACACCCGGGCCGCCGGGGTGCTGAACTTCATCCGTGACTACGTCCTGCACCGTCGGCGGCTCATGCGTGCCGGTCTGGTCGGTGTCGGATACGGCACCGGCGCACGGCTATCGCGAGATCGCGCGAAGCATGTCAACGACGAAGCGGTGGTCTTCCAGTTGCGGAAGCCCGGAAACGCCGAACCATCCCACCACGCCGGTGGCGCGAACGCGCAGTGGCACTGCGCCCCCGGCGGCCGCATACCGCGAGGCCGGCAGTGCGAACTTCTCCACCAGCGTCACCTGCTGGTCCTGGCAGAGCCGTGCCATGTACAGCGACGAGTGCTCGAACCGCATCACCACCCGTCCCTTGCGACGCAGCCACGCGTCGTTGTCCAGCGTCGAACCCGGCAGGCCGCAGTGGAACAACTGGCGCCCGGCCCGCCACACACCCACCGCGATTGGTAGCCGCTGCTCCCTCGCGGCGGCAACGGCCAGCATCCCCAACTCGTACGCGTCCGACTCCGACAGGGCCGGAAGCTCCAGCTCGCCCTCCTCCCGGAGCAGCTCCTCTAGCGTCGGCCACGGGTCATGGTCAGGTGGCATACGCACCTCCTCCTCGTTCGGGTGGGGGGACTGCCCCAGGTGTGGTTGACTCGCGGGGTTGAGTGGTTCAGGCCGCGTGTGCGTGCCTGGTGATTGTCTCAAACTCGATGGGTGTGAGTCGTCCGAGGTGTCGTTGGCGTCGGCGGCGGTGGTAGGTCCGTTCGACCCAGGTCGCAATCGCCAGGCGTAGCTCTTGGCGGGTTTGCCAGCGTTGCCGGTCCAGGACGTTCCTTGCAGCAAGGCGAAGAAGGACTTCATGGTGGGGTTGTCGCCGCACGCCCACCCGGCCCATCGATGCGATCAAACCGTAGTGCCGCAACGCTTTCACGAACTTGCGTGACCGGAACTGCTACCCCGCTCGGAATGCACGATCGTGCCGGCCGGGTCACGCAACAGGATTGCCTTGCGCAGCGCCGCGACAGCCAGGGACGCTTTCATCTGGAGCGGAGTCGGATCCGCGCCGGAGCCGTGAGCCGGATCCCGGTCACCAGCCGGGTCCCTTTCGCTGCTCAGAGGCAGTGCAGCGTCCCGGTTCACACAACTGCACTCAACGGGCACTGAACTGCGGTCAACGGCGCTCTATGTTGCCTGATAGGGGAGTATTCGCAGGTCAGGGCGGTAAGGATTTCCTGGCTGCTTGACCCTTGCCGGTTGGTGCAGATTGGGTGCCGCTCGGCGAAGTGGTCACCGCATCCGACGTGCTCACGGAGAGGGACGGCGAACAACGCCCTGACCTGCGACGATGCGGAAGAGCGAGCTGGCGTGACCTCCCGGCGTCGGCGGCTGTCCCCATGGCCGAGAAGGGAGGCGAGCTGATGGGGGCCTGTCTCTGTAGTGGGCAGGTGGGTCGCTGAGGCGCGTTCCACGCACCGAGACTCCGATCCCACCGCCAGTGCGATGACCAGGGCTCCCTGCTTGATGAGCTCTTGGGTGTTCCCGAAGGTGCAGCGTCCGTGGCGCGCTGCTCAGCTGGGCAAGGTCCGGACGGAGCGATCACGCCGGGTCCCCGACGAGCGCGTGGTGCAGCGACCGGATTGCTCGGGGTCCGGGTAGGAAGGTGAACAGCGACCAGGTGTGCACCGCCCCGTCGTTCAGGTGGAGGTCGACACCCTCCGCTTGGGCCCGCTGCTGCAGGCGCACCGCGTCCGGGTAGAGGACATCGAGGGTTCCGGCGTACACGGTCGTCGGTGGCAGCCCGGCCACGGATGATTTTCACGGGAAGCTACCTCGCCGCCCAGTTCCGGCGCCGCCGTCGGCTCGCCGCCGGCGTGACGACCGGCATCGGCGCGCTCTCCCCGGCTTCGGATTCAAGCTCGCCACGGCCGGAATGGGCTGAGCCCGGCCCCGGAACATCGTCTTGTTCGGGTTGCCTACTCCCGGCCATGGGAGTAGGCAGTAAGTCCACCCGTGTCGATCTGGGGAGACCACATGAGACCTCGGGCCCTCATCACCGCCGCCATCGCTCTGGCCACGCTCGTGGCCGGAACCGCCGTTCCCGCCCAGGCGAAGCCGGCCGAGCCGCCGAAGGAGCCGGTGGCTGTCGGGTATGGGGGTGCGGTGTCTACCGTGGACGCCACCGCCACGGCCGTCGGGCTCGATGTGCTGCAGCGCGGTGGCAACGCGGTCGACGCGGCGGTCGCCGCGGCGGCGACGCTCGGCGTCACCGAACCCTTCTCGGCCGGCATCGGCGGCGGTGGCTTCTTCGTCTACTACGACGCGAAGACCGGGCGGGTGCACACCATCGACGGCCGCGAGTCGGCACCGGCGTCGATGACCGAGACCAGCTTCATCAACCCGGCCACCGGGCAGCCGTACCGGTTCGACGAGGCCCGGATCAGCGGGCTGTCGGTCGGCGTCCCCGGCACCCTGCTCACCTGGCAGGACGCGCTTGACCGCTGGGGCACCCGGTCGCTGGCGCAGATGCTCAAGCCCGCCGCGCGGGTCGCCGAGGACGGCTTCACCGTCGACGAGACCTTCGCCAGCCAGATCGCCGCAAATCAAGCCGCGTTCGGGCAGTTCAGCTCGACCAGCGCGCTGTACCTGCCCGGCGGCCAGCCGCCGGCGGTCGGCAGCACCTACCGCAACCCGGACCTCGCCGGAACGTACCGGCTGATCGCCGAGCAGGGCACCGACGTGTTCTACCGGGGCGAGATCGGCAGCGACGTGGTTGCCACCGTGCAGCACCCGCCGGTGGCGGCGCAGCCGATCGGCTCGTGGCCGTACCCGATCCGCCCGGCCGGAATGACCTCCGCCGACCTCGCCGGCTACCGCACCCGCTTCCCCGAGCCGACCAGGTCGGACTACCGCGGCCTCGAGATCTACGGCATGTCCACCCCGTCGAGCGGCGGCACCGCGGTGGGCGAGGCGCTCAACATCCTCGAGCAGTTCGACCTGCGGTCGATGACCGCGACCCAGGCGATGCACCACTACCTGGAGGCCACTGCGCTGGCGTTCGCCGACCGCAACCGGTACGTCGGCGACCACACCGCGCAGAACGTGCTCCGCGAACTGATCAGCGACGCGTACGCCAAGGAACGCGCGTGCCTGATCGATTCCTCGGCGGCGCTGCCCAAGCCGGTCGCACCCGGCGTCCCCGACGGCGCCTACGACGGCTGCTCGGCGGCGACGGTCGCCGACACCCGCGACGACCGCAAGAGCACCACCAACCTGACCGTGGCCGACCGGTGGGGCAACGTGGTGGAGTACACGCTGACCATCGAGGCCACCGGCGGCAACGGGATGGTCGTACCCGGTCGGGGATTCCTGCTCAACAACGAGCTGACCGACTTCAACTTCGCGCCGACCCAGGGAATCGCGCCCGACCCGAACCTGCCGGCGCCGGGCAAGCGCCCGCGCAGTTCCATGTCGCCCACAATCGTGCTGGCCGACGGACGGCCGTTCCTGGCTGTCGGCACGCCCGGGGGCGCGACGATCATCACGACGGTCCTGCAGATGCTGGTCAACCGGATCGACCTGGGAATGACCCTGCCGGAGGCGCTGGCGGCGCCGCGGGCATCACAGCGCAACGGCACCAGCACTCAGGCCGAGCCTGCGTTCATCACCGAGTACGCCAACGGCTTCCCCCCGGGTCACGCCTTCTCTCCCACCGCGGAGATCGGCGCCGCGACCGGTATCGAGTTCCTGGAGGACGGCCGGCTGCTCGCCGCGGCCGAGCCGGTACGCCGGGGCGGCGGTGCAGCGGCCGTGGTGGGCCGCTGGGCGCGCCACTGACGGTGGGGACCGCGGCGACGGCTCAGACCCCGAGGATCGCGTACGCCAGCCGAGCGATGCGGCCCATCGCCTCCGCCAGGGTAGGGGCCCGCTCGTGCCGCAGGTCGACGGCCTCGCGGATGTAGCGCCACGTGGTCGTTGGGCTGACCCGGGAGCCTGCGGCGAGGCGGGCCGGGGTGTCGCCGTCACGCAGGTGCGCGAGCACGAGCAGGGCTTGCCGGCCGGGTGTGAGTAGTCGATGGCGGGTTCCTCGGCCCTCCCGGTGAGTGCTGAGCAGGCCGGCGCCGCCCGGCTCGACGCACGACCTGAGGTTGCCGACCCCGAGGTCGGCCGTCGAGACGGGAGACGGATCCCGAACGCCTCTGACTGAGTCCCGCCAGTCACCCCAACATCACCGACGGACGTGCCCGACCGCGGGAGCGCCCACGCTCGACTTGCGCGACCGCCCAGAACTCGACAGAAAGCCGACACCCAAGCCCCCCTTGTCCTCGATACTGTCTGTTTGTCTTCATTCGCCGCTCGTCCCAGGTGGTCACATGTCGCCCTCGGTACGCTCCGTGTCGGGCTTCCTCGCCGGCGTCCTGGTCGCCGCCGTCCTGGTCGTGGCTCCGGCAGCCCAGCCGGCGGCCGCCGCAGCGCTGCCCGCCGGGTTTCGCGAGCAGACCGTCCTCACCGGCCTGAACATCCCCACGAACATCGAGTTCGCCGCGGACGGACGGATCTTCGTCGCGGAGAAGGGCGGGCGGATCAAAATCTTCGACAGCCTGGCCGACTCCACCCCCACCGTCTTCGCCGACCTCTCGACGCAGGTTCACGACCAGAACGACCGCGGTCTGCTGGGCCTCGCCCTGCACCCGGACTTCCCCACCCAGCCGTACGTCTACGTGCTCTACACCTACGACGCCCCGCCGGGAAAGGTCGCGCCGGTCTGGAACGACAACTGCTCGGCCGTCGGCGGCGCCGGCGGCGGGCAGTGCGTGGTGACCGGGCGCCTGTCGCGGCTGCAGGCAGCCGGTGACGTCATGACCGGCGGCGAGCAGGTACTCATCCACGACTGGTGCCAGCAGTTCTCGTCGCATTCGATCGGCGACCTGCGCTTCGGTCCCGACAAGATGCTCTACGTCACCGCCGGCGACGGCGCCAGCTTCAACTCCGTCGACTACGGGCAGCTGGGCAGCCCGAACAACCCGTGCGGCGACCCGCCGGGCGGCGCAATGACCCCGCCGACCGCCGAGGGCGGCGCGCTGCGCTCCCAGGACGTGCGAACCTCCGCCGACCCGACCGGCCTGAACGGCACTCTCCTGCGCGTCGACCCGCTGACCGGCGACGCTGCGCCCGGCAACCCGGCCGCCGGGTCGTCCAACGCGAACACCCGCCGCATCGTCGCGTACGGCATGCGCAACCCCTTCCGCTTCGCGGTACGACCCGGGACCTCCGAGGTCTGGCTGGGCGACGTGGGGTGGAACACCTACGAGGAGATCAACCGATTGGCCTCGCCCACCACGGCGGTGACCAACTTCGGCTGGCCGTGCTTCGAGGGCCCCGGCCGGCAGAGCGGCTACGACAGCGCCAACCTCAACCTCTGCGGGAGCCTCTACACCAACGGCGGCCAGAGCGCTCCCTACTACGCCTACCAGCACAGCCAACCCGTGGTGTCGGGCGAGAGCTGCCCCATCGGCGGGTCGTCCGTCTCCGGGCTGGCGTTCTACCCGGACAACGGCGACTATCCGGCCTCCTACCGCGGGGCGCTCTTCTTCGCCGACTATTCCCGCGACTGCATTTGGGCGATGCTGCCGTCCACCCCGGGCGGCCCGCCGAGCCCGGCGAACCGGCTCACCTTCGCGTCCGGGGCCGCCAACCCGGTCGACCTGACCATCGGCCCCGGCGGTGACCTCTACTACGCCGACGCCGGCGGCACCGTGCGGCGCATCCGGTACTTCGCCGGCAACCAGCCGCCCACCGCGGTGCTCTCGGCTTCACCGACCTCCGGTACCGCTCCGCTGACCGTCTCCTTCGACGGCAGCGCCTCCACCGACCCGGACCCGGCCGACGCCGGCCTGCTGCGCTACGAATGGGACTTCACCAACGACGGGACCGTCGACGCCACCGGCCCCACCGCCCAGTACACCTACCCGACCGGCGGCCCGTACACCGCCCGGCTGCGGGTGATCGACACCCTGGACGCGTCGGACACCCAGACGGTGGCGATCCAGTCCGGCAACTCCCCGCCGGAGGCGGTCATCGACTCCCCGGCGTCCACGCTGTCCTACAAGGTCGGCGACGTCATCACCTTCCTCGGCCACGCCACGGACGCCGAGGACGGCCCGGTGCCGGCCGCCGGCCTGCGCTGGCGCCTGGTTCAGCACCACTGCTACACGGCCGACAGCTGCCACGTGCACACCCTGCAGGACTGGTCCGGTGTCGCAGGCGCCTCCTTCCCGGCACCCGACCACGAGTACCCCTCCTATCTGGAGCTCGTGCTGACCGCCACGGACAGCCAGGGTCTCTCGTCGTCCAGCACGGTCCGGCTCGACCCGAGGACCGTCGACCTGACCTTCACCACGAACCCACCGGGACTCCGCCTCGCGGTCGGCAGCGCCGCCCAGGCCACCCCGTTCACGCGTACGGTGGTCCAGGGCTCGCAGAACACCCTGAGCGCGGTGACCCCGCAGACCGTCAACGACACTCCGTACGTCTTCGCCGCCTGGTCCGACGGGGGCGCACAGACCCACGTCGTCACCGCCCCCACGACGCCAGCGACCTGGACCGCGACCTTCGTACCGCACCGGTTGCGCCAGGCCCAGATGACGGTGCGGTGGGTCGACAGCCAGGAGACTGTGGCGTCGGACGGCCGTGCCCGCAACGTCCTCGACGGCAACCGGGCCACCATCTGGCACACACAGTGGCAGGGGACGGTGCCGAAGCATCCGCACGAGATCCAGCTCGACCTGGGCGGCACGTACGCGGTCAACGCCCTCTACTTCCTACCCCGGCAGGACAGGCCGAACGGCCGGATAGCGCGCTACGAGGTGTTCGTCTCCAACAACCCGACGGCCTGGGGTCTGCCGGTGGCAACCGGCTCGTGGGTGAACGGCACCGCCGAGCAGGCCGCCACCTTCCCCGAGAAGGCGGGCCGCTACCTGCGGCTGCGGGCGCTGTCGGAGGTCAACGGCGGGCCATGGACCTCGGCCGCCGAGCTGAACGTGGGGGTGGCTGCGCGCCTGCCGGGCAGCGCAATGGGGGTGCGCTGGGTCGACAGCCAGGAGACGGTGGGCTCCAACGGTAGAGCCACCAACGTGCTGGACGGCAACCGGAGCACCATCTGGCACACCGAGTGGTACCGGGCCGACCCCCCACCGCCGCACGAGATCCAGCTCGACCTCCGCCACACGATGTCGGTGAGCTGCCTGTACTACCTGCCGCGGCAGGACTCCACCAACGGCCGGATCGCCCGCTACGAGGTGTACACCTCCACCACGGGCACGAGCTGGACCGTCGCCGCCACCGGTACGTGGCGTAACACCTCCGCCGAGCAGACCTCCTGCTTCTCCGCGCGCCCGGCCCGGTACGTCCGGCTCCGGGCCCTCTCCGAGGTGTCTGGCCGCCCCTGGACGTCCGCGGCCGAGCTCGGGGTCGCCGCGCGTTAGTTGGTGGTCACGGGGTTGCGTGCGGTGCCGTTCCCGTCGACGGGCCAGGCCGCCCCGCCGGCCGGGTGCTGAACACATTCCTCGCCGAGCACCGCCCCCGCGTCCTGCGCGACGTGCACGGCCGCGGACATCCAGGGGCGCAGCGTGGTGTATCCGCCCGTGACCTCCACGGTGGTCCAGACCCGCCACCGGAACGGGTCGCGCGCAACGGCAATCACGCCGATAGGACCGAGCGCCCGGCATGGTGCCGGTGCGCCCAGCTGGGGCCTTGACCCTGAAGTCGGACACAGGATTCACACTGGTGGGGTGATAGTCGAACTTCGCTCGGTGCCGGACTGCCCGAATCTCGCCCCTGTCAGGGAGGCGCTGTACACGTCATTGGCCGCCCTCGGGCTTCCGGCCGAAGTGACCGAGGTGGTAGGGGACTATCCATCGCCGTCGGTGCTGGTCAATGGCGTGGATGTGATGGGCGGGGTTGTTGGCGACGGGGCGGCGTGCCGGCTGGACCTCCCGACCGCCGAGCACCTTCGGGCGGCCCTGCAACGGGCGATGACGTCGGAACCAGCGGCGGCCCCGCGTGGGGCGGCCCTGCGAGCGGTGGATTGCTGCGCCGAGTCGGGCACCGCCATCCGGGTCGACCGGCCCCGCCGCGCGGCGCAGCTGCCGGATGGTTTGCGTGAGGTGTATCGGGCGGTCCTGCGCCATTTCGCCGCCACCGGGACCGCCCCCAGTCATACCGAGTTCAGCTCGGCCGCCGAGGCGGCCGGCCTCGATGGGGCAGCCGCCCTACGGCAACTCAGCGCCGTGGATCTGCTCGCTGTCGACGACGGCGCTCGGCTGATCGCCGCCTACCCGTTCTCCCCGGTGCCGACACCGCATGAGGTGTCGCTCGGTGACGTCGAGGTGTTCGCGATGTGCGCCATCGACGCGTTGGGCATGCCGTTCATGCTCGACACCGACGCGGTCATCACCTCCGCAGACCCGCACACCGGCAAACCCATCCAGGTCACCATCGCCGAAGGCGCCGCCACCTACCAGCCGCCGGAAGCGGTGGTGGTGTACGCCGCGAGCCGGACGACCGGCAGCTCGGTAGACACCTGCTGCTCCACCATCAACTTCTTCGCCTCAGCCGAAAACGCCCAAACGTGGATCACCGCCCATCCCACCCTCACAGCCACCGTCCTCGACCAGGACGAGGCCCTCACGCTGGCTCGCGACATCTTCGAGCCGCTGCTCGCCTGAGGGTCGACAACCACAGGCGTCAGCAAGCAGGACCTGGCCCCCGCGAGGACCGCGCACACGGCCACCGCAAGGATGCTGGCCAGGTGATCCGAGGCCTCGATACAGCAGTCGTTGGAGCCAGACCTGACGTAGGTGATCTGTACGGCGACGTACGGTCGGTGGCCCCGAAAGTTGGTGGCGCCGATCCAGAAGGATGGAGCACATGGAAAGCGATCTTCTGCTCGCTCGACGCGCCGCGCTTACCGGCGCCGTGATCGGCCTCCGGTATTTCGCCTCCCTCGCTCAGCTTCCTCAGCAGCTGAAATCGGATGGCAGCGTGGTGACTGAGGCTGACCGCGCTGTTGAAGCCGCCATACGAAAAGTGCTGGCCGACGCGCGACCGGACGACGCCGTCCTGGGTGAGGAAGCCGGGCAGACTGGTGGGGGCAGCCGTCGCTGGATTGTCGACCCGATCGACGGCACCGCGCTTTTCGTCGCTGGTGACAACCGGTGGTTGGTGCTCGTCGCGCTGGAAGAGGCTGGTGAGATCGTTGTCGGTGTAGCCGTCGTTCCCGCGCAGGGAAGGATCTGGTGGGCCCAGCGAGGCGGTGGCGCCTTCGAAGCGGACATCTCCGGCTTGAGCCTGGTCCAGGAACGGCGGATCGCCGTCGCCCGGCACAACCCGGACATCCTGCCAGGGCGCCGGCTTGGCGTGATCCCCACCGACGAGGAACTCTCCCTGTCTGAACGTGAGATGATCGCGCCGCTGGGCGCTGTCACATCGACCAAACCGTGGGGCACCCACGCGGCGCTACTCGTCGCACGTGGGCAAATGGACCTCGCCGTCCAAGCCCGGGGACAGGTGTGGGACTACGCGGCAACTTCGATCATCGTCGAGGAGGCTGGCGGACGCTTCAGCGGGCTCGACGGGCAGCCGCGGCCCATGCCTGGACCGGCGCTGTTCGCATGCAGCGCGGCCACGCACGCCGCCGCATTGCAGATCCTCACGGACCCGGACCGGTTGACGACCATCTGATCTATACGCCAAGCCGCAGTCGACCGATCAGCCCCTTCAGGGTCAGGATCGTCGGCGCCGCCGCACAGCCCCGCCGCCACGATCGGATCCGGCTCGGTGGCGATCAGGCGGGCCAGGGCCGGTCTAATCGATTCCTTGCGTTGGACCTCGCGCCGCGCCGAGGCCACGTCGGGGCGGTCGATCAGCCAGGAACTTTGATCCCCGACGGCGACAGCCGCCAGTACCTGGCAGGCGGCGAAGCGGTCCGGCGCCCTGATGTCAGCGACGATCCCGACCAAAAACGGCGCTACGACTGCACTCGCCTCGTACCTCGAGCCTTGGTGCACCAGGAGGTTCAGCAGCCGCTGGTAGGCGCGCCCCGGCGGGTCTCCCGGTCGCGTGAGCGCAGCTGGCGCAGCAGGTCGGGCGCCTCCACCGCCGGCCGTACGCGTGCTGCACCGAGCGCCAGTCAACCGCATCGGATGATCTCTGTCGTCGCCACATCGGCAGCAGGCTACAACCGGTTCCTGTTCTCGTCCGTCCCCAACGCCTGCGGTCGAATCCGCCACTGCGAACGGGCCTGACTGGCCTCGGCGAATGCCGTTGGGGGGCCGGCGTGGCCGACCGGAGACACGCCGGGAAGCAGGCCCGGGAGCTTCCTGGCTGGAGGCATGGCCGGATTCAGGCTCGACGTATAAGCGGCGCACTTCAACGGACATCGTCCACGCCAGAGTTTGCCCAACACGCACCGAACCACGACCCGGCCGTGGTTGTCCCGATCGACGCGCCTGGTAGGCCGAGACCTGCACGGTCTGGACGGGCGATACGGCGACGACCGATTCTGGGCGGTGTAATCAAACGAGCACCAGCGAGCGGCCAGACCTGAATCAACGAAGCCCGAGGTCAACGGCCAGCATCGAGTTTTGGCACGCTGTACGGCACGTCCTCATGCCAAAATTGGCAGATGTTGGACACGAAAGTTTCATCGCGCCAACCGCCCCCTAGGCTGGATGCCTGGCGGACGACCTCGCCTCAGACAGCGGAGCGAAGTACCTGCTAATGCGGCAGCCCGACTAGAGCCTCCCGCGCTTCCGTGACGTCGCCGCCCGCTAGAGAGTAGGAACGCCTGGCGCGGACCCGGACACGCCAGTCCAATCGGAGATGGCCCACCTAAGACGCTTGTACCGATTTGAGCCGCGGCCGCTCCCATGAACCTTGCCCTCTTAGTGGGAGGAAATCATGGACATGCTAGCTAAAGACCCTCTTCAGCGTCCCCGAGACTTGGCCGATGGCGACGATCCGGCCGTGCTCTACGCGAAGTCTTATCTGTTGATCCGGACGGTGGTGGGCTTCATCGGGATTTTTCTGCCGTTGGTCTTCATCATCGGTGAGGCGTACTTCCTTCGAGGAGGTGTGCACGTCAGGGGATCACTCAGCTCCTACTACCACTCCTCCATGCGGGACCTGTTCGTGGCGAGTCTGTGCGTGGCCGGCTTCCTGCTGGCGACCTACATGGCGGGTCAGAGGAGAACCCGCGACTTCTGGCTCAGCCTTGTGGCGGGTGTGGCGGTCCTAGGGGTCGTCTTCTTCCCGACCTCCCGCCCGGGGCTGGTGAACGACGCGCCGCGTTGCGGGACGACGCCGATGCCGGCCGGATGCTCGCCAGTACAGCAGCAGCTCGGCGAGACGCTGACGGCCACAATCCACTTCGTCTGCGCCGCAGTCTTCATCCTCAGCCTGGCGGCGATCGCGTTCCTGTTCGCATACCGCGAAAGGAAATGGAATGACAGCACCGGGATGTGGTTGGTCCAGAAGATTTGCGGGTGGGTGATCATCGCCGCCGTCCTCTGGGTCGCCGTCGGGGAAATGATCGACGCCACCGTTTGGGAACTCACGCCCCTTTACCTCGGGGAAGTGGCCTCCGTCTGGGCATTCGGACTTTCCTGGCTCCTAACCGGCAGGGATCTCCTGCGCAGGCTCGTCCCTCGGCAGCGTGCGCTTGCCGAGGACGAGGATAGGCACGCGAGGGTGGAGCCTGTCACGTCGGCGTGATTGTGGGGGAACAGGCACGGAACGGCAGCGGGGCGTTGCACGGGCCGCCAACAGGGCAGATATGCAGCGGAACGCCTCATCCGTCGGGGTGGGTGCAGTTCCCGGCGCCGGAGTACCCGTTCGGGGAGAATCCCGCGCCCGGCAAGCCCGCGGCGAGTCGGTGACAGCCATTGCACGGCACATCGGCATCGGCCGCTCCACCCTCTACCGGGCGCTACCGGAAGACCAGGACGCCGTCGCCGAACCGGTGTCGTGACCCGGCGATGGCTGGCGGAGATCGGCCCCGGCCGCCGCTGACCACCGAGGTACAACGCGCCGAGGCGCTGCGGCGGTGGCGGATCCTGCGCGCCCACGTCGAGGACAATGTGCCGCTGAGCCGGGTGGCCGCCGACGCCGAGGTACCGCTGCGGACCGGCCAGCGGTGGCTGGCCCGCTACCGCGCCGAAGGGCTGCGCGGGCTGGCTCGTCCATCGCGCCTCGCGGCTCGAGCCCTACTCCGGTTGGTGCCTACGATTGGCTGCTACCGGTCCAGGACCCGCTGCGCTTCGCTGGCGCCCTGTGGGGGTTCCTCACGAGGCAGCACGTCCCGCCCCGCCCCGGCCCACAGCGCGGCGACAGCGTCAGAGTCGCGCCAGCAGAACTCACGGATGTGAATCAATGCACGACTCCTTGTCACTTCGCCCCCTGGACGGTTGAGTCACCGGCATGGCCCGAATCGCGTATGACAGCGTGGACGCGGTGGCGTTCGAGGCAAGCCGCCACCTTACCGACGACGGCCTCGCCGCCTGGCGGGAAGCGGTCACCCGGCACCTCGACCCTCGCCCTGGTATGCGGCTGCTCGACCTGGGCGCCGGCACCGGTAGCTGGGCGCGGACCTTCACCAACTGGTACGAGGAGGTCCAGGTCGTCGCGGTCGAGCCCTCGGAAGCGATGCGCGCTCGATCGGTGTACCAGCCAGTCGTGGCCGGCGATGCCGCCCACATCCCGCTCGACGACGACAGCGTCGACGCAGTGTGGATGTCCACCGTCATCCACCACGTGCCCGACCTGACCGCCGCTGCCCACGAACTGCGCCGCGTCCTGCGCCCCGGCGCTCCATTGCTGATCCGCTCCGCATTCGCCGGACGGCACCACGGGATCAGCCTGTTCCGATACTTCCCGGAAGCGATCCGCGTGCTCAACACCTACCCCGGTGTGGCCGACCTCGAGGCCGCATTCGCCACCGCCGGCTTCAGCACCGTCGCTCTCGAACAGGTCCCGCAGACCACCGCCGCGTCCCTTCACGAGGCCGCCACGGCACTACGTCGAGAGGCCCACACCCTCCTGCAGTTGATCAGCGACGACGAATACGCCACCGGACTCGCTCGACTTCACGAGGCAGCGAAGACCGACACCAAGCCTCTCGTCGATGCCCTTGACCTTCTTGTTCTTCACTGACGCCAAAGACCCGGTGGCCAGACAGAGGAACGAGCGTCAGAGCGGTCACGACCAACCCACTGGTGTGACCCCTATAGGCCGGACAACCTTGATGCCTGTCAGGGATTGGTGGCGGAGTCCGTCCGCGGCCTCGGGTAGCGCGAGTCCATTGCGCGGGTGCCCAGGAGCCGGGGCCTTGCCGGCAGCTGCCATGCTCGGGGCAGTGACGACCGGCCATTCGACCAGATTCCGCACCCGCCGCCACGTCCGGGTCCGTATCGCCCGTGCTGTCCTCGCGCTCGGCGCGGTCGCGGCGGTCGTCGCTGTCGCCGTGGTCGTGGTGCCGCTGCTGTGGCCGCCGGGTCCGCGTCCGCTCTTCCAGCTTCCTGTTGCCTGCGGCGAGACCTGGCGGCTCGGCACCTACCCCGGCCACGACGACTACGACGTCGACCTGTTTCCCACCGAGGGCGAGGCGTGGGGGCGCCCGGTGCTCGCGTCCTACGCCGGCACGGTCACCGAGGCGGGAATCAACGGGGCCCTGGGTGGTCGTACCCCTGGGAACCCGGACGGCCCGCGCGGCCGCGGCGGCGGTTACTGGGTGAAGATCGACCACGGTGGCAAGTGGGAGACGCAGTACCTCCACCTGCTCGAACCGCCGCTGGTCCGGGTCGGTCAGCAGGTCGCCCACGGCGACCAGATCGGGCGGGTCGGCAGCACCGGCAACTCCGGCGCACCGCACCTGCACTACGAGCAGCGCCGGGGCTGGCAGAAGGTGGAAACCTACTTCGACGGCTCGCCGTCCGGCATCACCCACGACGACACCGAATACACGGTCACGCGTACGAGCAACAACTGCGACCCCGGGCAACCGTAGCCGTTGTCAGCCGCCGGACGTTCGGTGGTGTCGCCGTTGCGCGACGATCATCGGACCGTTGGCTGCGGCGCGCTGACCGCCGACAGGACCGCGCCGCTGTGTGAGGCTGATGGTTCCCGGAGCACACCTCGACGCGCAACGGCTGGATCACGAGCGGTTGCGGATCTCCGCCGACCCCGGGTCGGACCAGCCCGTCGGGTGGCCGTCCGGGACAGCCTGCTTCCAGCTCGCCCCCGGCTCACCGTCACCGTCGCGCTGCACCCACCTACGGGCCAGCGGGCAAATCGGGGGATGTGGCATCGGCTGGACAGGCGCGGGCGGCTTGACGAATGACTGGTGTCTCGTTGGGTACGCGGGCTGCGACACGCGAGGAGAGCCACATGACCGTCACCGTTCCCGACGTGATTGTCCGCTACTACCAGCTGACCGGCGAACCCGACATTGACGCCTTCGTCTCCTGCTTCACGGACGACGCGATCGTCGCCGACGAGGACCGGACCTACGAGGGCCCGGCGGCGATCCGGGCCTGGCGCGAGCGGACCGCGGCCGAGTTCGACTACACGTCCGTACCGGAGACGGTCGAGGAGGAAGCCGGTGGCAACCTGGTGGTGACGACGCTCGTCTCGGGTACGTTCCCGGGCAGCCCGGTCCGGCTGCGCCACCGCTTCACGCTTCGCGATGGTCTGATCGGCGCCCTGGACATCCGGCCGTAGGGCGGATGCCCCTGCACGCCTCCTGACGGATGCCAGTGGCACCCCGATCACCACCTGTCGGCCGCCTCGGTGACCATGTCGGCCAGCGGGGTGGTCGCCAGGGCGGCGAACCGCTCTTCTTCGCATAGCGTCAGCCACCATGAATGAGGATCCGAGTCGCACCGCCCTTCCTGTCCGGCGGTTCGCAGGGATGCACCTGATCTCCGGAGAAGCCGTCGAGGAGATCCCCATCCGGGATGCGGTCGACGCCTTGGAAATCGCCCTCCGCGGCGGCCTCGATCCCGAGCAGGACACGCCCCGTTCCCGGGTGGCCACCCAGGCCGGCGAACTGCTTGTCATGCCGTCCACCCTGGGCGCCTTCTCGGGGGTAAAGGTGCTCTCCAACACCCCGGACAATTCCCACCACGGACTACCGCTCATCCAGGGAACCTTCATCCTCTTTGAAGGTCCCGAGCAACGTGCGGCCGCCATCATCGACGGCGTCGCCCTGACGAACCTTCGCACCCCTGCGGTCTCCGCGCTCGCCGTGCGGCATCTCCTGCCGGGCAAGGCGGCCGGACGGCTTCGCCTTACGGTGTTCGGTACCGGGCCACAGGCGCGCGGCCACGCCGAGGCGATGCTCGCGCTGCACCAGGTCAGCGAGGTCTGGCTCGTGGGACGCGACAGCGCACGCCGCGACCGTCTCGCCGTGCACCTCGCCGATACCGGCGTTCCGGTACGGGTGTCTGGCCCAGACGAATCCGCAGCTGCGGTAGCGCAGGCGGACATCATCTGCTGCTGTACGAGCGCACCGGCGCCGCTCTTCGACGGCACGCTGGTCAAGGCGGAAGCTGTGGTCGTCGCGATCGGTTCGCACTCGCCGCGCATGCGTGAGGTCGATGACACTCTCGTCAACCGCGCGAGCGTCGTCGTCGAATCCCGCGCGAGTGCCCTGCGCGAGGCGGGTGACATTGTCATGCCCTTGGCTGCCGGCGTCGTCTGCGAGGAGGACCTGTACGCGCTGCGCGATGTCGTGACCGGCAGCGCGCAGCTACCCACCGATGGACCCAGGCTATTCAAGGGGACCGGCATGCCGTGGCAGGATCTCGTCGTCGGCGCCGAGATTTACCGCAGCTACGTCGCCGCACACGACGGCGCCCCTTGATGCGGCAAGGTCCGGCCGGCCGGTCATCGTCGGTGGGGGAGAGTCCGATCGTGGCCCGGATGTCGCCGAGGCCCGGGCAAGGAGCAGTTGGCCACCGGCAGCGAGCGACGTCCAGCCTTGGGAACCCGCTCGGCGGCCCTTCCGAACTGACCGCCTTTGCCGGGCTGGCAAGCATGTGGGAGGACGACCCTGACCCCTGCTGGGCCTGTGATGGGGGAGTGGATTGGGAGCAGCAGGGTGCATCGAACAGCACTGAACTGCATCGAACGGCGCTCAACTGCACTCAACGGCATAGGCTCGCGGTCGCCGGCATGGCGGAGCCGCCGCTGCGCCTGGCCGTCGGGGCCGACGCGATCGACGGCATCCGGGCCGCACTCGAATCCCGGCCGACCGCGCTGGAGAAGTCAGCCCAGCGCGGCCGCCTTGCGCAGCAGCACTGAGCGTTCGCGCTGGTTGGCGCACAGCCGGGCGGCCAGCTCCAGCTCGGCGCGCGCCTCCGGTCGCCGACCGAGGCGGGCCAGCAGCTCACCGCGTACGGTCGGAACCAAATGCGAACCGGGGAGCCGGTCCAAGGCGATCAGCTCGTCCACCATGGCCAGGGCTTGCGCCGGACCCGAGGCCATGGCCACGGCGACGGCCCGGTTGAGCTCGACCACCGGCGAGGGCGCGACTCGGCCGAGCGCCTCGTAGAGCACCACGATCCGGTCCCAGTCGGTCGCCTCCACCGACGGCGCCGACGCGTGGGCGGCGGCGATCGCAGCCTGCAGGCCGTAGGGGCCGAGCCCGCGAGCCGATGCCTTGGCCAGCGCGGCCAGCCCACGGCGGACCGCCGAGAAGTCCCACCGCCGCCGGTCCTGGTCCGCCAGCAGGATCGGCGAACCATCCGGGCCGGTCCGGGCCGGGAAGCGCGCGGCCGTCAGCTCGCACAGCGCGAGCAAACCGTGCACCTCCGGCTCGTCCGGCTGCAGCGCGGCCAGCGTGCGGGCCAGCCGGATCGCCTCGTACGCGACGCCGGGGCGTAGCAGCCGGTCGCCCGACGTGGCCGTCGACCCCTCGGTGAAGATCACGTAGAGGACGCTGAGCACGCCGCCCAGCCGTTCCCGGCGCTCACCGGCCGGCGGCAGCTCGAACGGCACCCCGGCCGCCGCGATCGTCTTCTTCGCCCGGGTGATGCGGGCCTGCACGGTCGGCACGGGTACCAGGAACGCGCGGGCGATCTGTTCGGTGGACAGGCCGCCGACCACGCGCAGGGTCAGCGCCACCCGGGCCTCGGGGGAGAGCACCGGGTGGCAGCTGACGAACATCAGCGCCAGGATGTCGTCGTCGATCCGGTCGGGGTCGATGTCCTCGTCGACCGCCGGGTCGGCCGCCAGCAGGGCGTATCGGTCCTGGAGGGCGGTCCGGCGGCGGATCGCGTCGATCGCCCGCCGCCGGGCCGTGGCCATCAGCCAGCCGGCCGGATTGGCCGGAGAGGCGAGCGGCCACGACACCAGCGCCTCGGCCACCGCCTCCTGGGCGGCGTCCTCGGCCAGCCCGAAATCGCCGGTGAACCGGGTCAGCGCGGCGACGATCCGCGCCGACTCGATCCGCCAGACGGCCTCGACGTCGGCCGTACCCATCAGATCCGGCCGGTGCTCTCGCTCCCGGCCCGTTCCTCGACGGACCCCTCGTTGTCCTGCGGCATCTCGTCGTCCCCGGCCACCCGCCGGATCTCGATCTTGGACCCGGTGACCGACGGGACCCGCTTGGCCCACTCGACCGCCTCCTGCTTCGAGGCGACATCGAGCAGGAAGTAGCCCCCGAACAGTTCCTTGGTCTCTCCGTAGGGCCCGTCCGTGACCACCGGGGCCTCGCCGCTGAAGTCGACCACGACGCCCTGGCCCGCATCGTCCAGCCCTTCGGCCGCGACGAACACGCCGGCCTTGACCAGCTCCTCGATGTAGTGGTACGTCGTGGCCGCCAACTCTTCGAACCCGGCCATCAGGGCCGCGTTCGACTCATCGGTGCCCCGCATGATCAGCATGTACTTCGGCATCGCGTTCTCCTCGTCCGGCGGGACCGCCTCTCGGCCCTCGCACTCGCACCCACACGTCGAACGAGCGGCCCGCGGATCGACACGGCCCCGGAGAAATCTCTCGCCGCGACGCAGCCGAATCCGTCCGACCCGCGTTGCGCCCGTCAGACCTGGCCCTGAGCGATGGCTGACGCGGACGCCATGCTGATCAGAAAGCTTATCGTCGCAGCTTCGGAAGGCGGCGACGCTCACACGGATCTGCGGAAACCATCCGGTACGCGCTCAGTGATTTCTTTCCGCTACCTGGCTGAAGAGAGGGCGACGGGAATCTTTAGCGGCGTTTCGCCCGCGGCGCACTCTCTTGCCGCTGGTCGATCGTTGCGTAGCGTCACGATGATCGGCCAGCTCGACATCCGGTCGTGCAGGTAGGCGAACGCGGGCCGGGTTCCCCCGCTCGTGCATCAAGGCAGAAACTGCTCTTCGAACCTGATGACAGTCCCGTGCTGCACCGTCAGCCAGAACGGCAGCACCGCGATGGCCGGTGGGGTGAGCGTCATCCCCTTGTTCTGCTGCTTGAGGAATGCCGGGAGGGCGGCGAAGCTGATCGTCTTCGTGTCCGTGCCGCCCAGCGTCGACAGCACCACGCACTGCACATCCGCAGTGACCGGCAGCGTCCGCAACATCTTGTTCTTGTTGACGATCATGTAGTCGTTGTCCGGGCCGTCGGGGTTCTCCGGGTGGTCCTTCTTCCACTCCGCCTTGGCCGCGTCACCGGTCAGGAACTCGATCAGGTCGAACGTGACGGTGTTCCGAGTGGTGTCCAGGCCGGTGAGGTAGACCGCGCTCCGGCCGTCGGCCAGTACCGGTGAGGCGTTGGCCGACGGCCCGCCCGTGGTGGCTGCCGGTGTGGTGGTGGCCGCAGCGGCCCCGGAGATCGCGCCCGTCCCGGTGGAGGCCGAACGCCCCGGCGCCGCGTCCCCGGTCGTCGCGGATCCGCCGCACCCGGCCGTCCCGCCCAACGCGAGCGCGAGTACGGCCGTGCCGCCAACGGCCCGGATCCACATGTCCACGCGCTTCATGTCTGCTCCCGCGTTGATGATCGGGTCGCAACACATTGTGAGGACCCCCGGACCGATTTCCCCGCCCGCTGTCGGAAACTTGGCTACGACTTACCAAGATCAGCACAGTCCTCCACCCCTGAAGGACACCTGAGGATCGAGCGCTCCGGTGCTCGACGTCTTGCGTGGCGCCGCGCTTGCCCGCACGGCATCCGGATCTGCCGCTGATCGCCCGCTCGTGTCGATGAGCGTGCGTTTGCGCACCGTCCAGGAGCGAAGGTTGATCCGGCCTGGATGCGTTTGAGGCTGGGCCTAGGGAAGGTCGAGGACCAGGTCGGCGACGGCGACGCCGACCTCACCGTCGTACCCGTCACCGGCCGCGGCTCGCGCAGCCGCCGGGTCCGTACCCGGCCAGAGATGGGTCAGTAGCAAATGTCCGGCGCCGGCATCCGCGGCCTGCCGACCTGCCTGGCGCGCGCTCGACAGGTAGCGCCGCGAGTCCTCCGGCACCTGATCCACATAGGTGGCCTCGGCCAGCAGCAGGTCAGCGTCGCGGGCCAGTTCCACCACGTCGGGGCTCGGGCCGCTGTCACCGGTGTACGCGAGCACCCGGTCGCCCGCAACCAGCCGTACGCCGGCATTTGGCACCCAGTGCGGCAGCAGGCGGGTCTGGGCACGGAACGGGCCGATATCGAGGCGGCTGCCGGCGGTGAACTCGTGCAGAACGTAGGCGGCAGCCAGCATCCCGGGACGATCCAGCGCTAACACCGCATCCAGCGCGCCAGGCAACGCGTACACCGGTAGCGGCGCGGGCGGATCATCGCGCAACGCACGCGCCCGCAGCAGAGGGTTCAGGTCGGCGCAGTGATCGGGATGTCCGTGGCTGATGAACACCGCGTCGACCTGGGCCGCGGTGACCCGTTCCAGCAGCCGCGGCACGGTCGCATAGCCAAGGTCGACGAGCAGCCGGAACCCATCGTGCTCAACGAGGTAGCCGCTGCATGCCTGGCCCGCCTCGGGCCAGGCACCGCATCCGCCGAGAACCGTGAGCCGCATCCTAGAGACTGTATCGGCTGGCCTGTTATGGCCGAGCCCCTTAACTCATGGCGCGCGCCAGCGCCCGAACAGCCTCATCCGCCGCTGGTCGGGCATTCTGGCGCGCGCCAGCGCCCGAACAGCCTCATCCGCCGCTGGTCGGGCATTCGCAGTTCAGCGACTGGGGCACGCTCGACTCTGCCGAATTGAGCGCGTCACGGAAGCACGTTCGTCTGACTTGCCTAAACTGGCGCGAGGGATGTGAATATGCGCTGATTTGGGTGGGCAAGCCAAATCCGCATCGGCAATTGCCTGTGACCGTGTCCACGGTGGCAGTACGCCATGGAAGCGGGCCCGCCGCCGACCACCTCCACGCCCTCGCCGACCTCGGCTGCGCCCTGCCTGCCTACCCGCCAGCTCACCAGCTGAGACTCTCCGTAGGAAGAAATTCTGCGTCATCGTGAACCGGTAGGCGCTGGAACGCAACAGAGAAGGCGATGGACGACGACGAGCTGGTCAGTGCCGTGGCGGGTGGTGACGACGGGGCGTTGCGGGAGCTGTTCTCGCGGCATGCGCCGTGGATGGCTGCCCGGCTGCGTGCGGTCCTGCCCGCCCCCGATGTGGAGGACGTGCTCCAGGAGACGTTTGTGGCGGTGTGGCGGGGTGCCGCGGGTTACCGGTTGGGGGGTGCCGGTGGCTGGCTGTGGGGGATCGCGCGGCGGCAGGCGGCGTTGTGGCTGCGCCGCCGGGGGCACCCGGAGTTGCTCATTCCCGCTCTGGTAGCGGCTGGCGAGGGGCAGCCGGTGGACCCGACGGAAGCGGCGTTGTGGAGAGCGGAACTCGCCGATGCTGTCGAGGCGCTTGGCCCGGAGGGCAGCCCGCAGCGGGAGACGTGGCGGTTGATGTACGTGGAGGACCGGCCGGTGGCTGAGGTAGCTGAACTGATGGGCGTTCCGGAGGGGACGGTGAAGAGCCGCGCATACCAGATCCGCCGGCTGATGCGCGCGGCGCTGCGACGGCACGATCCGATGCCAGAGGGTGGTGGGCGATGACCAACGACCATGAGGTGGGTGCCGACCGCGCCTCGGCGCAGCGGGGTCCGGCGCCGCGCGACGTCGACCTGGAACGTGTGTGGGTCGGGGTGGCCGCCGAGGTGTGGCGTCGCCGTCCGGGCCCGGTGGAGCGGCTGGCTGGCCGGCTGCTCCGCTCGCCGGGTCTGGCCCGGGCGTTGGTGACCACGCCGTCGCTGCTGCTCGGGTGGGTCGTCGCCACCGGGGTGGTGCTGCTGGCTGGGGTGCTGGCCACGCTGGAAACCGGGACGCCGTACGTCGCGCTTCTCGCGCCGGCGGTGGCCGCGGCGGGTATCGCGTACGCGTACGGGCCGGGGATCGACCCGGCCTGGGAGCTGTCGTGCAGCGTCGCGGTCAGTGATCGGCTGGTGCTGCTGGTCCGGGCGCTGGCGGTGTTCGGCCTGAACGCGGCGTTCGGGCTGGCCGCCTCGGCCGCGTCGGGCGTCGCTACGGCGGTCACGCTCGGCTGGCTGCTCCCGATGACCGCGGTGTGCGCGCTGGCGCTGGCCACGGCGACGGTTGCCCGGTCGGCGAACCTGGGCGTGGCGGCCGGCGTGGCCGGCTGGGTGATCATGATTTTGGCCGGCCAGGCGGCCACTGGGCGGATCAGCGCCGCGGTGACGACCTCGGTGCTGTGGCTTCCCTACCTGACGTTCGCCGGCTGCTGCGCGGCGATCGTGCTCTATACGACCCGGATCTCGAGAGGAACCTCATGAACGTCGCGACCACTGAACTGACCCGCCGGTTCGGCCGGACCATGGCCGTGGCCGGGGTGACCCTGGACGCCGGTCCGGGCGTGTTCGGACTGCTCGGCCCGAACGGGGCGGGCAAGACCTCGTTGCTGCGGGTGCTGGCGACGGTGATCCCACCGTCCTCGGGCCGGATACGGCTGCTCGGTCATGATCCCGGCATCTATAGGCAGCGCCGGCAGATCCGGCGCGGCCTTGGCTACGTACCGCAGAACCTGGGCTTCTACCCGGGGTTCACGGTCGTGGAGTTCGTCGAGTACTTCGCGCTGCTGAAGGAGGTGCCGTCAGCGGGGGTGCACCGCGCGGTCGCCGCCGCGGTCGAACGCGTGGGCCTGGGCGACAAGGCGAAGGCGAAGCTGCGTACCCTATCCGGTGGGATGCTGCGCCGGGTGGGGATCGCGCAGGCGATCGTCAACGAGCCCGAACTGCTGCTGCTGGACGAGCCGACCGCCGGGCTGGACCCCGAGCAGCGGGTGGCGTTTCGTGCCCTGCTGCGCGACCTCGGGCAGCGCGCCACGGTGATTGTCAGTACACACCTGGTCGAGGATGTCGGCGCCGCCTGCACTCAGGTTGCCCTGATGGACCGGGGAAAGATCGTTTTCCACGGTACGCCGGACGAACTGACCGCCCGCGGCGTCGGAACCACGGCGGCGGGGGACGCCCCGCTGGAGCGCGGATACAGCGCGGTACTCGCGGAGGCACGCTCATGACCGCCACGCCAGTCATGCAGGTGCCTACCAGGCCGGCGCGGGCGTCCCGCGTGCCGCTGGCGGCGGCCGGGCGGCTGCTGCGACTGGAGCTGCGCCGCAACGTGATGCTGTGGATGCTGCCGATCGTCGTCGCGCTCTTCTGGTTGATCACGTATCGGCCGGCCATCGCGTACCCACCGATGTGGAACGTCCGCGCGATGACCATGCAGACCAGCGCCCTGGCGGTCTTCGTTCCCACTGTGGTCGGCGCCGCCGCCTGGCTGGGCTCGCGGGAGGCCCGCTACGGCATGACCGACCTTCTGTCCGGCGCCTCCCGGTCTCGGTGGGCCTGCCAGCTCGCCACCTGGGCCGCCACCACCTGCTGGGCGCTGGTCGCGTACCTGGGCTGCGTGGCTGTCCTGTACGTGGTCACCGCGCGGCAGGGCGCCTGGGGCGGTCCGCTGTGGTGGCCGGCGGCGGTCGGCGCCGCGAGTCTGCCCGCGTTCTCCGCGCTCGGATTCGCCGCCGGGGCGCTGCGCCCCAGCCGGTTCACCGCACCACTAGTCGCCGTCGCCGCGTTCCTCGCGCTCGAACTCACCGCGCAGTTCATCCACGGCGACGACTCACCCTGGCAGGTATCCCCGCTGGTCGCCGGCCCCTGGGAAATCGGCCCCGACCAGGGCGTCGCCACGTTCTACCCCTACCTGCCCGACCTGCCCATCGTCCAGCTGATGTTCCTCGCCGGCCTCACCACGGCGCTGCTCGGCGTCCTGGGCCTGCCCGCGGGCTCCGGCGGCCGATGGCTACGCCGCTCCGCCGCCGCCCTCACCACGGCCGGCCTGCTGGCCGCCATCACCGCAACCGCACTGGCCGGCACCGGCCGGCTCGACCCGCACGGCATGATCGCCATCCCCGCCCTGCACAACCCCGCCAACGACCGCCCCGTCCCCTACACACCCGTGTGCAGCGACACCCCGATCCCGGTCTGCCTGCACCCCGCCTACACCATCCACCTGCCCACGGTGACGGCCGCACTCGAACCGGTACTCAGCGAACTGGCCGGCCTGCCCGGCGCGCCGGCCCGCATCAACCAAACTGCCGCGATCTATCAACAAGAATCGGGCAACCGCGTCAGTATCAGCAGAGCCGGCACGGCCATGAGCGGCACCCCGCCAACGCTCCACATACTCCTCCCCATCCAACTGGGACGTTCGGTAGCTACCGACGAACTAACTACCGTGCTGCAAGCGGACACCGCGCACGACATCCTCAACAGCGTCATCGGCGGCCGCAAGCGCGAGACGACCGACGCGCAACAGGCGGTCGCCGAGGCCATTCTCAAGACCTCCACCCTCTCGCCCGGTACCCCGACCGCCGCCGCCGCGCAACGGTTCGCCGCCCTGCCGCCCGCTGCCCGACACGCCTGGCTCACGCAGCACGTAGCCGCGCTGCGGGCCGGCCAGATCACCCTCGCGGAGCTGCCATGACCGCCGCCGGAGCCGGCACGCCGCCGGCAGAATCCGCACCCGTCGGCCTACGCCTGGCACGGCTGCACCTGACCAGCCGCCGAGTCCCAGCGGCCCTGGCCGCGATCGCGGCCTGCGCTGTCGCACTACGGATCGCGCTGCACTGGCAATGGAACGCCTACGGCGCACTCCAACTCCCACTGATCTTCGAAACCGGATGCGCCGCCGCCATCGCCGCCACCACCGCCAGCCCGTTCGGCGAACCGGAACGCGCCACCGGCCGATGGCTGCCACTCCTGCGACTGGCCACCGCGCTGATCCTGACCGCCGCCGCAGCCGGCACGCTGGCCGCCGCGGGAATCGGCGCCCACCTCGCCGGCGGCGCCCTGGACGTGCTGCGCAACCTCGCCGGGCTGACCGGCATCGGGCTGCTGTGCGCCGCCCTCCTCGGCGGCGCACTCGCCTGGACCGCCCCCACCGCCTACCTCATGATCGCCATCTACGCCCTGTACACCCAATGGCACGGACCCGCACTCACCACACCCTGGATCTGGCCCGCCCGACCTCCACACGACATCGGCGCTGCCCTCTGCGCCGGCCTGGTGTTCATCACCGGCATGGCCGCCATCGCGCTACGCGGAGCCCGCGACGCCACCAACGAGCGAAACACATGAAAGTCGACCAAACCGACTCCACCGAACCCGAGGAACATCGATCGGCGGCTCCATCGACCGGTTAAGCGCCGTTCAGCGTCGTTGGGAGCGCGGTGATGCTCCCAATCTGCTCGCTCAACGCCGCCCCAGTGAGCCAGAAGAATCGGGGCCGAACGTGCTGTCATCAGCGCTGACCGCGCGACTTTGCCGAACATAGTGCGGCGATGAACGTCTCCTGGTTGGCCTCGGTGTAGGCGAGTTCGCGCTGGGTCCAGGCGAGCACTTCGGCAGAGCGTGCGCGAGGGGTCGAGGCCGCTTCGTCGTCGTGGATGTCTCGCCAGTACGCCTCGTTGCGGCGCAAGCGCTCGCGGATGGCGGCTGGTAGGCGGTCACGGTCGGTCGGGCTCAAGCCGTACGCGTCCGCCAGCGTCCGCACCTGGCGGGCCTGTTCTGTCGCGGGTCCCCGGTCAGGCCGTGACGAGATGCACCAGGCCCACGCCATGTACCCCACGTCCTCCAACGGGTGGCCAGGCGTCGCGAAGTCGAAGTCGATGAACGCGACCGGCTGGCCGTCGCGGAAGACCGTGTTGTTCGGACCGGGGTCGTGATGACAGACCACCTCACCCCGGAGGTTCGACGCCAAGTCTCGCGTGGCGTCATGCAGTTTTCGCAGCAGCCTCGCTGCCTGACCGACCTGGACGTCGGTGAACTGCTGCCATCGCGGAGGAACATGGCCGGGCACGAACGACAACATGTCACGACCGTGTTGGTCCCACCCCAGGTGCTGAGGGGAGCCGTCGAAACCCTTCGCGGCGAGATGAGTCAGCAGCCGCGCCACGAAACGCGACGCAGGCGAGGCCGGGCGGCGCACCGTATCTCCAACCCGGACCACACCAGCCGTCAAACGACCCCCGGCCAAGGGTTGCTCCACGACATGCTCGCTGCCCTGACCCATCTCGCGACCCTAACGGCCGGGCACGCTGAATCACCTGTAAGGCCGCGCCGCTGCCAGCCCGGGCCCTTGCTTCGGTGCACTCTCCTGCCGCTGGTCGCGCGGCCGTGCCGATGTGAGCTGAGCGTTCTACGCTCGAACCGGCGAGGTCTCGTTGATCCACGAAGGCAGCGCGGTACTGCTCGCTCAACTCTTCGTTGGCGACCTGAGCCGCGAGGAGTCCGGTGAGCTTTACGCGTCATCCCCGCCGCAGCGAACGTCACTGGCCGGGCGGGTGTGACGCAGTAAGCGGTCTCGCGCGACGTTCAGGTGGATCAGTAGCCCGGTTGGCCGCCAGCGGCGTGCCGCGCTGCTGCCTCGGCGGGTGTGTCGTCGTAGCCGGGCCGGGCCAGGAGAATCGATTGGAAGAAGTGACCCTGCTCCTCATCCGGGTCGTCGTCCGCGGCGAACGGACGCCACAGGGCGAGGTGCAGGTCTCCTGCAGTGAAGCCGTCGTCGTGCTCGTTGGGCCTGAGGTCAACATGGCGACGTAGACGCTCCACGACTTCGAGTGCTGGCAGGCCGAAGAGGTCCACGTCGCGGTATCGCACGACGTCCCGCTCGGACGGACGCCAGACCTCGATCGCATTGACCCGGTCCCTTGTCGGCCCGACAGTCCCGCGCAAACGGATCTTGCCGTGAGATGCTCCGTGGATGGACATGGTGGGGCGGCTCGCAGCAGTCGTGACGAGCCTGTCTCGAAAACAGGACCGGGTCTTGGTGGGCGTTGACGGACCGGACGTCGCGGGCAAGACGACGCTGGCCGATCAGCTCGCCAGGGCGCTGGATGTACCGACATTGCGCGCGTCGATCGATGGCTTCCATCAGTCGCGCGAGCTGCGCTACCAGCGAGGCGAGCTGTCAGCCGAGGGTTACTACCGCGACTCGTTCGACCACCAGGCTCTGCTCAGTGAGTGCCTTAGGCCGTTCGGCGAGGGCGTTGCCCGGGTGCAGATCGCCAGGTATGACCATAAAACTGATGCCGGCTCTTCGGTCCGCGTCGCCGAGGTTCCGGCTCGTGCCGTCCTCATTTTCGACGGCGTGTTCCTTCTGCGCGAGCAACTGCGTGACCAGTGGACGCTATCGGTTTACCTGCGCGTATCACCGCGGGAGACGCTGCGCCGCGCCAAAGTCCGCGACATGAATCTGTTCGGGTCGCACGAGGAGATCGAGCGGCGCTACCTCGGGCGCTATCTACCCGGGCAGGCGCTGTATCGCAGCGAGGTCGACCCGGAGGCTATCGCGCAAGTTGTCGTGGACAACGACCGAGCCGACGCGCCGACGGTCAAGCGCTGGATGGTCCCCGTCGTCGAGAACTCCAGCGACAAGCGTCGATTCCCGTCCCTCAGCGCAAACACCCACCAGTCACATCCGACCATGCCGATCTGAGCGCGTTCGTCGCTGGTTGCCGCGACCAACGCCGTGGCGGGTACTACGGGCCGGGTCTGCCGACCATTCCGAGGGGCCGGCTCCAACTTGAGGGCTTGTTCCGTAGCTGCTCGTGGAGCTGGCCAGCGATATTGACCACCGCAAAGAAGTCGAACACCTCAATTTGGTCGACGTCGAAACTACCGGTGACGATCGGGGGCGGCGCGTAGGCATAGATCTGGCCGGCGTCCAGGCGAAGCTCGCGCCGGTGGTACGCGGCCATAGCGAGGCTGGCCAGGAGGTACCTGTCCTGGCCAGCCTCGGTGTCTAGTTCGGCAGTGAGGTCGGCACCGCTGTTCCACCCCCGTACGAGGTGCCCTTCGAAGGTGTCGAGGAACCACCATGCCCCGTCCGCAGACTCGAGGAACACATCGCCGAACAGCGAGGTAAACCGCGGAACCTTACCGTCGAGATCCAGCCAGGTCCACGACTCCAGCGCCCGAGCGTATTGCTGCTCGCTGAACTGCTTGCTGAGTTCCATGGCGCCATTGGATCATGTACCGGCTCACGTTGCCCCGGAGCACCAACATGCGGTGGCAGCAGCCAACGCATCTGGCCAGCCGGCGCAGTATCCGCTTCTGCCGCTGATCGGGCGTTCATAGCGCGGCGAGCGCGGCACGGCGACTCTGCCCGATGAATGAAGCCGCGCCGCCGTCGGCGTGCACCAACGACGGAGCATCTGCCGGTCGGCCGCCTCGTCGTGGCCGAGCGGTTCGAGCCGGAGCGGCTGGCCGCGACGCCGACGATCGGGTACGTGGCGCTGGCCGGCAACGCCGAGCCGGTGTCGGTTGCCGCGCTCGCGGAGCTGCCGAACCTGGTGCGGCTGGACCTCGCCGAGGCGGCCGTCGCGGACGTCGCCGCCGTCGCCGGGTTCCCGGCGCTGCACGTCCTCAGCCTGAGTGCCCGGCAGTGGGAGGACCACCTGGGTACCGGTTGGACGCCGGGCGCCTCGCGGCGTCCCCCGGCCCGGGTACCGCTGGCGGGTACCCCGAGATCGTCGGCCAGGCCGTGGCGGCGGGCAGCGTTGGCGGGAGCCCACCCCCGCGCCGGTCGGCTGACATGGTCTACGAGGACGAGGCGAACAAGCTGCGGGCCAACCTGCTGAGCCTCGGCGTGGCCGTCGCCCGCTGCACGAGTGGGTCACCGGTGAGGTCACCTACTTCCGCCGCCGGGGGTTCACCGAGCGGGAGGCCCGGGCCATGGCCGCCCCCACCTACGTCGCCGTGTTCGGCGGCGGCATCCACTCTCCCGGCGCCGCAGGAGACGCCGGACCGCATGGCCTCCCGGGTCGCCCGCACCCGCGGCCACTCCGGCAAGGGCCGGGCGGCTCGCCACGGTGATCGGATCCCGTCGGTGCCCCGGCCTACCATGTACGCCGTGACCAACATGCTCTGACGGGTGCTCCCCTGCTGAGTCGGGAGATGGGCAGGCCCCAGACCACTCGTGTACCGGCATCCACTCTCAACATCTGGAGGTGATCGACATGCCAGGGAGGCGTTAGTCCCGCGCACGGTGCGCGGGCGGCCCGAAGGGCAGGTCGTCACATGTCCCGAACCGATGCTCACCGACCCGGCTGGGTCCGCGAGCGCGACCCGATGCTGCGCCAGGAGTACCGGGTCGACCACAACCACTGGCTCTACGAGCACTGGGATCCCGAGCTGCGGCGGCATCTCGTCAAGCGCTTGATCCCCTGCGATCTGCGCGAGTGCCTGAGCGCGCCGCGGACGTACTGGACGCGTTGCGCGCTGACCTACATCGGCGGGCGCGGGCAGTGTCCGTGCAACAGCTGCTCCGGCCGGGTCTACCGCAAGCAGGCCCGGCGCCAGGAGCGCCACGGCTGGCGCGCGAAGCGCCGTCAGATGCTCGCCGAACACCGCGGCGGGAACCGCGACCTCGACGTCCCGCCGATCCGAGGAAAGGCCTGGTGACCCCCTCTGCCGCCTGATGGCGAGCAGATTCCCGGGGGGCGGTCACGCCGCCCCCCGGCGGTGGCTCCACGTCCGTCCACGACCGATCCGGCCGCAGTGAGGACGTTCAGGGCGGCATTGCGATCGGCGTGTCCGATCCAGCCGCATGAGGTGCAGGCGAACCTGATACCCGCCCGCGAGACCTGGACCTCTATCGTCGCCGCATGCCCGAACTGGTCGCGCCCACCGTACGCCTGCACGCCGCCTGGCTCGAGGCGCGTGACGAGTGGGGTCCCGGCGCCCTCGAGGACGTCCGGGACACCGAACTCGGCGCCGCGCGACGTTACTGGATCAAGATTTAGCCCACCAACGTGTTTTCCCAGACCGAGGCGGCGACCTCCACCCGGTCATGCCTCCTACCGTGCACTCATCCGCGATGTGGTCGGCGTCAGCGGACGATGAGAAGGTTTGCCATGTCGACTACCGGCCGGTAGCCCAGGGCGGCGTAGATCTTGTTCGACGTCGGGTTCGCCTGGTCGGTGAACAGGCAGACCCGCGCACCCTCGGCCTGAATCCGCCGGGAAACCTCGGCGACCGCGTTGCTGGCCCAGCCGCGCCCACGCTGGGCCGGCGGCGTGTATACCGGTCCCACGCGGACCACCCCGAATGACGGTGGGTTGGCGCCGGTGAGATGCACCCGCTCCCCAGTCTCGTCGACCCAGAACCACAGCCGGCCGGCTTGGATTCGGCGCAGCATCTCCGAACGGTCGGGCACTTGGTGCGCACTGGTACCGCGCCGCCGGCCCGCCTGTTCGTCGGCGTCGCCCATGAACGCGGCAAACCACTCCGTAACCAGTTCCACGTCGTCCTCGGTCGCGACCACCAGCGCGCCGGGCGCGGACGTCGGCTGCACCAGCTCGCCGAGCTCGTGTAGCCGCGTGTGCTGGCTGACCTCGACTCGGCCCCCGCCGAGTCGGGCCAGCTCGGCTGCGCACAGTTCCACGGCAGGCAGGGCCCCGTTGACCCCGAGCACCTGCTCCCCGCGCTCGTGCAACGCGTAGGCCAAGGCCACGGCCGCCTCGTCGGGCATCGGCAGCAGGAATGGCGGGTAGGGTGCAGCCGTCGCCGTCCGCATCCCGGCCCCGACCACGGCGCCGGAGTCGTCGCTGACCACCAGCCACCAGTTACGGTCGGGCTGCGAGATCCCGTCGGCCCGCTGCGACAGCACCCGGTGGGCGATCGTGGTCACGACCGTGCTGACTACCGGGTTGGCGGCCAGGTGGTCACCCGCCGCGGCGAGGATCTCGCCCGGATCGGTGCAGAACCGCAGTCGCAGTCCGGCCATCGGGAAGCTCATCTGCGTAGGCTAGTGCGGTGTCCACTAACGTTCACCGGGTTTCCGGTGGGTGTTGTGGATCCTCGCCGTGGGGGCGAGCGACTCCCCACACATCACCAGCGGAGCGCAGCAGCCCGAAGCACCGCCGCCGCTGCCCCGGCGTCACCCGCACCGCGACACGCGCGGTGCGATGCACGACCGGCGGCGCGAACGGATCCCGACGACGAGGCACGAACCGAAGCCAACACCACCCGTACGACAATTCCCAGGGGCGACAACCCGGCGAACGTTAGTGGACACCGCACTAGCCACCGTGCCGCTACACCGGCACGGAAATCTCTGCGCCGTCGAGGACCTGCGAGCGCTGCGCACCATCGGAAATTCCGGACCGGACGGAACGCCAGTCGCGGCATCAGTCTACTAACCGTCGATCCGGATGATGTTGCGGATCTTGTTGGATGCGTCCAGGGCGGCGACCTTATACGCCTCGGCCAGCGTCGGGTAGTTGAACACCGTGTCGACCAGGTAGTCGACCGTGCCGCCGCAGCCCATGACCGCTTGTCCGATATGGACGATCTCGGTGGCGCCGGTCCCGAACACATGCACGCCGAGCAGCCGGCCGTCGTCCGGCGAGACGAGCAGCTTCAGCATGCCGTACGAGTCACCCACGATCTGGCCGCGGGCCAGCTCGCGGTAGCGCGCGATGCCCACCTCGAACGGCGTCGAGCCGTCGGTCAGCTCCTCCTCGGTCTTCCCGACGAAGCTGATCTCCGGAATCGTGTAGATGCCGATTGGCTGCAACTCGTGCAGCTCGCGGACCGGCTCGCCGCAGGCGTGCTGCGCGGCGAGTCGGCCCTGCTCCATCGACGTGGACGCCAGCGCCGGGAAGCCGATCACGTCACCGACCGCGTAGATGTTGTCGACCGCGGTGCGGTAGTTCGCATCGACCTTGATCCGGCCGCGCTTGTCCGCCTCCAGCCCGGCCGCTTCCAGCGCCAGGTCGTCGGTCTGGCCCTGGCGGCCGGCCGAGTACATGACCGTGTCCGCGACGATCTTCTTGCCGCTTTCTAGGATGCACAGCGCCGCGGTCTGGTGCTTCTCCACCGCGGCGACCTCCTCGCCGAAGCGGAACGTCACGGACAGGTCGCGTAGGTGGTACTTGAGCGACTCGACGACCTCTTCGTCGCAGAACTCGAGCATCCGGTCGCGGCGTTCTACCACGGTCACCTTGGTGCCGAGCGCGGCGAACATGGACGCGTACTCCATGCCGATCACGCCGGCGCCGACCACGACCATGCTGCGGGGTACGGCCTGGAGGTTGATGACGCCGTCCGAGTCCACGATCGTCCGGTCGTCGAAGTCGACGCTGTCCGGGCGGGCCGGGCGTGTACCCGCGGCAATGATGATCTTGTCAAAGGTGACCTTGGACTCGCGCCCGGAGCCGCCATCCACCCAGATCGCGTGCGCGTTCGCGAACCGTCCGGTGCCGGTGATCATTGCGACCCGGTTGCGGGCCAGCTGATTGCGGATGACGTCGGTCTGCCGGCTGATCACATGCTGGGTCCGGGCGGCCAGGTCGCTGACCGTGATCTGCTCCTTGACCCGGTAGCTGCTGCCATACAGGTCCCGCTGGCTCATGCCGGTCAGGTAGAGCACGGCCTCGCGTAGCGTCTTGGAGGGGACAGTGCCGGTGTTGATGCACACCCCACCGATCATGTCGCGGCGGTCCACGATGCCGACCCGCTTGCCGAGCTTGGCGGCGGCGATCGCGGCCTTCTGACCACTGGGTCCGGAGCCCAGCACCAACAGGTCGTAGTCATACACAACTGTTAGCGTCGCAAGATGTCGCGGCCCGCGCTAGGCCGTGTATGCGTGCGGTCCCTGACTCGGTCGTTTGCCATTGGTGCCCTGCGGCGAGGAGGCGTGATCGAGCAGTTCCTGGGCGCCGCCGAGGTCGACGGCGTGACGGCCATCCGGTGGACTGCGGCGAGCCCGACCGGTGGTCAGTACCGGGTCTCGCTGACACGGCGAGTCGGTGAGCGCGTACGCGAGGGTCTGCGGGCGGGTCGTCTGCAGACGCATGGAGGCCGACAGGTCGGCGTCGAAGTGAGCCATCCACGCCAGCCAGGCCTGGTCGGACCCGCTGAGGCCGGTCAGTTCCGCGGGTCGCTCCACGGCGGGGTGATGAGCATGTTGTCGTGCAGCCCGGGGTTGGGGTCAGATGTTGGACGCGTCGGGTGGTAGGGCGGCGGGTGGTTGTGGGGATCCGCCTTCACCAGCGGCGTTGGGGCAGGAGAGGCCGAGTGTGTAGGCGGTCATCGACAGCGATCCGTAGGCGTAGCCGTCGACCAGGACGCCGGTGTCCGGTGTGTCAGTTGCTGCGGCGAGGCCGGCGAGGTACAGGGCGGGGATGAAGTGGTCGGGTGTCGGTACGGCGTGCTGGAAGTCACGGTGGGCGTCGAGCGTCGCGAACTCAGTCGGGTTGGTCAGCATGCGGCCCTTGGCGTCTTCGTCGAAGCGTTGGGCCCAGTCGTAGCCGTCGTCGGTCAGTTCCCAGTCCATGCCGCGCAGGTTGTGCACGACGTTGCCGCTGGCGACGATGAGCACTCCTCGCTGCCGCAAGGGCGCGAGCTTGGCGCCGAGCTGAAGGTGATAGTCCAGGGGCTTGTCGGCGTTGATGCTGAGCTGGACAACCGGGATCGAGGCGTCGGGGAAGGCGTGCGTGAGCACCGACCAGGTGCCGTGGTCGATGCCCCAGCTGTCGATGTCGGCACCGACCCAGGTGGGGTGCACGACGTCGCTGATCTCTGCGGCCAGCTCCGGTAGCCCGGGTGCGGGGTACTGCACCTCGAACAGTGCTGGCGGGAACCCGTAGAAGTCGTGGATGGTCCGCGGCTTTGGCATGGCGGTGACGGCCGTGGCGTTTATGAACCAGTGTGCGCTGATCACGAGGATGGCGCGGGGGCGCGGCACCGCCGCGCCGAAGGCCTTCCATGCCGTCGTGTAGCGGTTGACCTCGAGGGCGTTCATCGGGTTGCCGTGTCCGATGAACGCCGCGGGCATCGGGTCGCCTGAGCCGTTGACGGCGTCTGCGTGCACGATCTGGCCTTCCTCGATGCGCGGTGTCGGTCCGTCGGACGGTGGGGCGCCTCATTCCGAGCAGGTCATCAGCCTAATGCTTGACGGCCTGTCCGCTACCGAACTTCGGGATGGCCCGTGTCGTAGCGGTGGTAGGTCGCGGACATGGAACCGTCCGGGCTCAGCCTGCGCAGGATGGCGTCGGGTGATGCCGGTCAGCCGGTGGATCTCAGGGCGTAGATGACGTGCTCCCGGACGTTGGCGGGCGTGCCCCGGAGGGGGTGTGCAGCACCTTGGTCCTTTAGATTGCGTCGTACGGTACGGGCCAGCGCCGCATACGGACGGGAAGCAGTGTCGCGGCGTTCCCGAACCGCAGCACCAGGCGCTCGTGGGCGAGGATCTCGGCCAGGTCGCATACCGATGGGTCAGCCTGGTTCAGATTCGCGACGTTGAGCAGCTTCCCGAAGCCGACCACGCCGGCTCGTCGTCGATGACGAACCGGATGGGGGCCGTGGCGATGCGGGTGTCCTTCACGGTCATGAAGCCTGGTCCGCGGCGGTAGTAGCAGGACCCGTAGCGGTGCTCAGCTTGCCACCGGGCGGCCTGCCCTGCTGCCTGGGCGGAACATCAGCGAGGGAGCGTCAGCATCGACACGGACGCCGCCGTTTATCACCACCCCGTCGTGCCCGCCGCCTCGAGCTCGGCCACCAGGACCTCGCCGGCGTCGGCGGCCCGCACGCTGGTCTGGTGCGGCTTGACAGGGGTGGGCGTGTTGGTGGACGCGGCGGTCGGCACGTCATCCTCACCTCATCCGCATCGGCGCGTTCACCGTGGCGAGCGCCAGGTACTGTCCGTTCTCGACGAACACCAGTCCGTCTCGCCGCAGCTGGTCGAGCCACACGGCGGACCCGTTCTGGCGCGAGGATCATTCCCTGATCGCCGAGCCGGGCGACCAGCGCGGGCAGGGACCGACCGTGCTCGAGCTCCAGGTATCCGGCCACCAGCGTCGGGTCGGTGATGTGATGGTCGCGCCTGGGCCAGCCGACGCGGTTGTCCTGGATGTGGATCCCGTCGGCGTCGAGGATCCGCAGGAGCGTGCTGCTGGGATACGCCGCCTTCCACTCGTCGAGTGCGCACTCCAGGTGCCTGACGTCCTCGCCGACGATGCCAGCAGGCTCGCACTCGAAGAGGAAGACGAGGTCGGCCAGTTCCTCGGGAGGCAGGGCGTAGACGTGGTGATAGATCTCGTCGGGTGACCGGAGGGCGAACCCGAGCTCGGGTCGTTCGAAGTACGGACTGAACCGTTCGAGGGCGATCCGGGTGGCGGCGGACGGGGGCTGCAGATGCACCAGCGCCGGCACCTGTTCGATCACCGGACGGTAGTCATCGGTGGTCTCGCCGGGGAAGCCGTACAGCCAGTTCCAGGCGACCGTCAGCTCCGCCGATTCGCAGTCACGCAATGTCCGGACGTTCCGGGTGCCCGTCACGCCCCTGTCCATGAGTTTCAGCACGCGTGAGGTGAGTGATTCGATACCCGGCTGCACGTGCACCACACGGGCGCGGCGCAGCGCTTCGATCTCGGCCGTCGGCGGCCCGTAGTTTGCCCAGCAGGACCTCATGCAGCCGTTGCCACACGCCGGCGTCGTTCTAGTTCCGCAACCGGCGCCAGCAGGTCGTCCCTGAGCCGAACCCGAGTTCCTGGGGCAGGTACTCCCACGGGATCGCGGGGTAGAGCACGAACAGGATCCCGCACAGCACCTTGCGATAGTCGAGGGGCTTGCGGCCCGGGAACCGGTGCCGGCGCGGTGGACGTGGTGGCAGCAGCGACGCGATCTCAGCCCATAACTCGTCCGAGACGACCCACGGCGGCTGCTCACCCCTCCTCACATTCAGACAGAACGATCCTCATGTCCCAGCGGACACGCCCCAACATCATTTCGTTAGGAGTTCTTATCGGGGGAGATCGTGCACTCGGAACCCGCGGCTTCGACGTTCCACCGTCGCCCGAGCGCCGCTACGTGGTGCAGGCGGATCCGTCCGAGTTCGTCGGGGACGTGAGCGTCGGCGACGAGTTCGGCCTCCCGCGGTTCGAGGCCGAGCATCGTGCGCAGGAACAGCAGGGGAGCCCCGCTGGCCCAGGCCTGGGGGTTGCAGGCGGTCGGGTACGGCACGGGCTGACGGCCGAAGGACCGGTCGTAGCCGGAGAACGCCTCGGGCAGCCGGTGCTCGGAGTGCCGGGACGCCTCCAGCATCGCCATCGCGATCCGGTTGGCCTCGTCGCGGTGACCGTAGCTGGCCAGCCCGGCGGCGATGATCGAGTTGTCGTGTGGCCAGACGGTGCCGACGTGATAGCCGATGGGGTTGTAGCCGACATCGGCGGTGGACAGGGTGCGCACCCCCCACCCAGAGAACAGCTCGGGAGACATCAGGTGTCGCGCGAGCTGTCCGGCGCGTTCCTCGGGGACTATCCCACTCCAGAGCAGATGACCCATGTTGGAGGTCATCGAGTCGATGGGCCGTTTGTCGCCGTCGAGGCCGACGGCGTAGTAGCCGCCCCGCTCCGGGATCCAGTAGTCCCGGTTGAACTGCTCGCGCAGGCGCGCGGCGCCGGCGCGTAGTTGCTGAGCCATGGCCGGGTCCTGCCACGGTCCCTCGGCGAGTTCGGCCATGCGCAGTTTCGCGTCGTAGGTGTAGCCTTGCGTCTCACAGGTGGCGATCGGTAGGACGGGTATCCTCCCGTCGGCGTACTGCACACCGTCCGGGGAGTCCCGCCAGCACTGGTTGCCCAGGCCCTGCTTGGAGCGGGTGGCGTATTCGACGTATCCGTCGCCATCGCGGTCGCCGTAACGGTCGATCCATCGCAGCGCGGCCTCGGCGTTGCCGCGCAACCGGCGCACGAGGTCGGCGTCCCCGGTCCACCGCCAGTACTCCGAGAGCAGGATGAGCCAGAGCGCGGTGGTGTCGGCGCTGCCGTAGTACGGGCGGTAGGGCTTGAGTCCGAGCTGGGTCAGCTCACCTGAGCGGTATTCGTGGAAGATCTTGCCAGGTTCCTCGTCGGTGAAGTCGTCGAACCCTTTCGCCTGATGCGTGGCCAGCACGATCAGGGCGCCGCGGGCGACATCAGGGCCGCAGATCATGGTCTGGTAGGCGGTGATCACCGTGTCGCGACCGAAGGTGGTCAGGAACCACGGCAGGCCAGCGGCAAGGAGGACGACCGGCTCGCCGGCGATGGTCTTCTCGATCCGCATGGACACCAGATCGATCGCCGACCTGTGGTAGACGTCGCGGAGTAGATCCACGTCCGCGTGCAGATGCGGCTTCTCCGCCGCCCACCGGGTCGACGGGTCCTCCGGCCCGTGATCGAAGGCCTCGCCGAACCCGCGGACCGCCGGTCGGTAGTCTTCCTCGCCGCAGCGCAGCGGAACCTGCAACTCGCAGCTCCACTGCTGCCCCCGCTCGAGACACACATCCCACACCAGGGCGTCGCCGTCCGCCAGGTCGGCCGGCGGGTCGGCCTCGACGCTTAACGACGCCGCGTAGCTGCCGTTGCGGTACCCGAACGCGAGTGCCGAGCCGTCCGGTTCGTGCCGGCGGATGATGTCCGGAGCACGGTCGCGGCCCGACTCCTTAATCTCGAACAGGTCGGCGAAATCCGTCCCCACCGCCAAGCGCAGGCGGATCGACACGGGTTCGATGCCGAAGTACCGCAGCTCGAGGCGTTCGTAGAGGCCGTCGCCGACGAAGCGCTGCCGTCGCACGCCCACCCGGTTGGCCGGCAGGTGGGGCAGGTCGGAGTTGGCCAGGAAGAACGCCGCCGAGTAGGCGTCGACGGTTCCCGAGGAGAGCACCAGCAGCGGCGCGTCGTCGATCGTCAGTTCCCACTGGTTGAGGAACCGGGTGTCGTCGCGCACCAGGCCGCCGATGGAGCCTCTCGGCACGTCTCCGCGGGCGTCGGAGAACATGAACGTGCGACCCTCCAGCACGCCGATCGCGTCCGGCCCCAACTCCGGCGGCAGGTCTCGGCAGGCGCCGCTGGACACCCCCGGCCGCGTCGGTGCGTCCGGCATCGGGTCGGCGGGCGTCGGCCGCCGTGATGTCGCGGTCACCCAGACCTCCTCAAGTCGTCGACAGGGTTTGCCCATGCCGAGTGTCGCTCGCAGCGGAAGATCGCCGCCAAGCTGCTGTCAGGACTTGGTCATTCCGAACCAGGGTTCCCGGCCATACGCAAGTCATCCCATGGCAACCCCGCTGCCGTTGGGATGGAGGGGCCTTGGAGTTCCGACATCTCCAGCCATAACGTCCGATCGGCGCGCTCCACCTAAGCAACGTCTCGTAACTCGGTCAAGGCGTTGCCCGTGGCCGCGTTGGTGCTCACCCGGTGAGGGCGATGTTGTGGAGGTGGGCGCACCTCTACGTCGAGAGGGGGCGGTCCCAGGAGGGCAAGACGATCCGTTGGCGGGTGAAGTGGCGCACCGGTGCCAGCGGTGCTGAAACGGGCAGCAGTTCGACTGCAACAGCGACACGAGGCGCTTCAAGGCCCTGGTTGAGGATGCCGTCCTCGCAAACGCCCTCAACTGCCGAAGTTAGTGCGTTGAGGACGACAGAGCCTCCGGCACGGCTACGCGGCCGCGACGGGTTCTTCCTGGACCGCCGGCTCTTCCTGGTCGAATTGCGTGCGGTACAGCTCCTGGTACCGGCCGCCGGCGGCGAGTAGGTCGCTGTGTCGCCCGCGTTCGACGATGCGCCCGTCTTCGACGACGAGGATCTGGTCGGCCGCACGGATGGTCGACAGCCGGTGCGCGATGACCACACTTGTCCGGCCGGTCAGGGCTTCGCCGAGTGCGGCCTGTACTGCGGCCTCCGATGTGGAGTCGAGGTGCGCGGTCGCCTCGTCGAGGATGACCACGCGGGGACGGGCCAGGAGCAGCCGCGCGATGGTGAGCCGCTGCCGTTCTCCGCCCGACAGGCGGTACCCGCGTTCGCCGACGACGGTGTCGAGCCCCTCAGGAAGCGAGCGGATCAGGCTGTCGAGCCGGGCCCGGCGTAGTACCTCCCGCATCTCCTCCTCGGTCGCGTCCGGCCGAGCGAACGTCAGGTTGGCTCGGATGCTTTCGTGAAACAGGTGCCCGTCCTGGGTCACCACGCCGAGTGCCGTTCGGATCGAGTCGGCCGACAGGTCGCGTACGTCGACGTCGGCGAGCTTCACCGCGCCGTCCTCGACGTCGTACAGGCGGGGCACGAGCTGAGCGATCGTCGACTTGCCCGCTCCGGAGGAGCCGACGAGGGCGACCATCTGCCCCGCTTCGGCGCGGAACGATACGCCGTGCAGCACCTCCTCGCCGCCGCGCGTGTCGAGCTTCGCCACATCCTCAAGCGAGGCGAGCGACACCTTGTCGGCTGACGGGTAGCCGAACCGTACCGCGTCGAACTCCACCGCCACTGGCCCGTCGGGAAGCGGCCGGGCGTCGGACTTGTCGAGGATCAGGGGCTTGAGGTCGAGGATCTCGAACACCCGCTCGAAGCTCACCAGCGCGCTCATCACCTCGACCCGGGCGCTGGCCAGCGAAGTCAACGGCGCGTAGAGGCGCGACAGTAGCAGCGCCAGCGCGACCACGGTACCGGCGTCGAGGCTGCCCCGTAGGGCGTAAAGACCGCCTAGCCCGTACACCAGGGCCAGCGCCAGCGAGCCAACAACGGTGAGTGCGGTGATGAACACCCACTGGAGCATGGCGGCGCGAATGCCGATGTCTCGCACCCGCCGCGCCCGCGCGGCGAACTCGGCCGACTCCTCGGCCGGACGCCCGTACAGCTTGACCAGTGTTGCGCCGGGTGCGGAGAAGCGTTCTGTCATCCGGGTACTCATCGCCGCGTTGTGCTCGGCCGCTTCGCGCTGCAATTGGGCGAGCTTCGAACCCATCCGCCGGGCCGGCAGTACGAAGATGGGCAGCAGTACGAGCGCCAGCAGCGTGATCTGCCACGAGAAGCTGAGCATCACCGCCAACGTCAGTATCAGTGTGACGGTGTTGCCGACCACACTCGACAGGGTGTCGCTGAATGCCCGCTGTGCGCCGATCACGTCGTTGTTCAAACGGCTGACCAGCGCACCTGTGCGGGTCCGGGTGAAGAACGCCACCGGCATGCGCTGAACGTGGTCGAAGACGGCGGTCCGGAGCTGGACTATCAATCCCTCACCGATGCTTGCGGACAGGTAGCGCGTCACCAGACCCAGGCCGGCTTCGGCCAGGGCGATCACGGCGATCAGCACTGCCAACCGGATCACGATGCCGGTGTCGGCTCCGTCGACGATCGCGTCAACCACCCGACCGGCGAGAACCGGCGCCGCCACCGTGAGGACCGCTGTCACCACGCTCAACAACAGGAACTTTATGATCAAGGTGCGGTGCGGCCCCGCGAACCGGGCGATGCGTTTCAAGGTCGCCCGTGACAGTGGCCGTTCGTCCTGCGCATTCATCGCGTGGTGCAGGGACATCCACGCGGTAATCTCCATGCTCATGCCGTACCTCCGCGAAAGAGGCTAGAACCTCACCCGAGGTTGAGGTCAAGTCATTTGATATCCCGGCTCGCACCGTGAGGGAGCCTGCGAGAGAGTGCGCTACTAGCTTGATCTTCAACGCGTGCGGCGCGGGCGGGGATTGGCGGGCTTCGTGTTCTTCGTAACGGGTTTCGCGGTGTTCGTTCGGTCCCATGTGGACGTCGTAGCGTGGGGTGGCTTGCGACGACCAGGTGAATCCGCCCTGGCTGCCCCGGTCGGAGTGCATCGTGCCGGCCCGGTCCCGCAGCCGGATCGCGTAGCGCAGCGCCGTGACAGCCCAGGGACGCTGTCATCCGGTCGTCGATGGAGTAGCCGACGATCCGGCCGGAGTAAACGTCCTTGATCGCGCAGAGGTAGAGCTTGCCCCCGGTGGTGGGGTGAGGCGGCCTGTGTTAGGCCGAGGAGGGCCCACGTTGGGACATGGTCGACCGGACGGACCAGTAGGGGGCTGCGGTTGCCGGGCCGACCGTGAGCGCCGTCACCCCAAAGTACTTGCCTAGTCAAGGAATTTGCCTCACCCGCCTCGGGTTCATGATGGCGTCAACCGTGATCGGAACGAGCGAGGCAGGCGAGCTGAGATGCAGTTCGGAATCTTTGGTGTGGGCGACGTGGCGCGCGACCCGGTGACCGGAGGGATGCCGTCTGAGCACGAGCGGATCAAGGCTGTGGTGGAGTACGCGAAGCTGGCCGAGGAGGTGGGCCTGGACGTCTTCGCCATCGGTGAGCACCACAACCCGCCGTTCTTCCCGTCCTCGCCCACCACGCTGCTCGGCCACGTCGCGGCGCGGACGGAAAAGATCGTGCTGTCCACCTCGACCACGTTGATCACGACCAACGACCCGGTGAAGATCGCCGAGGACTACGCGATGCTCCAGCATCTCGCCGACGGCCGGGTCGACCTCATGATGGGCCGCGGCAACACCGGGCCGGTCTATCCGTGGTTCGGCCAGGACATCCGCAACGGCCTCGCGCTCGCCGTCGAGAACTACGCCCTGCTGCGCCGGTTGTGGCGTGAGGAGGTGGTCGACTGGGAGGGCAAGTTCCGCACCCCGTTGCAGTCGTTCACCTCGACGCCCCGGCCGCTGGACGGCGTACCGCCGTTCGTGTGGCACGGCTCGATCCGCAGCCCGGAGATCGCCGAGCAGGCGGCGTACTACGGCGACGGGTTCCTGCACAACAACCTCCTGTGGCCCAAGGAGCACGTCCAGCGGATGGTCGGGCTCTACCGCCGGCGGTTCGAGCATTACGGGCACGGCTCCGCGGACCAGGCCATCGTGGGCCTGGGCGCGCAGGTGTTCATGCGGAGGAACTCGCAGGACGCGGTCCGCGATTTCCACCCGTACTTCGACAACTCTGCGGCCTACGGACATGGGCCGTCGCTGGAGGAGACGATGAAGCAGACGGCGCTCCTGGTCGGCAGCCCGCAGGAGGTGATCGACCGGACCCTGGCCTTCCGGGAGTACGCGGGCGGCGACTACCAGCGCCAGCTCTTCAACGTCGACGGGATCGGCGTACCGCGGAAGACGGTGCTGCAGCAGATCGAGATGCTGGGCGAGGTCGTGCAGGTGCTGCGCAAGGAGTTCGCAGTGGGCCGTCCCGCCCACGTGCCGGACGCCCCGACCCACGCCTCGCTGAAGGCCGCTGCGCAGGCCGCTGCGGCGGAGGAGGACCGATGAGGCGCACCATCGCAGTCGTGTCGGCCGGTCTGCGGCAGCCGTCGTCGACCCGGATGCTCGCCGACCGGCTCGCCGACGCGGCCCGGCGCGAGCTGGAACAGCTCGGTGCCGAGGTCGACGTCGAGCTCATCGAGCTGCGCGACCACGCGCACGACATGGTCAACAACCTGCTCGCCGGCTATCCGTCGGAAGAGCTGAAGCGAGTGCACGAGACCGTGGCGGGCGCGGACGCACTGATCGCGGTCACGCCGACGTTCAGCGCGTCGTACAACGGGCTCCTTAAGATGTTCGTCGATGTCCTCGACGACACCGCGCTGGTGGACAAGCCGGTGTTGATCGCCGCCTCCGGGGGGACGGGACGGCACTCGCTGGTGCTGGAACACGCGCTGCGACCGCTCTTCGCCTACCTGCACGCGGTGGTCGTGCCGACCGCGGTGTTCGCCGCCCCCGAGGACTGGGGTGCCGGCGACACGGCACAGAGTTCGCTGGTCCACCGGATCGACCGGGCGGCCGGCGAACTGGCCCGCGAGGTGGACCGGCGTGACAAGCCCACCCACACCGATCCCTTCGACGACCCGACGCCGTTCGAGCACCTGCTCGCCGGGGAGTGACCGCAGTCGCGGAGCGCCGGGCCGCCGCATCGCGTGCCCGGCGCCCACGGCTGATGCGGGCGGGGAGGACGCGTCAGCGGGCCGTCCCGACCTGTTGGAACGCACGGGCCAGCTGGACGAGGTCCATGCCCTCGAAGTGGTCCAGGAACCGCCGCCGCACGCTGGCCAGATGGCTCGGCCAGGACTGTTCCAGGCGGGCGAAGCCGGCGTCGGTGAGGACGGCGTTCCAACTGCGGGCGTCCTTTTCGCTCCTGACCCGCTCGACCAGGCCCGCGGTCTCCAGGCGGTTGATCGTGCGCGTCATCCCACTCAGCGAGAGCTGGCAGGCCGCCGCGAGTTCGCTCATCCGCATCTGCCGACCGGGCGCCTCGGACAGGTTCCTCAGGGCGGTGTACTCGGTGAGCGGCAGCTGGTGCTCGCTCACCATGTCGGCGTCGATCGCCCGGGGCAGGACGTACATCACGCGGCCCAGGGAGCGGACCAGCGCTTCCTCCTCGGGGTTCAGGGGCTGAAGGGGTTCTGCTGGGGAGCCGGACATGCCATCCATGCTAGTTGCTTGACCGAGCAATCGGCCGCGCCGCACTCCGTGACGATCGCCTTGACTGCCGCGGCGCTCAGGTCGGTCCCGGTGCAACGTCGAGTTCCCGGGAGGACGGGGTACGGGATGCCCTCCTACCGGGTGGGGGCGTACGGTGGTCATGTCGCCCGGGTACCCCGGTGGCCCCGCCGGTTTCGCCGCCACCAGCCCCTGAGGGGCGTTGAACAATGGTCACCTCCATCGCGACAGCTACGGCACTCTCCCTTCCGCCGACTCCGAGCGTTGCGACCACGACCAGCTCACAGCTGTTGCATCGACGTGCGACCGCCACGCCGGCTTGTCCCTGGAATCTTCCACGTGCTGTCCGCACGGCTCCGTCGGCCACGGTACGAGTTCGCAGGGGCGCCGACCGACGTCCACCGCGCCCCCCGGCGACCTGGTGACGGGGATTCGACCACCGCGTCCACACCGCTACCCGTTCGAGCAGGGGAGGGGCCATGACCGTCCCAACGGCTTCACAAGGGAGCAGCTGATGAAGATCGCCAAGCACCGGATCGTTCAAGCCCTACGCGAGCGGGGTCAGCAGGTCAGAGCCGACTGGGTCGATCATGAGCTACCGGAGTGGGTGGATCCCGGCAAGCACGCCGGGCTGCTCGCGACGTTGCGTCTCGACCCGGCCGATCTCACCGATGTGCCATCCCCGTGAGGGTGGCTCTGCTCGGGCCGGTCGCGTGGCGGACACCCTTCTGCATCACAACGTCCCATGGGAGCAGGTGACGGAACTACTGGTCGAGCCTCGACGGCGTGTGCGCCCGGGGTAGGTCGACGACCCATCGAGATCGCCCGGCTCACCGGCGGGCCCTGACCATCTGCGGCATCGTGCAGGACGAGCGACAGCACACCGAACTGGTGGCACCGCACATCGGCGACGAACGGATCATCCTCCTCGGATCGGTCGGCCCCCGACGGCGCGCGGAGATATTGGGCGCCAGCGCCGCTGCCCGCCGCCGTGGCCGGGGCCGGGTCGTTCCCGGCGGCCCTGGCCGCCGCGCGCACCGGGACCGAACGCGGGCTCGTCTCCAACGCGTTCCGCTCGGCGCTGGAGACCGGCCAGACGGTCGGTGCCGCCGCAGTCCTCCTCGGCGGGTTGCTCGCCGCCCTGCTGCTACGCCCGGCCGAGCGGGCCGGCTGACGCCGGGACATGTCCACCCCACACCACGAGGCACTGCCGAAACGTCGAAGGCCAACCGCCGTCGTTGACAGCGAGGTGGGAGCCCCGGTGGACCGAGGTTCCGCCTGCCGTACGTACGTCTGGCATTGATCACGCCGCTGATATCGTCGGCGTCCGGGCGGCGGCTGGCGGTCTGGTCATTCACGAGTAGGTGGTCACCGGTGGCCCGAGCACGCGCTGTCCTTCCGCAGGCACTGCTGGGCCTCGTCCTCGTTGCGCTGGTCGCGTCCGGCATTCGGCCCTACGACCGGCTCACCTGGCTGTTGGAGACGGTGTGGGTGATCGTGGGGATCCCGGTGCTGCTGCTCGTCTGGCGCCGGTTCCCGCTGAGCACACTGCTGTGCTGCCTGCTCGCGGTGCACGCGACGATCCTCATCGTCGGCGGGCACCACACCTACGCGCGTACCCCGCTGGGCAACTGGCTGCAGGACCTGTTCGACCTGTCGCGCAACCCGTACGACCGGCTCGGTCACTTCGCGCAGGGCTTCGTGCCGGCGATTCTGGTCCGCGAGATTCTGGTCCGCCGCTCGCCGTTGCGTGGCAGCCGGTGGCTCGCCCCGCTCGTGGTCTGCGCCTGTCTGGCCTTCAGCGCTCTCTTCGAGATGATCGAATGGTGGGCGGCGGTGGCCGGCGGTTCGGCCGCCGACGACTTCCTCGCCACCCAGGGCGACGTGTGGGACACCCAGTGGGACATGTTCCTGGCGCTGGTCGGTGCGATCACGTCGTTGGCCCTGCTCAGCCGGTGGCACGACCGCCAGTTGCCGCCGCCAGCGCCCACCCATCGAGCAGGGCTGCCCGGGTAGGAGCCGGCCGGCGTGGCCGATCGCCGGTTCGGCCGGTCCCAGCGCCGCGCGGACGGACCGGCGCGGCGGGTCGACCGCCCGCCGCGCCACGGCCCTCGGCTCGCGAAGCGGTCGGTTCAGTCGGCGACGGAGGCCAGGTATTGCTCCGCGCGGTCCGGCGTCATGAACCAGTGCTGGAAGTCGTTCGGGTCGCAGAAGCCGTTGGCGAACCGACGGGCGATCGTCGGGTTGGCCGAGGCGGCGCCGAGGACCTGCTGCACGTGCGGGGGCAGCGGCTGGAGCATGGCGTTGGTCCACTGGGTCACCGCCTGCCCGGCGTCCGCCCAGAACCTCTCGAACGTGCGCCCCATCCAATCCCGGTCGAAGGGCTGGTCGCCACGCTCCAGGATGGATCGGAGGTACGAGGACGCGCACTTGGCGGCGGTGTTGCTGCCCTGACCGGTGATCGGGTCGTTGGCGACCACCACGTCGGCCATGCCCAGGACGACGCCGCCGGAGGGAAGCTCCGCCACCGGATGGCGCACCGTCGGGGTGTACCGGCCGGACAGGGTGGCCCGCCCGTCGGTCAGCTCGACGCCCACGCACCGGTCGTAGATCCACGGGGTGTACTGCCGGACCAGGTCCAGGGTCAGCTTGAGGTGCTCGACCGGGTCCCGCCGATCCTTCCACAGGTCGAGCGGCCCGTCGGGCACCGCTTCCCAGAACAGGATCTCGCACGGTCCGGACAGGGTCAGCGCGGGAATGACGAACAGCTCGCCGAGCCCGGGCACCGCGTTGAAGCTGACGTGCGGCACCGGCCACAGCGGGTCCGGCGCCATGCCGTGCACGTACGCGACGGCCAGTCCTCGCTGGGGTGCCGTGTATACCGACCGTTGCGGGTCCCGGTCGAAGACGCCGACCAGGTCGCCCTTGCCGGCGGCCACGACGGTCAGGTCGTAGCGCCCGAGCCGGGTCAGCCCGTCCAGGTCCGCGGTGGTCACACCCTGGTAGTGCACGGTGCCGCCGCGCTGTTCGAACACCTCCAGCCAGGCGGCCATCTTCAGGCGCTGGTCGGTGCTCTGCGCGGGGTCGTCGAGAGGGCAGGGGATGCGCAGCGCCCGCTCGCCGGGTGGCGCCGACAACGACACGTGCAGCCCCTCGATCGACGGCGCCTGGTCCTGCCAGAGGTTCAGCCCGTACCGCCGCTCGGTGTCCAGGGCGGCGGCGAACATGGCCTGCGTGCTCATCACCCAGCCACGACGGATCTCGTCGGGCGTACGGGCCGACATGATGGTCACGTCGTAGCCCTCGGCGAGCAGGCTCAGCCCGAGCTGCAGCCCGGACTGGCCGGCCCCGACGATCAGAATTCTGCGCATTGTCAACTCCAGGTCGGTGGGCTATCGGGCGGCGAGGACGCTCGGGGACGAGCCGGCGGTGCGGGTCATCGTGTGCTCGACGACCGCCAGCAGTGCCCTGGCGACCGACGACGGATCGCGGACGTCGCAGCCGATCACGGGAACCTCGGGGGACACCTCAAGGGCCTCGCGGACGTCGTGCAGGTGGTGGGTCAGCACACCGTCGAACAGGTTGACGCAGACCACGAAGGGCAGGTCGGTGTCCTGCTCGAAGTAGTTGACCGCGGGGAACGACTCCTCCAGGCGCCGGGTGTCGGCCAGGACCAGCGCCCCGACGGCTCCTCGGCACAGGTCGTCCCACATCGGCCAGAACCGGGGCTGACCGGGCGTGCCGAACAGGTACAGCACCAGGTCGGTGCCGATCGTCAGCCGGCCGAAGTCCATCGCGACGGTCGTGGTCGTCTTGTCGATTCCGGGGTCGAGTCGGTCCACGGTCTCACTCGCCGCCGTCATCCACGCCTCGGTGTTGATCGGGGGAATCTCGGAGATGGACTGGACACAGGTGGTCTTGCCGACCCCGAAGCCACCGGCGATGACGATCTTCGCCGAGGTCAGCAGGGGACTGTCAGGCAAGTTGGCGGAGGCCATCGCGGAGTCTCTCCAGAAGGCGGTAGTCGTACGGGGAGGCGTAGTTGTCGCAGTGGATCTGCAGCCGGTCGGTGGCGGCGAGGTCGTCGACGACCACCCGGGTCACCCCCAGCGACATGCCGCAGACCGCTGACAGTTCGGCGACCGACCTGGTCTTCCTGGCCTGCTCGTAGAGCGACCGTGATTCCGGCAGCAGGCCCGAGGCGAACACGGCGTCGTAGTACGGCACCGACACCAGGGTGTGCACCAGCAGGTGTTGCCTGGTGCGGGTACGCCCCCCGGTGAGGACGTAGGGCCGTACCTTCCAGTACGAGGTGGGCACGGTGGACACGCTCCCTTGGCTCTGGCCCGTCAGCGGGCCGGCTGGCTGACGGTGAGGCGGTGCAACTCGCTGCGGACCTGCGGGGTGAGCGCGTGCCAGACGGCCCCGACGAACTGCGTCATCCGATAGGAGACGACCCGGAGGTCACAACCGGCGGCGGCGGCCACGGCCAGGCCCGCCGACTCGCCGACCCGCATGAACAGCAGGTGCCCGTGGGGCAGCCGGACCGTCAGATACTCCGAGGCGCCGAGGTCGAGCAGGGCGGCGCTGCGGTCGGCCATGCTGAGCAGCCCCGAGGTCAGCGCGGCGAGCTGGTCACCAAGGTCGCGGGGAACCTGCCGGGAGGCGGCGAGCTGGAGACCGTCGAGAGACACCAGCAACGCGTGGGTGACGCCGGGTACGTCGTCGGCGAACTGGCGGATCAGCCACGCGCAGTCCGGCTGGCCCTGGCCGGCCGCCGACTGGCTTCCGCTGAGGTGGTGGGTCGGGGTCATGGAAGGTGTCCTTCGTGGAGGGGTGCGGACTGTGCGTCGCTGATGCCGGCCGCGAAGGCCGCTGTCTCGTCGGGCCAGGCGTCGGGGGACGACGCGCCGTCCGCCGGGGCCCGATCCTGTGGTGGCACTCCGGGGCGGTGCGCCCCGGCTGCGGAGGCGTCGGCGCGGACGCTTTCACGTACCCGGCGGGGCAGGCCGCCGCCCGGACCCGGCTGGCGTGCCTCCGCGCCCGGGTTGTCGCCGGTCGGCAGGGCGTCGAGGGTGGTCAGGCGCATGGTGGGGGCCTGCGCGCTGTCGTGGGACGCGGCCATCTGCGCACTCCGTTGACGGGTCTCGCTCCAGGTGGGCGGCCTGCCGGCCGGCGCCATCGGCTCGGTGGACGGGGGAGTGGCAGGTCCGGGCTGAGCGCCGGGCACCACCTCGCACAGCAGGGGGGCGGGGACGAGCACCGTCGCGGTCGTGCCGGCCGAGGGTCGGTTGGTGAGGCTCACCCGCAGGCGGTTGGCGTGGGCCAGGTACGCCACGACGACGAGGCCCAGGTGCGCTGCGGGGTTCACCGCGACCGGTGCCGAGGCGGTGCCGGCCAGCATGGCGTTGAGCGCCGCCAGCTGATCGGGGTGGACGCCGAGGCCGGCGTCCTCGACCCGGAGCAGCACGCTGCCGTCCTCGGTGACGTACGCGGAGACGATCACCGACGCGGCGGGCGGTGAGAAGCGGGTCGCGTTGTCCAGCAGCTCGGTGAGCACCCGGATGACGTCGTCCGCGGCGAATTCCACGATCCCGAGGTCCACGACGTGTCCGACCCGGATCCGGGGGTAGTACTCGATGGCCGAGGATGCGGCCCGTACCACGTCCACCAGGGTGACGGTCTGCGGGTCGGCGTCCTCGATCCGGCGGCCCAACAGGACCTGCAGGTTCTCCGCGTGGCGGCGGATCCGGGTGTTCGTGTGGTCGATGCGGTAGAGCCGCTCGAGCCGGTCCGGGTCCTGCTCGTCGGTCTCGACGGCTTCGAGGTGGCTGCCCATCTGGTACGCCGAGGCGAGGATGCGCAGGGCGAACTGCTCGCAGATGGCCGGCCACAGGCTGTCCGCGCGCTCCTCGGGCGGGGGTGGGGTCTCCTCCGGAGCGACGGCCCACTGCGCCACCGTCGGGTCCAGCCAGCGGGCCGCCCGCTGCCGCCACGTCGCGCGACGTCGATTCGGAGACTTCATTATGGACATCTCACCTTGTGTCACGAAATACCCGGCCTATCGTTAATTACCCGTTCTGGCACGGTGCAGCAGTCAACCACCGTCCTGTGCCGATGGCAACCGCTTCAAGGTCAACTTGGGGTTTTCACACCGACTGGACACGCCGCGCAGGTCGCTGGCGGCACGGCGGTGTCCGGCGCGGCGCACCCGCCGCGGCCGATCCCACCGCCGTCGTGCGGTGCATCGTGCCGGACAGGGGCCGCCAGCAGGGCGGTGCCGGCACCGGTACGCCGGGACCCGGGCCACGTCGCAGACCGGGTCACCGCATACCTGATTCCCGGCCAGGCCCGGCCGCGTTGATGCCACCTATGTCCATCGGGCGCGGCCCCCAGAACGCAACAGGCGTTTCCGAACGTCACCGCGCCGCCGGCCGGGCAGCGCGCGGCGAGCGCCAGGCCAACCGGGGCGAGGCGCCCGTTGCAGGGCAGCGCGGGCGGCCCGACCGCCACGGCCGGGCTCCGCCGCGACCGGTCCAGCCGGGCCGGCGAGTCGGTCAGCCGAGCAGATCTCCGGTGGGCAGCGGCAGCCCGGGCAGCGGCGGCAGCAGCGACGGGCTCGGCGCCGGCGGCAGGGGAAGCCCGGGCAACGACGGCAGGAGGTGGGAGCCGGACGTCGGCGAGGGCGCCGGTGCCGCCGGCCGCGGCGCCGGCGCGGTCGTGCGCGGTGCCGGGGTGCCGGTGGCGTCGGGGCCGCCGGCCGTCGGCGCGGCGGGCGACGGCGTCGGGAGCGCCGGGGAGGTCGCGCACCCGGGCCAGGTGGGGCACGCCGCCGCGGCCAGGTCGCGCAGGACGGCGTCGATGTCGGCGCGCAGCCGAGCGACGTCAGCGGGGTCGGTGATCCGGGTCAGGTCCCGCCGGGCCTGATCGATCAACTGCCGGGCCTCCTCGAACCGTCCCGCCGCCACGGCGTCACGGGCGCGGTCGATGGTGTCTTCGACGGCCCGCACCTCAGCCCGCTCGGGATGGAGGACCTTGGTCAGCGACCACAGCGGACTGCTCGGCCCGGCGGTGCGACTGCCGACCCCCAGCCCCGTCGCCAGCACGAGGGCGGCGACCACGGCGGCGGCCAGCCGCAGGGCCCGCCGCCTGAGCGGTCGCGACCGGGCCGAGGCGAGGACGGGTCCGGCGGGAGTGTCGGCCCGGACCCGGTCGACCCGACGGTCGACGCCCGTTCCGACGGCGAGGACCTCGGTGCCGTCGACATCGGCGTCCGTCTCGTCGGCGACGACGTCGGCGCGCCAGGCGGCCAGCATCGCCGGGAGCCCGTCCGCGTCGGTCTCCGTCTCGCCCCGTCCGAGCGCGTCGAGGAGCAGGTCGTCGTGGGCGACCGTGGTGAGGTCCAGCTCCTCGCCACCGTCCGGCCAGCGCTCACTCATGCCGCCACCTCGTCAAGTCCGTCACCGGCAAGCGTACGGAGCCGGGCGAGGGCACGGGACTGGGCCACCCGTACGGCCGGCGCCGACATCCCGAGGATCGTGCCGACCTCCTCGGCGGGGAGACCGACCGCCACCCGAAGGATGATGATCTCCCGCTGGACGTCGGGGAGGCGGTGCAGCAGCACCGAGAGCCGGCGGGCCAGATCCGTGGCGACGGCCTGCTGCTCGGGCCCCGGCGCGGCGTCCGGGCACTCCAGCGGGGTGTCGGTGACGGCGACGGCGGAGTCGCGCACCGCCGCCCGCTGGGCGTCGGCGACCTTGTTCGCGGCGACGGCGAAGACGAACGCCGAGAACGGCCTGCCCTGTTCGCGATAGCGGGGGAGGGCCTTCAGCACCGCCAGGCACACCTCCTGGGCGACGTCGTCGGCGGTGGTGTACGCCCCGCCGATGCGGCCCAGCCGGGCCCGGCAGTAGCGGACGAGCCGTGGCCGCACGTCGGTGAGCAGGGCCGCCACCGCCGCCCGGTCGCCATCGGCGGCCAGTCGGACGAGTTCTGGCTCGATCGCTGTGGTCATGGGGATGCGAGACACCTTCGTTACCGGCGGGTTAACCGCACGCTATCGAGACGCACGCCACTTTGCCTAGCTCACGCTTCGTGATGGAGACGCGGCGGAAAGAAGCTGTTGCGCCCGGCCGGACCGCCGCGATGTCTCAGGTAGCGACGAGGGGAGGGTGCATGGGTGTCGAAGTGGCCGTGCAGGGACTGACCAAGTCCTTCGGTGGCCAACCGGTCTGGTCGGACATCAGCCTGACCCTGCCGGCCGGTGAGATCTCCGTGCTGCTGGGTCCGTCCGGCACCGGCAAGTCGGTCTTCCTCAAGACCCTGGTGGGGCTGCTCCGGCCCGACACCGGCTCCATCTGGATCGAGGGCAAGGACCTACCCCGGCTCTCCGAGCGGGCGCTGTACGAGGTCCGCAAGTTGTTCGGCGTGCTGTTCCAGGACGGCGCGCTGTTCGGCTCGATGACCATCTACGACAACGTGGCCTTCCCCCTGCGGGAGCACACCCGCAAGTCCGAGTCGCAGATCCGCGACGTGGTCACCGAGAAGCTCGACATGGTCGGGCTGGTCGGCGCCGAGAAGAAGCTGCCGGGTGAGATCTCCGGCGGCATGCGCAAGCGGGCCGGTCTGGCCCGCGCGCTCGTGCTCGACCCCCGCATCGTCCTGTTCGACGAGCCCGACTCCGGTCTGGACCCGGTACGCACCGCGTACTTGAACCAGCTCATCATCGACCTCAACCAGCGGACCGGGGCGACGTTCCTGATCGTCACGCACGACATCAACACCGCGCGCACGGTGCCGGACAACATCGGGCTGATCTACCACGGGCACCTGGCCATGTTCGGGCCGCGGGAGATGCTGCTGTCCAGCACCGAGCCGGTGGTGAGGCAGTTCCTCAACGCCCAGCGGGTCGGCCCGATCGGCATGGCCGAGGAGAAGGACGCCGAGGAGCTGCGGGCCGAGGCGGACGCCGGCGTCGAACTGCCGCCACTGCCGCCCATCCCGCTGCAGCTGCCGCCCACGGACGGGCTGCCCCGGGTGGCCGAGCGGCCGCCGGGGCGGTGGTGCCGGGAGAACGGCGTCACCCCGCCACCCGGCTCCTTCGAGGGCCGGCACGACGCGGAGCGGCCGACGGTCGAGCTGAGCCGCCCCGTCAGGCTCCGGGAGGTGGCCGGATGAGCGCCCCCGTCACCGTCGTACGCAGCACCGGCGAGTTCGTCGCGTTCTGCCTGGACACGCTGCGCGGCCTCGGCCGCCGGCCGGTGCAGGTGCGCGAGTTCGTCCAGCAGGCCTGGTTCATCAGCTCGGTGTCGATCCTGCCCGCCGCGCTCGTCTCCATCCCCTTCGGCGCGGTCATCGCGTTGCAGCTCGGCTCACTGGTCCGGCAGCTCGGCGCGCAGTCGTTCACCGGGGCCGCGTCGGTGCTCGCGGTGGTCCGCGAGGCGGGTCCGATCGTCACCGCGCTGATCATCGCCGGCGCGGGCGGCTCGGCCATCTGCGCCGACCTCGGCTCGCGGAAGATCCGCGAGGAACTCGACGCCATGCAGGTGCTGGGCATCGACCCGATCCAGCGCCTCGTGGTGCCCCGGGTGCTCGCCTCGATGCTGGTCGCGGTCCTGCTCAACGGCCTGGTCAGCGTGGTCGGGGTCACCGGTGGCTACCTGTTCAACGTGGTCCTGCAGGGCGGCACGCCCGGCGCGTACCTGGCCAGCTTCCAGGCCCTGGGGCAGCTGCCCGACCTGCTGGTCGGCGAGGTGAAGGCGCTGCTGTTCGGTGCCGCCGCCGCGCTGGTCGCCTCCTACAAGGGGATGACCGCCAAGGGCGGCCCGAAGGGGGTCGGCGACGCGGTCAACCAGAGCGTGGTGATCACCTTCATGCTGCTCTTCGCGCTGAACTTCCTCGTCACGGCCGTGTACTTCCAGGTCGTACCGCAGAAGGGAAGCTGACGTGGCGGTGCTGCGACATCTCGACGACCTGGGCGGACAGCTCGCCTTCTACCTGCGCGCGTTCGCGTGGGCGCCGCGTACCGTGCGCCGGTACAAGCGCGAGGTGGTACGGCTGCTGGCCGAGGTGAGCTTCGGGTCCGGCGCGCTCGCCGTACTCGGCGGCACCGTCGGCGTCATCTGCTTCCTGACCTTCTTCACCGGCACCGAGGTCGGGCTGCAGGGCTACCAGGCGCTCAACCAGCTCGGCAGCAGCGCGTTCACCGGCTTCGTCTCGGCGTACTTCAACACCCGGGAGATCTCGCCGCTGGTGGCGGCGCTGGCCCTGTCGGCCACCGTCGGCTGCGGATTCACCGCCCAGCTCGGGGCGATGCGGATCTCCGAGGAGGTGGACGCCCTCGAGGTGATGGGCGTGCCGTCGCTGCCGTTCCTGGTGACCACCCGCATGATCGCCGGATTCATCGCGGTCATCCCGCTGTACGTCGTCGGTCTGCTCTCCAGCTACCTGGCCACCCGCACCATCGCCGTGCACTACTTCGGACAGTCGGCCGGCACCTACGACTACTACTTCCACCTGTTCCTGCCCCCTGGCGACGTGCTCTGGTCCTTCGGCAAGGTGCTGGTCTTCAGCGTGATCGTGGTGCTGGTGCACTGCTATTACGGCTACACCGCCAGCGGCGGACCCGCCGGCGTCGGCGTCGCGGTCGGCCGGGCCGTCCGGCTCGCGATCGTCGCGGTCAACATCGTCGACTTCTTCCTGTCGCTGGCCATCTGGGGCGCGACCACCACCGTCCGGATCGCGGGGTGAGCATGAGACATCGCATTCTCGGCATCGTCTTCATCGCCGTGCTGGCCACGGCGTTGACCGCCTCGGTGCTGCAGTACCGCAAGGCGTTCACCCCGGTCGCCTGGGTCACCCTGCGCGCCGACCGGGCCGGACTGCAGCTCACCCCGGGCGCCGACGTCAAGGTACGCGGGGTCGTCGTCGGCGAGGTCCGCTCGGTCGGCAGCGCCGGCGCCGGCGCGACCATCCGGCTGGCCCTGGATCCGGCCACGACATCCAGGATCCCCGCCGACGTCAGCGCACGGCTGCTGCCCAAGACCCTCTTCGGTGAGCGGTACGTCGAACTGGTCCCGGCCAGCGGCGGCACCGCCGCACCGATCCGCGACGGCGCCGTCATCACCCAGGACCGCAGCCGCACCGCCGTCGAGCTGGAACGGATCCTCGACCAGGCGTTGCCCCTGCTGCAGGCGGTGCGGCCCGACCAGCTCGCCGCGACGCTGGGGGCCATCGCCACCGCGCTCGAGGGGCGCGGCGAGCAGCTCGGCGCGAACGTGGTCCGGCTCGACGCGTACCTCAGGCAGCTCAACCCGGCGATGCCGACCATCGCCGAGGACGTCCGGAAGCTGGCCGCCGCGCTGGACAGCTACGACGCCGCGCTGCCCGACCTGCTCGCCCTGCTGCGCGACGTGACCGTCACCGCCCGCACCGTCACCGACCAACGGGACCAGTTGGCGGCGTTCCTCGCCGACGCCACCGGCACCGCCGACGTCACCCGCGGCTTCCTCGACCGGCACGGCGACCAGCTCATCGCGCTCGGCCAGGTCAGCCGGCCGGTGCTTCAACTGCTCGCCACGTACGCCCCCGAGTACCCGTGCCTGATGAGCGGCCTGGTCGCCCTGCAACCCCGCGTCGAGGAGGTCTTCGCCGGTGGGCGGATGCACATCACCCTCGAGGTCACCCGCGACGGCGGCAGGTACGAGAAGGGACGCGACGAGCCGGTCTACGGCGCACACACCGGCCCGCAGTGCCGGGGCCTGCCCCAACCGGGGCGGCCGGCGCCCGAGGTGCCCGTCAACGACGGCTACGACTACCGGGGTGCCCGCCCGCGTACCCCGCTGCCCGTCGGCCTGCCGTCGACCTCGCCCTCCGGTGGGTCCCCGGCGATGGGTCAGGCCGCCACCGGCGAGGAGCGTGCCCTGGTCAAGCCCCTCGTCGGCGCCGTCACCGGCACCCCGCCGGCGGAGGTCCCCGACATCGCGGTCCTGCTCTGGGGGCCGCTGCTGCGCGGCGGGGTGGTGAACGCCCGATGAGCACCAGGACGACCGCGCCGCTGGTGAAGCTGGTGGTCTTCGCCGCAGTGACCCTGCTGCTGACCGCGCTGCTCGCGCAGACCCTCGGCGCCTTCCCACCCGGCGGCGTCACCTACCGCGCCCGGTTCACCGACGTCACCGGGCTGCTCCCGGGAGACGACGTGCGCGTCGCCGGGGTGAAGGTCGGCCGGGTCAGCCGGATCAGCGTCGTCGACAGCGCCGTCGCCGAGGTGGCCTTCACCGTCACGACCGACGTCCCGGTGTCCACCAGCGTCCGCGCCAAGATCCGCTACCGCAACCTGGTCGGCCAGCGGTACGTGGCACTGAACGAGGGGCCGGGGGAGGGGCGGCCCCTGCGGGTCGACGGCCTCATCCCGCTCGGCCAGACCACGCCGGCGCTGGACCTGACCGTGCTGTTCAACGGGTTCCGACCCCTGTTCACCGCGCTGGACCCGGACGACGTCAACAAGCTCGCCTACGAGATCATCCAGGTGCTGCAGGGCGAGGGCGGCACGGTGGGCAGCCTGCTGCAACGCACCGCCTCGCTGACCAACACCCTCGCCGACCGGGACGCCGTCATCGGACGGGTCATCACCAACCTCAACGGCGTCCTGGCCACGCTGGCCGAACGCGACCGCAACCTCGACCAGAGCATCAGCCAGCTGCAGCAGTTCGTCTCCGGGCTCTCCGCCGACCGCAAGGCCATCGGCGAGTCGCTGATCAGCATCGGCGAACTCACCACCGCGACGTCCTCGCTGCTCAGCGAGGTACGACCACCGCTCGCCGCGGACGTCCGCGCCCTGGACGGACTCGCCGGCAACCTGAACCGCAACGCGGCCGTCATCGACAGCACCCTCGGGCGGATGCCCGAGCGGTACCAGTCACTGACCCGCGTCGCCTCCTCCGGCTCGTGGTTCAACTTCTACCTCTGCGACTTCGACGGCAACGTGGCGGTGGCCGGCCGGGCACCGCTCGACCTGCCCACCTTCAGCGCCCCGGCCGCCCGATGCGCCGGCGGAGGCAGCCAGTGACACCGTTCCGGGAACGCAACCCCGTCGTCGTCGGCGCGGTCGGGCTGGCCCTGATCGTCGCCGCGCTGGTGGGCGCCTTCCAGCTCGACCGGCTGGCCGACCTCACCGGACGCGCCTACCAGGCGGCCTTCCACGACGCCAGCGGCCTCACCACCGGCAACGAGGTGCGGGTCGCCGGGGTGCGGGTCGGCAAGGTGACCGCCGTGGAACTCGCCCGCGACGGCGCGCCCTACGTACGGGTCCGGTTCCGGGTGGACGACGACAGCGTCCGCCTCGGCACCGACACCGGCGCCACGATCAGGATCAAGACGGTGCTCGGCCAGAAGTATCTGGCCCTGTCACCGGCCGGGCCGGGGCGGCTGCGCGAGGGTGGGCGGATCCCCCTCGCCCGCACCGCGGCGCCGTTCGACGTGGTGCAGGCGGTGACCGGGCTCGCCGACACCCTCGACAAGGTCGACACCGACCAGCTCGCCGCCGCCTTCACCACCCTGTCCCAGACCTTCGCCGACACGCCCGACAGCGTCAACGCCTCCCTGGTCGGACTCTCCCGGCTCTCCCGGACCGTCGCCGGACGCGACGCCGAACTGCGGGCGCTGCTCGCCCGCGCCCGCGACGTCACCGCCGTGCTCGCCACCCGGGACGAGGAGTTCCGCAAACTGGTCACCGACGGCGAGGCGCTGCTGACCGAGGTGAGCCGGCGCCGGGACGCCATCCACAAGCTGCTCGTCGGCACCGACGACCTCGCCACCCAGCTCTCCGGACTGGTCGCCGACAACCGCGCCCAGCTCAGTCCCGCGCTGCGCAAGCTGCGCGAGGTGGTCGCCATCCTGCAACGCAACCGGGACGACCTGGAACGGACCATTCAGCGGATGGGCCCGTTCGTCACCGCGTTCGCGAACGTGGTCGGCAACGGCCGCTGGTTCGACTCCTACGTCTCCGGGCTGCTCCAGCCGTACCAGCCCACCACGGGAGGCCGCTGATGCCCGGTCCCATCCAGCGTTGGCGACGACCGGTCGCCGTCGCCACCGCCCTGCTGGTCGCCGTCGCCGCCGGCGTGGTCGTCCTCCGTGACGGCACACCCGACCGGCGGGTGGTCGCCCACTTCACCCGGGCCGTCGGGGTGTACCCCGGATCGGACGTACGGGTGCTGGGCGTACGCGTCGGCGAGGTGGTCGCGGTGACCCCGCAGGGCCGCACCGTCGAGGTGACGATGCGCTACGACCCGGGCATCGACGTCCCCGCCGACGCGCAGGCACTCATCGTCCCGCCCAGCGTGGTCAGCGACCGGTACGTGCAGCTCACCCCCGCCTACGCCGGCGGCGCCGCGCTCACCGACGGCGCCGAGATACCGGTGGAGCGGACCGCCGCGCCGATGGAGATCGACGACATCTACCAGGCGCTCGACGAGTTCAACCGCACCCTGGGCCCCGAGGGCGCCAACCGCGACGGCGCCCTGTCCGACCTGGTCGCCACCGGCCGGGCCAACCTGGAGGGCAACGGCCAGCACCTGCACGACACCCTCGACGGCCTGTCCCAGGCGCTCACCACCCTCTCCGACGGCCGGCAGGACCTCTTCGGCTCCGTCGCCAACCTGCAACGCTTCACCACCGCGCTGGCCCGCAGCGACCGGCAGGTGCGCGCCTTCAACCAGCAGCTCGCCGACGTCGCCGAACAGCTGGCCGGTGAACGCGACGAACTGGCCGCCGCGCTGCGCAACCTCGCCACCGCCCTGACCGACGTCACCGCGTTCGTCAGGCAGAATCGGGCCGCGCTGACCTCCAACGTCGCCGCGCTGACGGAGATCACCAGCGTGCTGGTCCGGCAGCAACAGGCGGTCATCGACATCCTGGACGTCGCCCCGCTCGCCCTGAACAACCTCGCCCTCGCCTACAACCCGCGCTCCGGCACCCTGGACACCCGCGACAACCCGATGGGTCCGTACGACCCGGCCGGCTTCGCCTGCTCGCTGATGGTGGACCAGCTCCCCGCGGCCAAGGCGCCCGCGAAGTGCCGGGCCCTCGCGCAGACCCTGCACTCACGCGGGCTGCCCATGACCGACCAGCTGCGCAAGCTGCTCAAGCTGCCGCCCGGCGCCACGGCGACCGGCACCACACCACCGGGTACTCCTCCGATCAGCTCTCCCGGTGGGCCGATCCCCGACCAGGCGCCGGGCGGCCCGGGCCTCACCAGCGACCCCACCCTCGGCGGCATCCTGCGAGGCACGCCATGACCGCCCGGACACTGCGAACCCTGGCCTGCGCGGTCCTGGTGGCGCTGCTCCCGGCCGGGTGCGGCCCGCCGGACCTCGCCGACCTGCCGCTGCCCGGCGGCGCCCCGAAGGGCGAGGGGTACGCCGTCACCGCCGAGTTCACCGACGTGCTCGACCTGGTGCCGCAGGCCGCCGTCAAGGTCGACGACGTGACCGTCGGCAGCGTCGAGCAGATCTCGCTGGCCGGCTGGACCGCCCGGGTCACCCTGCGCCTCGGCGCCGGCGTGCACCTGCCGTCCAACGCCACCGCCGCGGTCCGGCAGAGCAGCCTGCTGGGCGAGAAATACGTGACCGTCGCGCCGCCACCGACCGGTGCCGCGAGCGGCCGGCTCGCCGACGGCGACGTCATCCCGCTGTCCCGCACCACCCGCGGCGCCGAGGTGGAGGAGGTCCTCGCCGCCCTCGGGCTGCTGCTCAACGGCGGCGGCCTGGCCCAGCTGCGGACCATCAACCAGGAACTCGGCACCGCCCTGGCCGGCCGGGAACCTGCCGTCCGGGACGCGCTGAGCCAGCTCGACACGTTCATCGGCGGGCTGGACAAGCAGAAGGCCGACATGGTCCGCGCCCTCGACGCCCTCGACCGGCTGACCGGCCGGCTCCACCGGCAGAAGCGGGTGCTCGGCGAGGCGGTGGACTCCCTCGCCCCCGGCCTGACCGTGCTGGCCCGTCAGCGCGCCCAACTGACCGGCGCGCTGACCGCCCTCGACAAACTCGGCGACGTCGGCACCCGGGTCGTCAACCGCAGCCGCGACGACACCCTGGCCGACGTCCGGGCGCTGCAACCGATCCTGGAACAGCTGGTACGCGCCGGAGACGACCTGCCGCAGTCCCTGGACTTCATGCTGTCGTACCCGTTCCCGCCGAACGTCACCGGCGCGATCGTCGGCGACTTCGTCAACCTCTCGGTCACCGCCGACCTCGACTCGGCCTCGATCCTGGCGAACCTGGTCGCGGCCGCGCCCACGCCGGCCCGCCCGGCCGCGCCGCCGAAGGCCTCCGGCCCGACCACGCCGCCCGCGGCCGGTGGCACGTCGCCCGTCGTGCCGCGGCCCGGCACCGGGTCCGGTCCAATCCCCGACCTGCCGATCCTGAAGTGCCTGCCCGACCCGGACAACGTCCCGGCGACCTGGACGCCGCCGAAGGACTGCCTGCTGCCGGAGGGGTGCGTCCTGCTCAAGCCCGGCTCGACCGTGCCCGCCGGCGGACTGATCCTGCCGAAGGGCGTCGTGCCACCGGGAACGGCCTTCCCCGCCGGTACCGAACTGCCCGCGGGCACCGTCATGTCGGCGCAGTGCGTACTGCCGGTGACCGGCGCGGTGACCGGACAGATCGGCGGCCTGCCGGACGTCCTCGGAGGGGGATTGAAGCCATGATCGGACGTACCGCGAAACTGCAGGTCCTGGCGTTCGTGCTGGTGAGCGTCCTCGGTGTCGGCCACGTGGGAGTCCGCTACGTCGGGCTCGGTGACCGGTTCCTCGGCGGCAGCTACGTCGTCCACATGGACCTGGCCCGGGCCGGCGGGATCTTCCCCAACGCCCCGGTCACCTACCGTGGGGTGCCCGTCGGCCGGGTCACCGCGGTCGCCCTGCGCGGCCACGGGGTCCGCGCCGACCTGCGGTTGCAGCGCGACGTCCGGGTGCCCGACGACCTGCGCGCCGTGGTGGCGCAGCGCTCCGCCGTCGGTGAGCAGTACGTGGACCTGCGCCCCGAGCGCGACAGCGGGCCGTACCTCGCCGGCGGCGCGGTGATCCCCGCCGACCGGACGGGCGTGCCGCTCGCCCCGGAGACGTTGCTGAGCAACCTCGACGCCCTGGTCCGCTCCCTGGACCCGGACGATCTCACCGTCCTGATCACCGAACTCGGCACCGCGTTCGAGGGCAACGAGATGGCGCTGGCCCGGATCCTCGACGCCGGGGACGCGCTGCTGACCGACGCGACCACCCGGCTGCCGGAGACGCTCGCGCTGATCAACGACGGACGTACCGTGCTCACCACCCAGGCGGAGTCGGCCGAGGCGCTGCGCCGGTGGGCGGCGGGCCTGGCCCGGCTGGCGGCCACCGTCCGAGGCGCCGATCCCGACCTGCGGCGGCTGCTCGCCGCCGGACCTCCCGCCGGGCGCGAGCTGGTCGCGCTGCTGCGTGGGCTGGAACCGACGGTCGGCACCCTGCTCGGCAACCTGGTCACCGTCAACGGCATCGCCGCCCGGCGGCTGCCCGGCATCGAGCAACTGCTGGTGGTGTACCCGATCGCCGTCGCCGGTGGTTTCACGGTCACCCCGGGCGACGGCACCGCCCACCTGGGACTGGTCCTCAACGCCAACGACCCGCCGTCCTGCGTGTACCGGGGCGGCGGGACGACATGCGGCGGCGGGGAGCGGGCGGCCGGCGCGAGCGTGCGCGGCGCCGCCAACGCACCCCGTCCGGGCGGCCGGGAACCGGCCCCGGCGCAGACCGGCGCGGCGCCGTCCGCCGAGACCGACGGGTACGACCCGGCGACCGGCCTGGTGCTCGGCTCCGACGGTCGACCGCTGCAGTTCGGTGGGACCGGCGGCCAGTCCCGGATGGCCGGGGACCAGTCGTGGAAGCAGTTGCTGCTCGCCGGGGTGACCCGGTGACCGGCGCGAAGAAGGAGGTGGCGATGCAGGCCCGCAGGGACCACACGCTGAGAGTCATTAAGGGGGCGAAGCCCGGAGTGCCCGGCCGGGCGTCCCAACGTCGGATCGTGCCCCGCCAGCTTCCCCGGCCCGCGGAGCCGATCGAGGACCTGCTGAAGCGGCTCGACCGGGAACCGGTCGAGGACCCGGCGGAGGTCGAGGACCCGGCGGGCGGGGACGACCCGGCGAACGCAGACGGTCCGCCGGAGGAGGGCACCGGTGAGCGGCCCGCCGACGAGCCGGCCGCGGCCGCGCCGGCGGGACGCGGGCGGATGCTGGTCGTCCTGCTCGTGGCCGTGCTCGCCGCGACGGTCACGGCCGCCGGCGTGACCGGTCACCGGTGGTACGTCGACCGGGCGACGGACCAGGCCCGACAGGAGGCCCTCGCCGCCGCCAGACAGGCCAGCGTCACCTTCGTCTCGGTCAGCGCGGCCAGCGTCGACCGGGACATCCAGCGGATCACGGCCGGGGCCACCGGCGACTTCAAGGACGAGTTCACCCGAGGACAGTCGCAGGTCCGCGCCGCGGTCGTGGAGAACAAGGTCGACTCGCGCGGGTCGGTGCTGCGGGCCGGGCTGGTCTCCGGGGACCGCCGCAGGGCGGTCGTGCTGGTCGCCGTCGACGCCACCGTCAAGAACGTCAAGGCACCCCAGGGTCGGCCGTCGCACTACCGGATCCAGCTGGACATGGTCCGCGACAAGGGTTCCGGCCGGTGGCTCGTGTCCCGCCTGCAGTTCGTCGGATGAGAGAGGGAGGACCCGTGCGTACCCTGGTCGAATTCGCGCGACGGCCGCGCGTCCCCGTGCGGCGCTCCACCCGGATCGGGCTGGTCCCGGCCCTGGTCGTCGCGATCGTGCTCACGGCGGCCGTCGCCAGCCTCGGCTGGTGGGGCGACCACCGCGCCAAACAGCGGGACACCGCCGTACGACAGGCGCTGGCCACGGCGCCCGCCGCAGCCAAGGCGATCTTCTCCTACGACTACCGCACCTTCGACGACAGCGTCGCCAACGGCCGCACCTTCGCCACGGGCCCGTTCGGCGCGGAGTACGCGCAGACCACGTCGGCGTTGAAGCAGACCGCCGCCAAGCAGCAGGCGGTCGTGGCCGCGGAGGTGTCCGCGACGGGCGTGGTGACCGCGACCGCCGAGCGGGTCGAGTTGCTGGTGTACCTCAACCAGTACCGGCGCAACGTGAACACGGCCGGGGAGAAGGTCGACCAGAACCGGGTGGTGCTCACCCTGGTCCCGGTCGACGGGGAATGGAAGGTCGCCAAGGCCACGGCCATCTGACGCGGTGACGACGCCGGCGGCGCCGCTGCTAGTCGCGGCTCCGCCGTCCGACGTATCGCCCCGCCGAGTCGGTGATTTCCCAGAACTCCGCCGGGAGTTGGGTGATGACGTCGTCGTAGTCGCCGGGCGGGATGGCCTCGCGGAGGGTGTCGAACACCGCGCGCATGCCGGCCTGTGCCAGCGCCCCATCCACCTCGGCCCGTCCGCTGACCTGCTGGACGAACACGTCGAGCCCGAAGCGCTCGGCCTTCTCGCGGGGCGCGAACGCGTAGGCCCGCAGTTCGTCGGGAAGTCGGGCGGACAGGTCCCGCGCCTCGCCCCCCTCGATCCGCTCTGCCAAGGTCGTGAGCGTGGCGCGCGTGATGGCGGTCGCCTGTTCGGTCGACGTGCTCAAGCGTTTCGCCACCGAGTCGATGAACTCGCTGTTGTCCACCTTCGGGGCCTTTCTCTGCGACGGATAGCGGCGTCTACCCGCGTGCCGGCGCGGCAAACGGCGACCAGCGGGACATGGCTGTCCGCCGTTGACGTGGCGAGCCGGACGGTCCGTCGTGCCAGTTGCTGATGCTGGCGCTGGTGGGGGCCGGCGGGTTGGTGGGCAGCAGCCACGGGCGGATCGGCGGCCGGATCGCGTCACGTGCGGCAGGATGGGCGGATGTCCGTGCTGTCCGCGTTGCGCCGCCCGATCGTCGCCGCTCCGATGGCCGGCGGTCCGTCCACCCCGGCGCTCGTGGCGGCCGTCTCCGCCGCCGGTGGGCTGGGTTTCCTCGCCGCCGGGATGATCGACACCGAGCGGCTGGTCACCGACATCGCCGAGGTGCGGGCCCGCGCCGACCGGCCGTTCGGGGTCAACGTCTTTCTCCCCGGCGCCGACGTGGTGGACGAGGCCGCCATCCAGGCGTACGCCGACCGGCTCGGCCCGGAGGCCCGGCGGCGTGGGGTGACGCTCGGGGAGCCGGCCGGCGGCAACGACGCGTACCCGGAAAAGCTCGCGGCGCTGCTCGCGGACCCGGTCCCGGTGGTGTCCTTCGCGTTCGGGCTGCCCGACAGGGCGGCGGTGGCCGCCCTGCGCGAGCGGGGCACCGAGGTCTGGGCGACGGTCAACCGGCCGGACGCTGCCGTGGCGGCGGCCCGGATCGGCGTGGACGCCGTGGTGGTGCAGGGCACCGAGGCCGGTGGGCACCGCGGCGGCCAGCCGGACGACGACGACTACGCCCTGCTGCCGCTGCTGCGGCTGATCGCCGCCGGCTGCGACCGGCCGCTGGTGGCCGCCGGCGGTATCGGGGACGGCCCCGGGGTGGCCGCCGTGCTGACCGCCGGCGCCACGGCCGCGCAGCTCGGCACGGCGTTCCTGCGCTGCCCGGAGGCGGGCAGTTCGCCGATGCACCGGGCGGCCGTCGCCAGCGCCGCGCCGACCGCGCTGACCGGGGCGTTCACCGGCAAGCGGGCGCGCGCCCTCGTCAACGACTTCCTCCGCCGGCACGACCGGTCGGCACCGGCCGGCTATCCGCAGGTGCTGCACCTGACCCGGCCGCTGCTGGCCGCCGCCCGGCGGGACGGGGACGCCTCGGTGGCGAATCTGTGGGCCGGCCAGGCACATCCCCTGGCGAGGGAGCTGCCGGCGGCCGAGTTGGTGGCCGAGCTGACCGCCGGCGCGCGGGCCGCGCTGGCAGCGACGGCCGAACGGTCGGCCCGCTGGGACTGAGTCCCGCCGATCGGACCAGCCGACGGCGCGGGAGCCAGGGACGTCGGTAGCGGACGCCCGGACCGTCGCGGCGAGGTCTCCCGGTGGTCCGGTGAACGAAGCTGCGGATCCGCCCGTACCGTGGGATTTGTCGTCCCGGACCGGGCCGCCGTGACCCGGTCGCACCGGCGGTGCCTCCCGCGCCGCAGGCCTGATCGCGCCGCTGGAGCGCGGCGACGGGCGAAGCCGGATGGGACGAGGGGCGAGGTGGCGGCGCGGTCATGACCGACTATGGGCACGAGCTGATCTTCGGCGGCTTCCTCACCCCCGACGCCGGGCACCCCGAGCAGGTGGTCGCCCTCGCGAAGCTCTGCGAACAGGTCGGCCTCGACCTCGTCACCTTCCAGGACCACCCCTACCAGCCGGGTTTCCTGGACACCTGGACGCTGATGTCGTACCTGGCGGCGGCGACCAGCCGGATCCGGCTGGCCGGCAACGTGCTGAACCTGCCGCTGCGCCAGCCGGTGGTGCTGGCCCGCAGCGTCGCCAGCCTGGACCTGCTCAGCGGCGGCCGGGTCGAGCTCGGCCTCGGCGCGGGCGCGTTCTGGGAGGCGATCGAGGCCAACGGGGGCCGGCGGCTCAGCCGCGGTCAGGCCGTGGACGCGTTGGACGAGGCGATCCGGATCATCCGGGAGGTGTGGGCCGCCGACCGACGGGGCGGGGTCCGGGTCGACGGCGAGCACTACCGGGTGGTCGGCGCGAAGCGCGGGCCCGCCCCGGCGCACCCGGTGGGGATCTGGGTCGGCGCGTACAAGCCGCGGATGCTGCGGCTGGTCGGACGGGCGGCGGACGGTTGGCTGCCGTCGCTGGCGTACCTGCCCAAGGGGCCGGCGGAGCTGGCGGACCTCAACGCGCTCGTCGACGAGGGCGCCGAGGCGGCCGGGCGGGACCCCTGGTCGGTGCGGCGGCTGCTCAACCTCTCCGGGCGGTTCACCCGCTCCGGGTCCGGCTTCCTGACCGGGCCGCCGCAGCAGTGGGTGGAGGAGCTCACCGGTCTCGCCCTGGACCACGGCACCTCCGGGTTCATCCTCGGCGCCGACGACCCCACCGCGATCCAGCTGTTCGCCGAGGAGGTCGCGCCCGCGGTGCGGGAGCTGGTCGCCGCCGAGCGTGCCGAGCCGGGCACCCGGGCGAAGGCCGTCGAGGAGCAGCGCGAGGCGGTGGAGGCCGGCGGTTCCACCGCGCTCGCCGTCACCCCGACCCCCGATCCGGGCGTACGGCCCAGCGCCGGCTTCTACGCCGGGCAGGTGTGAACCGGCGAGCCGGCCTGACGGCGACGTGATCTCCGCAGCCCACAAGGCGGCCAAATCGGTGGTTACCGGATGACGACCGGGTTTGCTGGCTACCGTATGGGCGGAGTCGGTCAGCGGCGAGCGGCCCGGACGGCGAGTCCGGTCGGCCAGGCATGGAGTGCTGGCCAAGATGGCCGATCGCTGGAGGCGATACCGGTGACGATGGAAGCAGAGCGCGTCCTCGACGAGGAGCAGCTCACCCAGTTGGGTGAGCTTGCTGCCCAGCTGCGGGTGGACGCGATCCGGTGCAGCACCAAGGCCGGATCCGGCCATCCGACTTCCAGTCTGTCGGCCGCCGACCTGTTGGCGGTGCTGATCTCCCGGCACCTGAGGTACGACTGGGCCGACCCTCGCGGTCGCGCCAACGACCACCTCATCTTCTCCAAGGGCCACGCCTCGCCCCTGCTGTACGCGGTCTTCAAGGCGGTGGGTGTGGTCACCGACCAGGAGCTGGTCGAGACCTACCGCCAGTTCGGGTCGCGTCTGCAGGGACATCCCACGCCGGCGCTGCCGTGGGTGGACGTCGCGACGGGTGCGCTCGGTCAGGGACTGCCCGTCGGCGTCGGGATCGCGCTGGCCGGGCGGTATCTGGATCACCTGCCGTTCCACGTGTGGGCGCTGTGCGGCGACAGCGAGACGGCCGAGGGCTCCATCTGGGAGGCGCTGGACAAGGCCGGCCACTACGGGCTGCGGAACCTCACCGCGCTCGTCGACGTGAACCGGTTCGGGCAGCGGGGGCCGACCGAGTTGGAATGGGATCTCGACACCTACCGACGGCGGGTCGAGGCGTTCGGCTGCCAGGCGATCGTCATCGACGGCCACGACCTGGTCGCGATCGACGAGGCGCTGGGCCGGGCCCGGCAGTCGACCGGTCCCACGGTGGTGCTCGCCCGGACGGTGAAGGGCAAGGGAGTACCCGAGGTCGAGAACCAGCCGGGCTGGCACGGCAAGCCGCTGAAACCCGATGTGGCCGAGCGGGCCGTCAACGATCTCGGCGGGGTACGCCAGATCCGCGTCACCGGGCCGCAGCCCGAGCCCGCCCCGCCCGCTGGTGCCCCTGCCGGTCAGCCGCCCCAGTTGCCGCGGTACGACAGGGGGGCGAAGGTGGCCACGCGGAACGCGTACGGTGATGCGCTGCGCGCGCTGGGCTCCCGGCCGGACGTGGTCGCCCTCGACGGCGAGGTCAGCGACTCCACCCGCGCCGACAAGTTCGCCAAGGCGTACCCCGACCGGTTCTTCGAGATGTTCATCTCCGAACAGCAACTGGTCGCGGCGGCGGTCGGGCTGCAGGTGCGCGGGTACCGGCCATTCGCCTCGACCTTCGCGGCGTTCCTCTCCCGCGCCTACGACTTCATCCGGATGGCCGGCATCTCCCAGGCCGACATCGCCCTGTCCGGCTCGCACGCCGGGGTGGAGGTCGGGGCGGACGGTCCCTCGCAGATGGGGCTGGAGGATCTCGCCGCCATGCGCGCCGTACAGGGGTCGACGGTTCTCTATCCCAGTGACGCCGTGTCCTGCGCCGCTCTCGTGGGGCAGATGGTCGACCGCAAGGGCATCAACTACCTGCGCACGACCCGAGGCGGTCACCCCGTGCTCTACGATAACGACGACACCTTCCCGGTGGGCGGTAGCAAGCTGCTCCGCGGCGGCGACGACGACCGGATCGCGCTGATCGGTGCCGGGGTGACCGTGCACAACTGCCTCGCCGCCGCCGACGAACTGGCGGGCGAGGGGGTTAACGCGCGGGTCATCGACCTCTACTCCGTCAAGCCGCTGGACCGGGATCGGCTGCTCGACGCCGTCCGGGACACCGGCGGCCGGCTGGTGGTGGTCGAGGACCACTACCCGGAAGGTGGCCTCGGGTCGGCCGTGCTCGAGTCACTGGCCGACCTGGCCGAGCCGGTGCGGGTGACCCACCTGGCGGTACGCGGGCTGCCCACCTCGGGGACACCAGCCGAGTTGATGGACCAGGCAGGGATCGGGGTGGGCGCCATCGTCGCGGCGGCGCGCGCCGCGCTGGCCGGGAGCCGCTGACGACAGCCGTTCGGGGGCATCACAGGCCCGCGCACGGGTTGCCGTCCACCGTGCATCCTTCGGGTGCGTTGGTGAGCAGCTCGGGGTCGCGGACGTCGAACCGGAATGTGTGCGGCCGTCCGGCCGGCCCGGTGAAGGTGACGGCCTGCCCGTCCTGCCGCCAGTCCGCCCCGCTGACGTTGGTGACCGTGCCGCCCTGCGACAGGGTGACGATCACCGTCCAGTCCTGCGCCGCGGCGCTGGCCGAGTTGTCGACCACCACCTCGCCGGTGTAGCCGAGGAGCCGCGTGGACACGGTCTGGTAGCGGGCAGCCACCGGCGGGGCGGGTGGCGGGTTCGAGGTCGGCGTACCTGAGGGCTTCGCTGTGAGGCTCCGGCTCGGGGCGGCGATGCTCGTGGTGGCCGTCGGCTTGGGGCGGGAGGGGGTCGCCCGGGGCGAGTGGCTCGGGACGCTCCTGGCGGTGGGTGCCGGCGGCAGCGGCAGCACCGGATCCGGTCCGGCGGTGCGCTCTGGATCGGCCGGCAGCACGGCCCATCCCGCCATCCCGGCAGCCAGAACGACGCCGGCCAGCACCGCGATCAGCACCAGGAGGCGGCTGCGGCCGACCGGCGTGATCACGTCGCCGGACACCTCGGTCACGGGGAACTCGGCCGTCGTTGCGACCCCGCCGGCGGGCAGGTCGACCTGCTGGAAGGCCAGCCAGTCGAGGATGGCGGGCAGCCGTCCCGTCAGCGCCTGTTGGTAGTACTGCTCGCGGCCCAGGCGCTGCTCGGGGGACCAGGTGCCGCGCTCGAGGGCCTCGCTCACAGACAGCCGGCAGCCCCCTGCGGTGGGGGTGATCGCGCACGTCAGCCGAGTACGCCGGTCGCCCTCACGGCACCGCAGCGCGATCAGTTCCGGCGCCCGCCGGTCGGTAACCTCCGCCTCGACGGCGGCGTCGTAGCCGGGCAGCCCCGCCGTGCGCAGCAGCAGCCGCCCCGGCGCGCCCGTCACCACCTCGGCGTCGGTGAACCAGTGGGCGAGCAACCCTCGGTTCGTCAATACATGCCAGACCCGGTCGGAAGGGTGGGACAGGTCGGCCGCGGCATGGATCTCGATCACGCCGGGACTCTACGGGTCGCACTGATCTGATCGGGACCTCGACTCCGCCCGGCGAGCCCCGCCCGGTTCGTAGGATCGCTGTCATGCCGCTGATCGTGCAGTTGCTGGCCTCGCCCGTGCACCGCTACGTGGGCCGGCCCGCCGACGGTCCGGCCCCGGCCCCGCCCGGGGAACTGGTCGAGGAAATCCGGATCCGGGCGGGCCTCGGCATCGTCGGCGACCGGTACTTCGGCAAGGCGGCGCACCGCGACGCGAGCGTGACCGTGATCGCGCAGGAGTCGTTGCCGCCCGGCGCCGATCTGGTGCAGGTCAGGCGCAACGTCCTCACCTCCGGCATCGCCGTGGACGAGCTGGTCGGGTCCGTGCTGATCCTGGACTCGGGGCAGGGGCCGGTCAGCCTGCGGGTCCGTCGGCCGGCGAATCCCTGCGCCTGGATGGACGTCACGGTCGGCCCCGGCGCCTGGAAGGCGCTGCGCGGTCGGGGCGGTGTCCGCTGCACGCCCCTGACCGACGGCACCCTGCGGGTAGGCCCGGTCGAGGTCACGATCGACAACGGGACGACGGCACCGGGCGACCGGCCGCACCGCTGAGGCGTCGACGGCTGCCGCCACGGTGGCGCCGACCCGCCGCGTCACCCGGGCCCGTGTCGCAGCCGACGCGCCAGGTAGAGCAGCGCGCTGGCCGCGAAGAGCGCCCCGCTGACCGCCAACCACCGGCCCAGCAGCGGCCGGGGCGCCAGGCCGGTCGCCGAGGCGTAGGTGCCGTCGCCCAGGCCCAGGATGCCGGGTAGGGAGACCAGGAAGAGCAGCCCCGCGCCGAGCGCCGGCACCCGCACGTGGTTCAACGCCGACGGCCCGCCCCGCCGGCCCAGCGCGGCGCGCAGCACCCGGTCGACCGACGCGTACACCGGGAAGAGGACCAGGTCGTGGGCGACCACCGCGCCCAGGAACCAGAGCAGCATCCGGCCCGCCGCCGGCTCGCCGGCCAGCCGCAGCGCGATCCAGCCGGTCACCGCGAAGCAGCCCAGCAGGAGCACCAGGTGCCAGGGCGCAGCCCCGTACGCGCGCCGGAACTCAGTCATCGGCCCGCCCGTCGAACGCGATCTCGCGTACCCATTTGGTGCAGTGCACCCCGGGCAGCGCGGGCACGATGATCCGGGCCGGGAAACCGTGGTCGGGGGTGAGGTCGACGCCGTTGACCCGCAGGGCCAGCAGCGCGTCGGCGTCCCGCACCTGGTTGCCCTGGAGGGTGGCCTGGTGGAACAGGCCGGAGCGTTCCAGCGACCGCACCCGCGCCGCGGCCGGGTCGGTCGTCCCGACCAGCGCGGCGAGGTCGCGCAGCCGGACCCCGGTCCAGGTCTGCGACGTCGACCAGCCCTCCACGCAGGCGATCGGCAGCGTGGCGGTGTGCTGCGCCATGGCGAGCAGCCGGTCGCGGTCCAGCTCGACGGTGCGACCACCACCGCGCACGGTCAGCCGCCACCCCGGCCCGGTCTGGTCCGGCGTGACGCCGGCCGCGGCGACGCTGCGGTTGACCGGGAAGCCGGTGGGCCCGTCGTCGATCCGACGGCCCCGGGGCAGCAGCAGCGCGGTGCGGCGCAGCGCCCCGTCCAGACTCTGCCCGACGGTCAGCGCCGCCAGCAGCAGCGACCCGCCGCCGACCAGGGCCAGCACCCCGCGCCGGCTCATCGCGGCCGGGCCGGGCCGGGGGGCCACCAGGCCGTCCGGATCCGCCGGCTCCGGCCGGGTCCGCTCCACCGGGGTACGCCCGAAGCCCGGTCCCCGCAGCGCGGTGACCATCCGGGGCAGCTTGATCGCCACGTGGGTGACCAGGGCGGCGGTGAAGACCCAGGCGCCGAACCAGTGCGCCGTGTAGAAGTCGAAGCCGAACAGGTACGCGTACTGGATGTTGAGCAGGCCGGTGACCGTCTGGAAGAGGATCCCGCCGACCAGCAGCAGCAGCGACAGCCGCTCCAGCACCTGGGCGACCGAGCGGGCCGGCGGCCAGTCGAAGAGCTTCGGCACCACCGACCAGAGCTTGCCCAGCACCACCGGGACCAGCACGATCCCCAGCGTCACGTGCAGCCCCTGGGTGACCCGGAACAACCAGGCCGGCCGGGTCGGCCAGTCGAAGACCGGCGGGTGCAGCCAGCCCACGTCGCGCGGGAGCGCCTGGTCGAAGCGGGGGCTGTAGGCGATCCAGTCGAGCAGCCCGGTGACGATCACCAGTGGCAGGGTGGCGAGCAGCACGGCGCCGAGCACCGAGGTCAGCCAGGGGCCGCGTACCGGGCTGCGCCAGGCGTGCGTCGCCGCGTCGACGCCCGGCGGCCGGTGCCGGTCCAGTCCCCGCCACAGCCGCGCCGGGAAGGCGTACCCGCCGGCCCCGGCGCCCGGCGCGCCGGGTGACCGTCCGGGGGCGGCGGACCGGTCGGCGCGGCCGGCGGACGGGCCGCCGCCCGGCTCCGGCCGTCCGGCCTCCTGGCCCGGCTCCGGCCGCCCGGCCTCCCCGTCGGGTGCCGGGCCGACCGGTGGCGGCGGGGGGCTGACGGGCACGGCACCTCCTGCGGACGACGGCGGCGAGCCGGGCCGCGCGGCACGCTCCGCGCTTCGGGCCCTCGTCCAGGACGCTAGACGCCGGCACCGCCGGTCGGTCCGCTTTGCCGCATTACCGAAGGCTTACCGCCTGTCCCTTACGGACCGCTGACGTCCGCCCCGAACCCGCCCGCGGCGTCCCGCGGTGCCCTAGCGTGACGGGAATGCGGGTACTGGTCACCGGCGCGGCCGGTTTCGTCGGATCGCAGATCGCCGACCTGCTGGTCGCCGAGGGGCACGAGGCGGTGTGCCTGGACGCCCTGTTGCCCCAGGCGCACGGCGGTGACTTGCCCGCGTGGTCGCGGCGGCACGCCCCGGTGATCGGCGACGTGCGCGACCCCGGACTGCTGGACCGACTGCTGTCCGGGGTGGACGCGGTCTGCCACCAGGCGGCGATGGTGGGGCACGGGCTCGACCCGTCGGACGCCCCCGACTACGCCAGCCACAACGCCTACGGCACCGCGGTGCTGCTCGCCGCGATGCACCGGGCCGGGGTGTCCCGATTGGTGCTGGCCAGCTCGATGGTGGTCTACGGCGAGGGGTGCTACGCCTGCGCCCGGCACGGCGTGGTCCGTCCCGCCCCGCGCCGCGCCGCCGACCTGGCCGCCGGCCGGTACGACCCCACCTGCCCGGAGTGTGCCGGCACGCTCACCCCCGCCCTGGTTCCCGAGGACGCCCCGCTCGAGCCGCGCAGCACGTACGCGGCCAGCAAGCTCGCCCAGGAGCACCTGGCTGCGGCCTGGGCCCGGCAGACCGGGGGCGGGGTGTGGGCACTGCGCTACCACAACGTCTACGGCCCCCGGATGCCCCGCGACACCCCGTACGCCGGGGTCGCCTCGATCTTCCGCTCCCTGCTGGCCGACGGCCGGCCGCCGAGGGTGTACGAGGACGGCCGGCAGCGCCGCGACTTCGTCCACGTCTCCGACGTGGCGCGGGCCAACCTGCTGGCGCTCACCACTGCGGCCCCGGACGGCCTGGTCCCGGTGAACGTCTGCTCCGGCGAGCCGCACAGCGTCGGGGAGCTGGCGATCACGCTGGCCCGGGCGATGGGCGGGCCGGCGCCGGTGGTGGTCGGCGGCGCGCGGGCGGCCGACGTCCGGCACGTGGTGGCCGACCCGGCCCGGGCCCGGGAGCTGCTCGGCTACACCGCGCGGGTCGGCTTCGTCGACGGGGTGACCGCCTTCGCCACCGACCCGCTGCGCGAGCCCGCCGCGGTCGCCGTCTGACCCGGGCACGGGCCGCTCACGAGGCGGTTCGACCGGGGACCGCTCACGAGGCGGTTCGACCGGGGACCGCTCACGACACGGTGAAGAGCAGGTGGTTGACGGCGAGGGCGGTGAGCGCCTGCCCGGCCAGCCACCAGCGGCGGGCCGGCGCGGGCAGGTGCGCGGCGGCGACCAGCAGCCAGACCGCGAACGGCAGCCAGATCCGTTCCACCTCGGCCTTGCTCATCCCGGACAGGTCGGCGGCGAGCACCGCCAGCGCGGCGGCGGCGGGCAGCAGCACCGTCGGCCCCGGGCCCCGGACCCGCTCCGGGAACGGCGCCGGCCGCCACCTCGCCCGGGCCGCCAGCAGCGCGCGCCGCAGGGCCGGCCCGAGCACCGGGCCGGCCGAGAGCAGCAGCGCCGCCAGGTTGGCCCAGATCCAGTAGCCGTACGGGCGGTCGGCCGCCCAACCTTGGTAGTAGCGTTCGACGACCCGGTCGTACCCCTCCCACCAGCGGAAGCCGGCCAGGACGAACCCGGCCACCACGGCGGCCACCCCGGCCGCCGCGGCGAGCAGCGCGGCCCACCGGCGGTCCCGGCGCAGCGCGAGTACGGCGAGCGCCAGCGCACCGACCAGCACGAACCCGTACGACAGGTGCAGCGCGAAGCCGAGCAGCAGCCCGCCGGCCAGCGCCGCGACCGGTCCGCGGACCGCCAGCAGGGCGAGCCCGGCGGCCACCACGCCGGTGAAGATCGCGTCGCCGGACGCGCCCAGCCAGACCGCGCCCGGCAGCAGCACCAGGAACGGCAAAACCGCCCGGGCCGCGTCGGCGGCCCCCAGTGCCCGCAGGGTGACCGGCACCGACACGGTGACCGTCGCCCCGACCAGCACGCAGAGCAGCGCCGCGGCGGTGCCGCCGCCCAGGCCGATCCGGTCCAGTCCGACGAAGACCAGCAGGGCGCCGGGTGGGTGGCCGGCGGTATGGGTGGACCAGGAGTCCGGCTGGAAGTCGAGGATCCGGTCGGTGAAACCGGCCAGCATCCGGGGAATGTCGACCACCCCGGGCACCTCGTGCAGGTACTCCGCCTGCGGGGTGAGCCGCCGGGTCAGCCCCGCCGACCAGCCGTCGACCAGCGCCAGGGCCAGCGTCCAGGCGACCGCCGCCAGCCAGCCGGCGGCCAGCAGCGAAACCCACCGGGCGGTCCGCGCCCAGCGCATCCCCGGTCCGAGCACGGTCAACGCGACCAGCAGCGCCAGCGGGGTGCCCCAGCCGGCGTGCGGCCGCCAGGCGGCGTAGAGCGGCGCGGCGTCCGCGTGCAGGCCCACGCCGCGCCGGTTGAGCATCGCCCCGACCAGCACCGCGGCGGCGAGCAGCGCCGCCTCGACGGCCAGCACGGCCAGGTCGCCCCGGTCCCGGGTCGACGCCCGGTCCGCGGCGGGGGAGCGGGGGAGGGAGGGTGCGGGTCTCATGACGACCGGACGATAAGGCGCGGGCCGGCCGCCCGTCAGCCGAACCGCCTGCCCGTCACCGGACGGTAAGAAATGCCTGCTCGGTAAGGGTTCCGTAAGGCCGATCGGGGCCGGCGCGGCCGGGTCCGGTCTTAGCGTCGGCGGTATGCCGACACAGATCGACGTGGTGCTGCCGTGCCTGGACGAGGCCGCCGCCCTGCCCGGCGTGCTGAGCGCGCTGCCGCCCGGTTACCGGGCGATCGTGGTGGACAACGGCTCCCGGGACGGCTCGCCGGAGGTGGCCGCCCGGCACGGCGCCCGGGTGGTCCGTGAGCCCCGTCGGGGCTACGGCGCGGCCGTGCACGCCGGGATCGAGGCCGCCGACGCGGAACTGGTCTGCGTGCTCGACGCCGACGGCTCGTTCGACCCCCGGGAGCTGCCCGCCCTGGTCGCCCCGGTGGCGGACGGCAGCGCCGACCTGGCCGTGGGCCGCCGCCGGCCGGTGCGCGCGGGGGTCTGGCCGTGGCACGCCCGGGCCGGCACCGCGCTGGTCGCCGCGCTGCTGCGGCAGCGGGGCGTGCCGCTGCGGGACCTCAGCCCGATCCGGGTGGCCCGGCGGGAGGCGCTGCTCGCCCTCGGGGTCACCGACCGGGCCTTCGGGTACCCGCTGGAGCTGCTGATCCGCGCCGCCGCCGCCGGCTGGCGGATCCACGAGCGGGACGTCGCGTACGCCCCCCGCGCCGCCGGCACCCGCTCCAAGGTCTCCGGCTCGGTACGCGGCACGTTCCGCGCCACCCGCGACTTCGCCGCCGTGCTGCGCAGCGTGGACGGTCGACGGTGACCGTGCTGCTGGTGGTGGCCAAGGCGCCGGTGCCCGGTGCGGCCAAGACCCGGCTCTGCCCGCCCGCCACGCCCGGACAGGCGGCCCGGATCGCCGCCGCTGCCCTGCGCGACACGCTCGACGCCGTCGCCGCCACCCCGGGCGTGACCCCGGTGCTGGCGCTGGCCGGCCGGCTCGCCGACGCCGAGGACGGCGTCGACCTGGCCGCCGCCGTCGCAGGTTGGCCGGTCCTGCCGCAGCGCGGGAAGGACTTCGCCGCCCGGCTCGCCCACGCCCACGCCGACGTGGCGGCGGCGTACCCGAAACGGCCGGTGCTCCAGATCGGCATGGACACCCCGCAGCTGACCGCGGCGCGGCTGGCCGGGGCCGTACGCCGGCTCGGTGCGGCCGACACCGACGCGGTGCTCGGCCGGGCCGCCGACGGCGGCTGGTGGGCGCTGGGCCTGCGCGACCCCCGGCACGCGGACGCGCTGCGGACGGTGCCGATGTCCACCCCCGACACCGGGCGGCTCACCTGGACGGCGCTCGCCGAGCGCGACCTGCGGGTCGGGCCGCTGCCGGTGCTGCGCGACGTGGACTCCTGGGCCGACGCGCTCGCGGTGGCCGGCGCGGTCCCCGGCGGCCGGTTCGCCCGGGAGGTCGCCGCGCTCCGGCGCATCCTGGTGGTCGGGGGCCGGCGGTGACCGTCGACGGCTTCGCCACCGCGCTGCACGACCGGGACGCCGGCGCGCACTGGCTGGTGCACGCCGACGGGGCGCGCAGCCGGCTGCCGGTGGACCGGTGGCACGGGCCGGCCGAGCCGGCGACCGAGCCGGTGGTTGCCCGCTGCGCCGGCCCCACCCTGGACCTGGGCTGCGGGCCGGGCCGGCTCACCCTGGCGCTCACCCGCGCCGGGCTGGCCACGCTCGGCGTCGACGTCTCGGCCCGGGCGGTCGGGTTGACCCGGGCGCGCGGCGCGGTCGCCGTCCAGGCCGACCTGTTCGACCCGCTGCCCGCCGAGGGGCGGTGGGCGCACGCGGTGCTGCTCGACGGCAACATCGGCATCGGCGGGGACCCGGTGGCATTGCTGCGCCGCTGCCGGGCGCTGCTCCGCCCGGCCGGCACTGTGCTGGTCGAGCTGGACCCGCCCGGCACGGGCATCTGGCAGGGGCAGGCGCACGTGGTGTCCGGCCGGGACCGGGGGCCGAGCTTCCGCTGGGCGCGGCTGGACACCCGGGCGGTGCACGCCCCGGCCGCGACGGCCGGCCTCGCCGTCCGTGAGGTGTTCCCCGCCGGCCGGCGCTGGTTCGCCGAGCTCGGCACGACCGCGGTCGGGTGACGGGGAGGGAACGGAGGTCGGTTCGCCACCTACCGTGCGGCGTCCGGCGCCTGGTTCGCGGCTGAGTCGCGGGAGACGCCGGGCGGCCCGACCTGGCCGGGTCGCCCTACGCGCTCGCCAGGGGCAGCCGGACGACGAACCGGCAGCCGCCGGAGACGTTGCGTACCTCGACCCGGCCGCCGTGCGCCTCGACCAGACCGCGCACGATCGCCAGGCCCAGCCCGCCGGAGCCCTCGACCCCGCCGTTGCCCGGCCGCGGGGTACGGGCCGGCTCGCCCCGGAACGCCACGTCGAAGAGCCGGGGCAGGTCCGCCTCGGGGATGCCGCCGCAGGTGTCGGCGACGGCCAGCCAGGCGCCGTCGCCGTCCCGGCCGGCGTCCACCCGCACGGTGCCGTCCTCCGGGGTGTAGCGGACCGCGTTGAGCAGCAGGTTCCCCACCACCCGAGCCAGCTCCGGCTCGCTGGCGGTGACCGTCGGCCAACCCGACTCGGCGGCCACCAGCCGGATCCGGCGGGCCGCGGCGAGCGGTGCGGTGCCGGCCAGCGCGTCGGAGACCAACTCCCCCAGGGGTACGGCCGACAGCGACAGCCGCAGCGCCCCGGCGTTGATCCGGGAGAGCTCGAACAGGTCGTCAACCAGCCGGGTCATCCGGTCGGTCTCCACCCGGATTCGGCAGTGGTACTCGCCGACCGTGGCCGGGTCGGCGACCACCCGGTCCTCCAGCGCCTCGGCCATCGCCCGCAAGCCGGCCAACGGCGTCCGCAGGTCGTGCGACACCCAGGCGACCAGGTCCCGGCGCCCCTTCTCGATCCGCCGTTCCCGCTCCCGGGCCTGGTCGGTCCAGACCGCCGCGGCCGCCAGCCGCCGCCCGAAGAGCCAGCCGACCGCGAGGCTGACCACCGCCGCCGCGGAGACGGTGATCAGCACGACCTCCAGGTCGTGCGGGGAGAGGAACATCGCCTCGGCGATCACCGCGACGCCGGCCACCACCGCCGTGACGGTCATCGCCAGCAGGACGGAGATGTGCGCGGTGATCGACCGGCCGCGCAGCAGCCGCAGCGCGCCCGCGCCGAGCAGCCCGACGCAGCAGGCCGCGCCGAGCGCCGCGCCGAAGATCAGGGCCAGGTCAGCCATCGACCGGCTCGTACCGGTAGCCGACGCCCCAGACCGTGACGATCCGTCGCGGGCTGGCCGGCTCGGTCTCGATCTTCTCCCGAAGCCGGCGCACGTGCACGGTCACCGTGGACTGGTCGCCGAAGCGCCACCCCCAGACCCGTTCCAGCAGCTCGGCCCGGCGGAACGCCCGGGCAGGGTGGCGCATCAGGTACGCCAGCAGGTCGAACTCGCGCAGCGTGAGGGCCAGTTCCCGGCCGTGCAGCCGGGCCACCCGGGGGCCGGTCTCCACGGTCAGGCCACCGTCGGTCAGCACCTCCGGCGCCGCGCCCGGCGGCCCGCCGCCGGCCCGGCGCAGCACCGAGCGCACCCGCAGCACCAGCTCGCGCGGGGAGAAGGGCTTGCTCAGGTAGTCGTCGGCACCGAGTTGCAGGCCGAGGATCCGGTCGGCCTCGTCGCCGCGCGCGGTCAGCATCACGATGGGTACGCCGTCCGGCCGCTCGCGCAGCCGCCGGCACACCTCCAGCCCGTCCAGCACCGGCAGCATCAGGTCGAGCACCACCAGCTGCGGCGGCGCGGCGGCGACGGCGGCGAGCGCGGCGGCCCCGTCCCCGACGTGGTCCACCCGGTAGCCGGCGTGCTCCAGGTAGCGGCACACCACGTCGCTGACCGTCCGGTCGTCGTCGACGACCAGCACCCGTTGCGCCACCTGGGTACCTCCCCCCCTCGTGCCGGCCAGCGTAGCCGCGCGCCGGACGGGCGCAGGGGCGTGGAAACCTTGCGATGTCCTTACGGCCCCCGGGGTGGGCGGCCGGCGGTCAGCCGGCGCGGACGGTGGCGCCGGACCGTTCCTCCAGGGCGGCCATCAGGCCCTCCCGGGCCCGCGCCACCCGGGACCGGATGGTGCCGACCGGGCAGTCGCAGACCTGCGCCGCCTCGGCGTACGACAGGCCGAGGATCTGGGTGGCCACGAAGGCCTCCCGGCGCTCGGCGGGCAGCTGCCGCAGCAGCGCGTCCAGCACCACCGTGTTCTCGAACCGGGCGGCCGCCGGTGGGTCCCAGGCGTCCAGGGCGACGGTCGTCGGCCGGCGTGCGGTGGACCGGAGGTGGTCGGCGGCGACCCGCCGGGCGATGCCGAACAGCCAGGTCCGCGCGGTGGAGCGGCCGGCGAAGCGGGGCAGCCCGCGGATCGCCCGCAGGTAGGTCTCCTGCACCAGGTCGTCGGTCTCCGCCGAGGCGAGCAGGTGGCGCAGGAACCGCCAGGTCTGCGGCTGGGTGGCCCGGACGAATGCGGCCAGGGCCACCGGGTCGCCCCGGCCCGCGGCGAGCGCCCACGCCGTGACCTGCCGGTCGTCCTCGTCCACCACGTCCCGCCCCTCGTCGCCGCACCCACCCTTTACGACGTAGCGTAGTAGATGGGGAGTCCGCCTCGACCGGTGGTACGGACGGCGCGCCCGACCGGTTCACCGCCTCACCCCTCGGTGCAGCGCTCCGACAGGGCGTACCGCACCAGCACCACGTCGCCGATCTGGCGGACCTCCGCCAGCCGGGCCCGCCGGCCGGGGTGCCAGGGGAAGGCCCCGTCGCCGACGAACCGGGGTGCCCGGGGGTCACCGACGAAGAACGGGGCGACCACCAGGTGCAGCTCGTCGGCGAGCCCGGCGGTGAGGAACTGCGCGTGCACCGTGCCGCCGCCCTCCACCATCAACCGCCCCACACCCCGGCCGGCCAGGTCGGCCAGGGCCCGGGCCGGGTCCAGCGGATCGCCCGCGTCCACCACGGTGGCGAGCCCGTCGAGCAGCTCGGCGGTCTTCTCCACGGCCGGGCTGGCGCAGTACACGATCCGGTCGGCGTCGCCCACGGTGAAGAACCGGGCGGCCGGGTCCAGCTCGCCGCGGGCGGTCAGGGTCACCTTCACCGGTGACGGGGGCAGTCCACGCGCCTCGCGGGCCGCGCGGAGCCGCTCCGAGCGGATCACCAGCCGTGGGTCGTCCCGGCGGACGGTGCCGGCCCCCACCAGGATCGCGTCGCAGCCGGCCCGGACCGCGTCGATCCGGGCCAGGTCCTCCTCGTTCGACAGCAGCAGCCGCTGCTCGGTGGCGTCGTCGATGTACCCGTCGATCGAGGTGGCGCAGCTGAGCAGCACGTACGGCCGGGCGGCCATCGTGGCCACCTGCGGGACCGCCGGCGCGGCCGGTACGACGCCCATCTCAGTTCAGCGACGGCTGGTCGACGGACCGGGTGGCCGCCCGGCTGGCCTTGGCCGCCAGGTAGTCGGCGTTGGCCGGGGAGAGGTACACCGCGGTCGGCACCACCTCGGTGACGGTCACCCCGAGCCGATCCAGCTGGTCGGCCTTCTCCGGGTTGTTGCTGAGCAGCGCGAGCGCACCGACGCCGAGCACCGCGAGCATCTGCGCGGCGGCCCGGTAGTCCCGCTCGTCCTCGTCGTGCCCCAGCGCCACGTTGGCCTCGTAGGTGTCCAGGCCGGCGTCCTGCAGCGCGTACGCGTCGAGCTTCGGGTAGAGGCCGATGCCGCGTCCCTCCTGCCGCAGGTAGAGCAGGAAGCCGCCGGCGCCGGCGATGCGCTCCACCGCCTCCCGCAGCTGCGGGCCGCAGTCGCAGCGCTGGCTGCCGAAGACGTCCCCGGTCAGGCACTCGCTGTGCGGGCGGACCAGCGGCGCCGCCCCGCCCGCCGCGTGCCGGTCGAGCGCGCCCGCCCAGTCGCCGAGCCCGAACGCCAGGTGCTCCCGCCCGTCCACCAGCCCGTCGAAGGTGAAGACCCGGGCCGTCGTGGCGTACCCGTCGGGTAAGCGGAGGGGAACCGTGACCTGGGTGCGGACCGTCGCGACCGGCAGTGCTTCGTGCATGTGTCTCCTCCGTCAGGCGCTGCCGGCCAGCCCGGCAGCGGGGACCGGTGAGGAACCACCCGGGTTCCTCACCGTACGGGCCGTCGCACCCTGCCGCAGGCCGGACGGGCGCCGGCGGACGATCAGGACGGCGGCGCCGGGCAGCGCGGCGATCAGCACCAGCGCGCCGTACACCAGCGCGGTGGACACCCCCTGGGCCGCACCGAGGCCGGCGGCGCCGAACGCCCAGGCAGCCACCCCTTCGCGCGGGCCGAAGCCGGCGACGTTGGCCGGCAGCCCCATCGCCAGCAGCGCCAGCAGGGTGAGCGGCACCAGCGCCGACAGCGGCGCGGTGGCGCCGGCGACCCGGGCGGCCAGCACGAAGGTGGCCAGGTGGCCGGCGACCACCACCACGGAGGCGGCCAGCACCCCGGGCGCGGTCCGGGCACCGAGCAGGCCGGCCCGGACGTCGGCCGCGGCGGCCCGCAGCGCCCGCGCCCGCCGGGACGGCCCGGACCGGGGCAGCGCCCGCAGCAGTACGACGAGCACAAGGGCGACGACCACCGTCGCCGCGGTCAGCGCCGGTAGGTACGGCCGCACCGGGGACGGCAGGGCGAGCAGCAGCACCACCGCGAGGGCCGCCTGCACGACCTGCCCGGCGGTGCGTTCCCAGACCACCGCCCGGATGCCCCGACCGACGTCGCCGGCGTCCCGCCCGTGCCGCACCGCTCGGTGCACGTCGCCGAGCACCCCGCCGGGCAGCGTCGCGTTGAGGAAGACCGCCCGGTAGCAGTCCGCCACCGCGGTGCCCAGCGGCAACCGGATCCCGAGCCCCTCGGCGACCAGCTTCCACCGCCACGCGCAGCAGACCGTGGTGAGCGCGCCCAGCGCCAGCGCCGCCCCCACGGCGGGGGCGTCGATCCGGCGCAGCCCGGCCACCACCGGGCCGGTGCCCAGCCACCAGAGCAGTCCCGCCACCAGCGCGACGCCCCCGAGGTGGCTCACCCGGGCCCAGCTCGGGCTGGCGGGGGCGGGGGACGAGTCGGCGGCGGTCACGCGGTTCCTCCTCGGCGGACGTCTCCTTCCTTCACGTACCAGGCGGCGTCCGGGTTCATTCCGCCCCGGCGAGCAGGTCGGTGTGCCCGACGGTCACCGTCAACCGGCCCGCCCCGGCCTCGGCCAGCCGGCGGCGGGCGTACGCCGCGGTCCGGTCGGCCAGCTCGGGGCGCTGCTCGACGGCGGCGTCCACCCAGCCGGTGAACCATTCGGCGGTCAGCGCGGCCTGCGCGGGACCGAGCCGCCACGGACTCGGCCGTACCGTGACGTCGACCCCGTGCCGGGCGAAGGCGGCCACGGTGGCGTCGGCGGCGTCCGGCCCGAGCAGCGTCCGGCCGTCGGCGGTACGTCGCTGGTGGTCGTCGAACGCGGCGGCGACCTCCGCGTCCAGCGGGTCGGCCGGGTCGAGCTCCACCCGGCCGATCACGGAGAGCACGAAGAGGGTGGGGCAGCCGGCGCCGGCGCAGGCCGCCACGATCCGGTCGACCTCCTCGGCGGTCAGCATGTCCAGCAGGGCGGAGGCGGTCACCAGCGCGGCGCCGGCCAGGTCGTCGGCGGTGAGCCGGGTGATGTCGCGCTGCCGGGTCCCGACGGTGACCGGGTCGCCGTCGGCGTCGCGGGGTGCGTCGGCGCGGGCCCGGTCCAGCAGGCCGGCGTCCCGGTCGTAGAGGATCCAGTGCTGCGGGCCGGGCAGCCGCGGGGCCAACCAGCGGGCCATCGACCCGGTGCCGCTGCCCAGGTCGTGCACGACCAGCGGCCGGTCGCCGGTCAGCCGGTCACCCAGCCGGTCGACCAGGTCCCTGGCGCGGGCGGCGGCGTCGGCGGGTTCGCGCAGCCGCAGCCAGTCGGCGAACGGGTCCGTCGGGTAGGTGGTCACGCTCTCAATCCGTCCAGCACGTCGGCGATCGTCGTGGCGGTGGCCGGCCAGCCCGGCAGGGTGGCGCGGCGGTCCCGGGCGGCGCCGCGCAGCCGGTCGCGCAGGTCGGCGCCGTCGAGCCAGCGGCGCAGCGCGTCGGCCAGGGCGGCCGGGTCGTCCGGCGGGACCAGCAGGCCGGGCAGCTCGCCGGCGGCCGTCCGGCCGAGCGCCCCGGGCAGCCCGCCGACCGCGGTGGCCAGCACCGGGACGCCGCGGGCCAGGGCCTCGGTGACCACCATCCCGTACGTCTCGGCCCGCGAGGCGAGCACCAGCAGGTCGGCGCCGGCGTACGCGGCGTCCAGCGCCTCCCCGGTGCGCGGGCCGGCCAGCCCTACCCGATCGGTCAGGCCCAGGGCGTCGACCTGCCGGCGCAACCCGGCCACGAAGGCCGGGTCGCGGGTGAGCGCGCCGACGCAGTCCAGCGTCCACGGCCGGTCGGCGACCTCGGCGAGGGCCCGGACCAGCACGTCGTGTCCCTTGTGCGGGATGACCGCCGCGACGCAGAGCAACCGGGTGCCCTCGGCCGTCCCGGTCGCCGGTGCGGCCGGGTCGACGCCCGGTTCGGCGACGTGCACCCGGCCGGCGGGCAGCCGGTGGCGCTCCAGCAGCCGGCCCCGGGTCCACCCGCTGGTGGTGACGACCGCGGCGGCGCAGGCCAGCGCGGCGGCCTCGGTGACGTCCTCCAGCGGCATGTGCACCAGGACAACCAGCCGCAGCCGCCGGGAGTGCGGCGCCAGCACCTCCGGCACCGCGCAGGCGACCAGCCCGTCGAGCAGCACCACCGTGCCGTCGGGCAGGGTGGCGAGCACCCCGGCCAGCCGGGTCCGCGCCGGCCCGTCGGCCCGCGGCCATTCCCCGGGTACGCCGTGCTCGCGCACCGTCCACCCGGCCCCCGCGAGCCCGTGGCAGACCCGGCGGTCGTAGCTGTTGCCGCCGCTCGGGGTGGCCGGGTCGTCGATGTCGCCGGGCAGGACGACGTGCACCACCGGCACGGTCAGAGCGACCGCTCGTAGCTGGCCCAGGCGATGTGCGACTCGTGCAGCGTCACGGTGATCCCGGCCAGCTCCCGGGCGCCCTCGCCCAGCCCGCCGGCGTGCACCCGCTCGGCCAGCCGGTCGGCGATCGCCCGGCAGAGCACCTCGGTGGTGGTGTTCTGCCCGGCGAACGCCGGCTCGTCGTCGAGGTTGCGGTAGGTCAGCTCGCCGAGCACGGACTTCAGCTCCTCGGTGGCACGGCCGATGTCGACCACGATGCCGTCGGCGTCGAGGTCGGCCCGGCGGAACGTCGCGTCCACCACGAACGTCGCCCCGTGCAGCTTCTGCGCTGGGCCGAACACCTCGCCGCGGAAGCTGTGGGCGATCATGATGTGGTCCCGTACGGTCACGCTGAACACGGCGTCACTCCCCGTCGTAGCTGATCAGGTGGCAGAGCGCGGGAAGGCTCCCCGCGGCAAGTCGGTCGAGCACGTCGGGCAGCTCCGCGAAGCGGGACTCGCCGGTGAGCAGCGCGTCGAAGACCGGGTCGGCGAGCAGCTCCAGGGCCAGCGCCAGCCGGTCGGCGTAACTCCGCCGGGACGCCCGGGCGGGGGAGACCGTGCCGACCTGGCTGCTGCGGATGGTCAACCGGCCGGAGTGGAACGAGCCGCCCAGCGCCAGCCGCACCTCCCGGTCGCCGTACCAGCTCAGCTCGACCACGGTGCCCTCCGGGGCGAGCAGCTCCAGCGCGCGCTGCAGGCCGGCGCCGGTCGCGCTGGCGTGCACCACCAGGTCACGCCCGTCGGCCGCCGCGTCCGGCAGGGCGAATCCGACGCCCAGCGCCGCGGCCACCGCGGCCCGCGCCGGGTCGGCGTCGACCAGCTCGACCCGTGCGCCGGGGAAGCGGGCCAGCAGCGCCGCGACCGCGCAGCCCACCATCCCCCCGCCCACCACGGTCACCCGGTCGCCGACCAGTGGCGCGGCGTCCCAGAGCGCGTTCACCGCGGTCTCCACCGTGCCGGCCAGCACCGCCCGGGCCGCCGGCACCCCGTCCGGCACCGGCGTGACCGCCGACGCCGGCACCACGTACGCGGTCTGGTGCGGGTACAGGCAGAAGACGGTACGTCCGCGCAGCGCCGCCGGGCCCGCCTCGACCACCCCGACGCTGAGGTAGCCGTACTTGACCGGGGCGGGGAAGTCGCCCTCCTGGAACGGCGCGCGCATCGCCGCGTGCTGGCTCACCGGCACGCCGCCGGTGAAGACCAGCGTCTCGGTGCCCCGGCTGACCCCGGAGTGCAGGGCGCGGACCAGGACCTCGTCGGGACCCGGGTCGGGTAGCGTCACCGGCCGGATCTCACCCACCCCGGCCGAGCGGAGCCAGAAGGCACGGGCGTCGCGGGTCACGCGCTTTCTCCTCATCTGGCTGCGGAACCGAACCGAACGGCCGCCTGCTCCGTGTTTCCTGTCGAGGCCGTCGATCATAAACACGGAGGCGTGGTGTCCAGGGTTCGAACGGGTCCGGTGGTCGGCCTGACCGCCCAGATCGTCCTGCTGTCCGGGCTGGCCGCGACCGTCGGGCTCGACGTCGCCGGGTGGCTGGCCGGTGTCGGGTACGGCGTCGTCGTCGCCGCCGCGCTCGAGCGCGGCCTGCGCCGGCGGGGCGCGGACCGGCTGGGGCCGGCGGACCGGGTGACGCTGACCCGGGCGGTCCTGGTCGGCGGGGTGACGGCGCTGGTGGTGGAGGCCCTCGACCGGCCGGCGCCGTTGGGCGTGCTGGTGCCGCTGGCCACGGTGGCGCTCGCGCTGGACGCGGTCGACGGTTGGGTGGCCCGGCGCACCGGCACCGCGAGCGCGCTCGGCGCCCGCTTCGACATGGAGGTCGACGCCGTCCTCATCCTGGTGCTCAGCGTCCACGTGGCACCGTCCGCCGGGGCCTGGGTGCTCGCCATCGGCGCCATGCGGTACGCCTTCGTCGCCGCGAGCTGGGTGCTGCCCTGGATGCGGGGCACGCTGCCGCCGCGCTACTGGCGCAAGGTGGTCGCGGCGGCGCAGGGGATCGTGCTGGCGACCGTCACGGCGGACGTGCTGCCCCGGTCGGTGACCGCCGTCGTCGTGGCCGCCTCGCTGGCCCTGCTGGTCGAGTCGTTCGGCCACGACGTCGGCTGGCTCTGGTGGCACCGTCCGGCCCGGACCGCGCCGGCGGCTCCGGCCGCGCCCCCGTCCGCCCCGTCGGCTCAGCCCGCGTCCGCCCCGCCCGCGGCGGCGACCCGGCGGCGGGCGGCCGCCGAACGGCCGCTCGCCGCGCACCAGCCCGTCTGAGCCGTACCCATCCACCCGGCCGCGCCGCCGGGCCTCCCCAGGAAGGGACACCGCAGTGTCAGTGCTGCCGCGCCTGCGCCGCCGCCCGACGACCGCCGGGGAGGACCCGGCCGTCGACATCGGATCCGGCGACGAGCCGCGAGCCGCCGCCGCCGGCACCGCGACCGCGGGTGGCCGTGGTCGGTTGCGTACCGTGGCCGCAACGGTGACCACCGTGCTGGCCGGCCTGCTGGTCCTCGCCATGCTGGTCGCGCCGAACCGGCTTGACCAGCTCACCCCCGCCGCGTTCCTCCGCGTCCCGGTCGAGGGTCTGATCGCCGCCGCCCTGCTGCTGGTGTTGCGGGGCCGGGCCCGGCGGGCGGTGGCGCTCCTGGTCGGCCTGGCGATCGGGCTGCTGGCCATCGTGAAGCTGCTCGACATGGGCATGTCGGCGTCGCTGGCCCGCCCGTTCGACCTGGTGCTCGACTGGGTGCTGCTGGACGACGCGTACGGCTTCGTCACCGACTCGGTCGGCCGGGCCGGCGCGGTCGCCGCGTCGGTGGCGCTGGTCGCTCTCGTCGTCGCGCTGCTGGTGCTGACCACCCGGTCGGTGCTGCGGCTGACCCGGCTGGTGGCCCGGCACGACCCGCGGGTGGTCCGGGTGCTCGCAGCGCTCGCCGTGGTCTGGGTCGCCGTCGCGGCGGTCGGGGCGCCGGTCGCCGACTCCGAGGCGTCCGCCCTGGTCCGCCAGCACGTCGGGCAGGTGGGCGCCGGGCTGCGGGACCGGGAGGCCTTCGCCGCCGAGGTCGCCACCGACGCCTTCCGGGACACCCCCGGCGACCAGCTGCTCACCGCCCTGCGCGGCAAGGACGTGATCCTGGCCTTCGTGGAGAGCTACGGCCGGGACGCGGTCGAGGATCCGGAGTTCGCGCCGCAGGTCGGCGCGGTGCTCGACGACGGCACCCGGCAGCTGGCCGCCGCCGGCTTCGCCGCCCGCAGCGGCTTCCTCACCTCGCCCACCGCCGGCGGGGGCAGCTGGCTGGCCCATGACACGCTGCTCTCCGGGCTCTGGGTCGACAACCAGCAACGGCACCTCGGCCTGCTGGGCAGCGACCGGCTCACCCTCAACGGCGCGTTCCGGCGGGCCGGCTGGCAGACGGTCGGGGTGATGCCGGCGGCCACCCAGCCGTGGCCGGAGGGGACATTCTTCGGCTATGACCGCTACCACGACGCGGCGGGGCTGGGTTACCGCGGCCCGAAGTTCAGCTATGCGCCCATGCCGGACCAGTACACCCTGGCCACCTTCCAGCGCCGGGAACGCGCCACCCCCGGCCACGCCCCGGTGATGGCGGAGATCCCGCTGATCTCCAGCCACTCGCCGTGGGCGGCGATCCCCCGGATGCTCGACTGGGAGCAGGTCGGCGACGGGTCGGTCTACCGCCGGCCGACCTCGGTCGCCGCCAACCCGACCGATGTGGTGGGACGCAGCACCACCGAGGTGCGGGAGGGCTACCGCCGTTCCATCGAGTACTCGCTGAACAGCCTGATCTCCTACGTGCATACCTACGGCGACGACAGCCTGGTGCTGGTCTTCCTCGGTGACCACCAGCCCGCCCCGGTGGTCACCGGAGAGGACGCCAGCCGGGACATACCGATCACCATCGTCGCCCGTGACCCGGCGGTGCTGGCCCGGGTCGACGGGTGGGGCTGGCAGGACGGGCTGCGGCCCGGCCCGCAGGCCCCGGTCTGGCGGATGGACACCTTCCGGGACCGGTTTCTCACCGCGTTCGGCCCGCCGCCGCCCACCCACGCGGCCGCGCCGCGGCACGACTGACGCCACCGGCAGCACGGGGGCGCGCGGCGGTCAGGCCGACGGCATGCCGACGGCCTGGTCCACCTGGCCGAGCACGGCCGCGTCGTCCACCCCGACCCCGCGCAGCAGGTCGATGGCGGTGGCCCGGATCTGGCCCACGATCATCACCACCGGTAGCGGCGGGTCGGTCCGCAGCAGCGTGGCGGCGATGCGGACCGCCTCCAGGGCGGCGTCGTCGGCCCGGTCGGCGTACCGGTCGGCGTCCCGGCGCCCGCGCAGGTCGGTGGAGAGCGCGTCGGCGGCGGCGCGGACCGCCTCGCGCAGTGCCCGGATCGCGTCGTTCAGCTCCGGCGGCGTCCTCGTGTGCAGGCGGGTCAGCGTGACGGCGTTGCGGGCCAGCACCTGGATGTTGCGCACCGCGTAGTCGAGCTGCCGGCAGGTCGCCTCGACCTCCTCCACCTGGCCGAGGTGCCGGCGCTTGCGGACGCGCAGCCGCAGCGACTCGCCGCACGCCTGCACGGCGGTCCGCAGCCGGTCCACGCAGCCGTCCAGCTCGCGGGCCCGGTCCAGGACCGCGCGCGCCGCCTCCTCGTCGCACCCGGCCAGCGCCTCGTCGATCCGGCCGAGCAGGTCGGCCAGGTCGGCGAACGTCTGCCGGGCCTGCGCCACCAGCGGGGCGAGCGGGTCCCGGGCCACCATGAGCTGGCTCGCGGCCAGCGCCACCGCGCCGCCGATCAGCGCGTCGACGAACCGGAACGGCATCATGCTGCCCTTCGGCGCCGCCACCGCGACCAGGTAGAGCGCGGAGATCGCGGCGTGGACGGTGAGGGTGCTGCTCGCCCCGAGCGTCACCATCACGCCGATGGTCAGCAGCAGGACCACGAAGACGGTGCCGGTGCCCAGTTCGAGCGACCGCACGGCCAGGTCGGCGGCGAGGATCCCGGCGGCCACCCCGAGGACCATCTCGACGGTCTGCCGGACGCGCTGCCCGCGCGCCTCGCCGAGGACGATCAGCGCGGCGCTCGGCGCGAAGACCGGATCGGGGTGGCCGATCAGCTCCGCGGCGATGAGCCAGGCGATGGTCGCGGCCGCCGCCGCCTCCAGCGCCGGCATCGCCCCGCCGCGCAGCCGGTCGACGGCGGACCGCATCCTCTTTCGCACGTTCCGCTGCCCCCATGGTCGGTCCACACCGGACCGTGATCACTAGCCGGCCCGGACGTGGCACTACCCGGACCGGTCGACCCGGTAAACCCGCAGGTGCGGCGGGCCGGACCGGCGGCGCGCGCGACGGATCGACGCCGGTGGGCGTCAGCGGGTCCGGCCATGGGCGGCGGGGACCACCAGCGGGGTGCCGGTCTCCGGGTCCTCGACGATCCGGCACGGCAGCCCGAACACCTCCCGGACCAGCTCGGCGGTGACCACCGTCCGCGGGTCGCCCTCGGCCACCACCCGGCCGTCGCGCATGGCGATCAGGTGGGTGGCGTACCGGGCGGCGTGATGCAGGTCGTGCAGCACCGCGACGAGGGTCCGGCCCTGTTCGGAGTGCAGCCGGGCGCAGAGGTCCAGCACCTCGATCTGGTGGGCGATGTCCAGATAGGTGGTCGGCTCGTCGAGTAGCAACAGGGGCGTCCGCTGGGCCAGCGCCATGGCGATCCAGACCCGCTGCCGCTGGCCGCCGGAGAGCTCGTCGACCGGCCGCCCGGCCAGGTCGGCGACCCCCGTGGCGGCCATCGACTCGGCCACCACCCGCTCGTCCTCGGTGGACCACTGGCGCAGCAGGCTCTGATGTGGGTAGCGGCCGCGGGCGACCAGGTCGGCCACGGTGATCCCGTCCGGCGCGACCGCGGTCTGCGGCAGCAGGCCGAGGGTACGGGCCACCGCGCGCGACGGCAGGGTGTGGATGTCCCGCCCGTCCAGCAGCACCGTCCCGGCGCGCGGCCGCAGCGTCCGGGCCAGCGCCCGCAGCAGTGTCGACTTGCCGCACGCGTTCGGCCCGATCACCACGGTGAAGGACCGGTCCGGTACGGCGACCGTCAGCCCTTCGGCGATGACCCGCCGCTCGTACGCCAGGGTCAGCCCGACCCCGCCCAGCCGTGGATCTCCCGACATGTGCCCTCCTCAGCTCCGTCCCGCCCGCCGCCGCGCGGCGAGCAGCCACACCAGGTACGCCCCGCCGATCGCGCCGGTGACCACGCCGACCGGCAGTTGCCGCCCGGCGAACGCCCGCTGCGCCAGCAGGTCCGCGGCGAGCAGCAGCACCGCCCCGGTCAGCGCGGAGGCGACCAGGTTCGCCCCGGGCGCCCGGGTGATCCGGCGGGCGAGGTGCGGCGCGACCAGCGCCACGAACGACACCGGCCCGGCGGCCGCCGCGGCGGCCGAGGCGAGCAGCACCGCCGCGCCGAGCAGTGCCTGCCGTACCCGGCCGACCGGCACGCCCAGCGCGGTGGCCGCGTCGTCGCCCAGCTCGACGGTGGCCAGCGCCCGGGCCTGGCCGAGCACCACCGGGGTGAGCACCGCGAGGGTGCCCAGCAGCGGCGCCGCCTGTGACCAGCCGCGCCCGTCCAGGCTGCCGGTGAGCCAGAGCACGGCCCGGGCCGCGTCCATCAGCGGCGCCCGGGTGAGCAGCCAGCCGTTGACGCCGGTGAGCACGGCCGAGACCCCGATCCCGACCAGGATCAGCCGGTGGCCGGACAGCCCCCGCCGCCCGGCGACGGCCCGGATCAGCAGGCCGGTGGCGGTGCCGCCGGCCAGCGCCGCGGCGGAGAGCGTCAGGCTGCCGCCGCCGGCCACCACGACGACCAGCGCGCCGGTCGCCGCGCCCTGGGTGACCCCGAGCACGTCGGGGCTGCCGAGCGGGTTGCGCAGCAGCGCCTGGACCACCGCGCCGGCCAGCGCCAGGGCGGCCCCGGCGGCCAGGGCGGTGAGCACCCGGGGCAGCCGCAGCTCTCCGACGATGAACTCCTCCGCCGGGGTGCCCTGCCCGGCGAGGGTGCGCAGCACGTCGGCGGGGCTCATCGGGTAGTCGCCGCCGCCGACCGCGAGCAGGCCGAGCGTCACCGCCAGCAGCGCGGTGCCGGCCCCGACGGCGAGGGAGCGGGCGCGCCAGCGCAGGGAGCGGCCGCCGCGGGTCCGGAGCACCGTCATCGCCGGGCCACCAGACGCAGGAAGAGCGGCCCGCCGAGGACCGCGGTGACCAGCCCGACCTGGAGCTCGCCGGGGCGGCCGAGCACCCGGCCGGCCACGTCCGCGCCGAGCAGCAGCACGGGCGCGAGCACCGCGCAGCCGGGCAGCAGCCAGCGCAGGTCCGGCCCGGTGAGCGCGCGGACCAGGTGCGGCACGAGCAGCCCGACGAAGACGATCGGTCCGCAGGCGGCGGTGGCCGCGCCGCAGAGCAGCGTGACGGCGGCGACGGCTGCGCCCCGGATCAGGGCTGGGCGGGCGCCGAGCGCCCGCGCCGCGTCGTCGCCGAGGGCCAGGGCGTTGAGCGGGCGCGCCGCCGCGAGCCCGACCAGCAGGCCGGCCCCGACGAACGGTGCCACGGTACGCAGCGTCGCGAACTCGGCGCCGGCCAGCGAACCGACCGTCCAGAACCGCAACCGGTCCAGCGAGGCCGCGTCGAGCAGCATCACCGCGCTGACGTACGAGTAGAGCACCGCGTTGAGCGCCGCCCCCGCCAGCGCCAGCCGGTCCGGGGTGGCCCGGTGGCCGCCGGCGACGGCGTGCACCAGGACGGTGACGGTCACCGCGCCGAGCAGGGCGTACCAGATCCAGCCCTGGACGGTGCCGACGCCGAGCAGGGCGGTGGCGGTGGCGACCGCGGCGGACGCGCCGGCGTTGATGCCGAGCAGTCCCGGGTCGGCGAGCGGGTTGCGGGTCAGCGCCTGCATGAGCGCCCCGGCGACGCCGAGCGCCGCGCCGGCGAGCAGGCCGAGGAGCGTACGGGGCAGGCGCATCCGGTGCACCACGGCGTGCTCGGGGGAGCTGGCGGAGACCAGGCCCTGCCACACCTCGGTGGGGGAGAGCTGCTTGGCGCCGACCGCGACGCTGAGCAACGCGACGACGAGGAGCAGCAGCAGGCCGGCGGCGAGGCCGGCGCACCGTACGCCGGAGGACCCGGCCCGGCGCGGCGGTGGCGCCGACGGCGGGGCGTCGGCGGTCGTGGTGACGGACAGTGTCGGCTCCACTCTGGGCAGAAACGGCGTGCGGCCTGTTGACAGCAAGTTAGGTTAGGTTAACCTAACTCGGCGGTCGCGGATCATCGTGGTCCGGCCCTGATCGAAAGACGTCACTATGCTTCCTGCCGCCTCCACTCACCGACTCTCCCGCCGGGGCCTGCTCGCCGCCGGCGGTGGCGCCGCCCTGGCCGCGCTCCTCGCCGGCTGCGGTGAGTCATCCGACTCCACTACCAGCTCCAAGGGGTCGACCGGCCCCTGGTCGTTCACCGACGACCGCGACCGGCAGGTCACCGCGGCGCGCACGCCGACCCGGGTCGTCGCCTTCACCGGGGTCGCCGCCGCCCTGGTCGATTTCGGTCTCGACTCGCAGGTGGCCGGGGTCTTCGGCGAGACCACCCGGAAGGACGGCTCGCCCGACCCGCAGGCCGGCGCGCTCGACGTGGACCGGGTCTCCGTCCTCGGCAATGTCTGGGGCGAGTTCAACGTGGAGAAGTACGCCGCGCTCCGCCCCGAACTGCTGGTCACCCACATGTACGACCCCGATGCCCTCTGGTACGTCCCGGACGAGAGCCGCGACAAGATCCTCGCGCTGGCGCCCAGCGTCGCGGTCGCCACCGCCCGGGTGCCGATGACCCGGCCGATCGCCCGCTACGCCGAACTGGCCGCCGCCCTCGGCGCCGACCTGTCCGCGCGGAAGGTCACCGACGCGAAGGCGCGCTTCGAGGCCGCCGCCGAGTCGGTCCGCCGGGCGGTCAGCACCAACCCCGGCATCCGGGTCATGGCCGCCTCCGGCAGCCCCGACCTGTTCTACGTCTCCAACCCGAAGGTCAGCACCGACCTGATGTACTTCGCCGAACTGGGCGTCGACATCGTCGTGCCGACCAAGCTCGCCACCGGCGACTACTTCGAGAGCCTGAGCTGGGAGAACGCCGGCAAGTTCCCGGCCGACCTGATCCTGCTGGACAACCGGTCCACCGCGTTGCAGCCCAAGGACCTCGCCGGCAAGCCGACCTGGCGGCAGCTCCCCGCCGTCCGGGCCGGCCAGGTCACCCCGTGGGACGCGGTGCCCCGCTTCTCGTACGCGGGCGCGGCGCCGCTGCTGGAGAACCTCGCCGCGGCCATCCGGTCCGCCAAGCGGCTCGGCTGACGGCCGTGAGCAGCGCGACCGTCGCACCCGTCGTCCTCCGCTACCGCTTCTACCGCGCCGAGGTGCGGCGCGCGCGGCGGATCGGCGCCTCGCTGATCCGGGTCACCTTCGGCGGCGACGAGCTGGCCGGCTTCGCCGGGAGCGGCCGGGACCAGAGCGTCTCGCTCTTCCTGCCGCATCCCGGCCAGCCCCGGCCGGTGGTCCCGCTCGACGCCGGCGACGACTGGTACGCCCGCTGGCGCGCCACCGACCCGGCCGTGCGCGCGGTGATGCGGTCGTACACGGTCAGCGGGCAGCGTCCCGAGGCGTCCGAGGTGGACATCGACTTCGTCCACCACGGCGACACCGGGTCCGCCTCCCGGTGGGCGGGGCGGGCCCGGCCCGGCGACCGGGTGGTGCTGCTGGGCCCGGCCGTGTCCGACGAGCGCAGCGTCCGCTTCCGGCCGCCACCCGGCACCGGACCCGTGCTGCTCGTCGCCGACGAGACGGCGCTGCCCGCCGCCGCCGGCATCCTGGCCTGGCTGCCCGCCGGCACCCCGGTCCGGGCGTGGCTCGAGGTGCCGGCCGCCGGGGACATCCGCGAGCTGCCGACCGCGGCCACCGCCGAGGTGCGCTGGCTGGTGCGGGGGAGCAACCCGCCCGGCAGTGGCCTGCTGGTGGCGGCGGTCCGCGCCGCCCGGCTGCCGGCCGGCACCCCGTACGCCTGGATCGCCGGCGAGTCGGCGACCGTGCGGGCGGTCCGCCGACACCTGATCGCCGAGCGCGGCCTGGACCGGCGGCGGGTGACCTTCGCCGGCTACTGGCGGCGCGGCGCCTCCGAGGAGGAGTTGCGCGCCGAGGCGTCCGCCTGACCCCGTACCGCCGTCTCGCCCCCCGGCCCTGGCCCGGTTCGCCCCGGGCCTGGGGTGAGGGCGCCGAGTGTCAGGCGGCCTCGGCGGCGGTCCGCGACCGGTGATGCGGCGGGGTCGACAGCGCCTGCTCCGACTCCTCCCACCGCTCGTCCTCCTGCGGCTCCTCGGCGGTCTCCTCGGCGGCGTCGCCGGCCAGGGCCAGGGCCCGCCGGGCGTTGCGCGCCGCGTCGCACGGCCACTCCTGGTGGTCGCAGAGCAGGTTGTCGCAGTGCCCCGTCTCGTCTGGCCGGTGGGCGTCGACCACGCCGACGGCGAGCCGCCACAGGAGGGGGTCGGTGACCCCGGCGGGCGCGTCGCCCCGGTCGCGTGGCTGCGGGCGCTCGGTATCGGACACGGGTCTCCCCCTCTGTAGGTGCCGGTGGGAAGTCTCCAGACTGCCGGTCCGCCAAACCTCGAACCCAGTGATCATCGCCACGTCCGGTGGTTTCCGCGCCCCGTCGGCGGGACGCCGGTGACGAGTGACGTCGAGACTCGCAGCATGGCCCTAAGCAGGACCAATCGTCTCGTAGCCGTCGTTTCGTCCGCGCAGCCCCCGGTAGGCCGGACGTCACCGGGACGGAGTGGGGTGGGCGGTCCCGCACTCTTGCTATGCAACGAGTTGCATAGCAGGATGCCGGCATGGCCCTCGAGCACGCGATCCTGGTCTCCCTGCTGGAGCAGCCGGCGTCCGGCTACGAGCTGGCCCGGCGCTTCGACCGGTCCATCGGCCGGTTCTGGACCGCCACCCACCAGCAGATCTACCGGGTGCTCAAGCGGATGGAGTCCGACGGCTGGGTCACCGCCGAGGAGGTCGGGCAGGACGGCCGGCCCGACAAGCGGTGCTGGTCGGCCGCGCCCGCCGGGCGGGCCGTGCTGGCCGACTGGCTGCGCGCGCCGGTGCAGCCCGAGGCGGTCCGGCACGAACTGGCCGTCAAGATCCGTGGGGCCGCCTTCGCCGACCCGGCCGGGCGCGCCGCCCTGGTCGCCGAGGTCGAGCGCTACCGCGCCGACCACCAGGCCGTCCTCGCCAGCTACCTCGCCGGCGAGCGCCGCGACTTCCCCGGGCCCGACGACCAGGACGCCCGCGCGGCCCTCCAGCACGTCGTGCTGCGCGGCGGCATCGCGTACGAGCGAATGGTGCTCGCCTGGCTCGACGACGTCCTGACCACCCTGCGCGACCTCGACCGCTGACCACCCCCTGAGGAAGGACCACCGCCATGGCCGACTCGCCGCTGCTCAACCCGCACAGCTACGACCCCGCCCACCTCGACGCCGAGTCCCGCCGGCTGCTGCGCGCCACCGTCGACTGGTTCGAGAGCCGCGGCAAGAAGGCGCTGGTCGACAGCTACAACGACCACTCCTGGTACGGCGACTTCCTCGACTTCGCCGCCAAGGAGGGGCTCTTCGCGGCGTTCTGCACCCCGGCCGCCGACGGCGGCGGCGACCCGGCCAAGCGTTGGGACACCGCCCGCAACGCCGCGCTCAGCGAGGTGCTCGGCTTCTACGGGCTCGGCTACTGGTACACCTGGCAGGTCACCGTCCTCGGCCTCGGCCCGGTCTGGCAGAGCGACAACGCCGCCGCCCGGGCCCGCGCCGCGACGCTGCTCGACGAGGGGCACGTGATGGCCTTCGGCCTCTCCGAGCGCAGCCACGGCGCCGACATCTACTCCACCGACATGGTGCTCACCCCGGACGGCGCGGGCGGCTTCCGGGCCACCGGCGGCAAGTACTACATCGGCAACGGCAACGTCGCCGGCCTGGTCTCGGTCTTCGGCCGCCGCGCCGACGTCGAGGGCCCCGACGGGTACGTCTTCTTCGCCGCCGACAGCCGGCACCCGGCGTACCGGCTGGTGCGCAACGTGGTCAACGCGCAGATGTACGTCAGCGAGTTCCGGCTGGAGGACTACCCGGTGCGCGCCGAGGACGTGCTGCACACCGGGAAGGCCGCCTTCGACGCGGCGCTCAACACGGTCAACGTCGGCAAGTTCAACCTCTGCACCGCCTCCATCGGCATCTGCGAGCACGCCCTGTACGAGGCGGTCACCCACGCCCACCACCGGGTCCTCTACGGCAAGCGGGTCACCGACTTCCCGCACGTCCGCCGGGAGATGACCGACGCGTACGCCCGCCTGGTGGCGATGAAGCTGTTCAGCGACCGGGCGGTGGACTACTTCCGCTCGGCCGGCCCGGACGACCGGCGCTACCTGCTGTTCAACCCGATGACCAAGATGAAGGTGACCACCGAGGGCGAGAAGGTCATCGACCTGCTGTGGGACGTCATCGCCGCCAAGGGCTTCGAGGCGGACACCTACTTCGACAAGGCCGCCCGGGACATCCGCGGCCTGCCCAAGCTCGAAGGCACCGTGCACGTCAACCTGGCCCTGATCCTGAAGTTCATGGCCAACTACCTGTTCCACCCGGCCGAGCACCCGCCGGTGCCGACCCGGCACGACCCGGCCGACGACGAGTTCCTGTTCCGGCAGGGCCCGGCTCGTGGCCTCGGCGCGATCCGGTTCCACGACTGGCGGGCCGCGTACGACGCCCACGCCGACGTGCCCAACGTGGCCCGGTTCCGGGAGCAGGCCGACGGGCTCTGCGCCCTGCTCGCCGCGCACGCCCCGAGCGAGGAGCAGCAGCGCGACCTGGACTTCCTGCTCGCCCTCGGCCAGCTCTTCGCGCTGGTCGTCTACGGGCAGCTGATCCTGGAGCAGGCTGAGCTGACCGGGCTGGACGCCGACCTGCTGGACGAGATCTTCGACATCCTGGTCCGCGACTTCTCCGGCTACGCCACCGAGCTGCACGGCAAGCCGACCGCCACCGAGGAGCAGGCCGCCTGGGCGCTGGCGCACCTCCGCCGCCCGGTCCGCGACGCCGACCGCACCGCCCGGGTCTGGGAGCGGGTCGTCGCCCTCTCCGGCGCGTACGAGATGCACCCCTGAGCGAGGCCGACTGTCTGTCTCTGCCGCTGCAAGCTTGATGGCGTGGACGGACGTCCCGGCCCGGCCCGCGTCCCGGCCCGGGCCCGTCAGGCCAGCGCGGTGGTGAGCCGTCGAGCCTCGGTCACCAGCCGGCTCCCGCCGCCCCGCGCCACCACGTCGGCCAGGCCCGGCACCTCGATCCGTACCCCGGTCGAGGTCGCCGTCTCCGCCGCCAGGGTGAGCAGGTCCGGCGTGCCCCGGGGCGGCGTCGGCATGGCCAGCAGCGGCGGCAGCGCCGCGGCGAGCAGCCGCCAGGTGCTTAGCCGGGCGCCCGCCGCGACCGCGTCGCGCAGCGGGGTGCCGGCCCGGGTAAGCGTCACCTGGTCGTCCGCCGCCAGCGCGCCGAGCTGCCCGCCGACGGCCGGCGCGTCCAGGTCTCCGGCCGCCGCCAGCATCAGCAGGGCGTCGAGCGCGGCGACCCGGTCCACCTCGTGCCGGGCGCACAGTCCGTACGCCAGCGCCAGGTCGAGCGCCGGGCCGCCCGCGCCGGAACACTCGACCAGCACCGGCAGGACCGTGGCGCCCTCCCGGACGTCCTCCTGCGCCGCCCGGGCGACCTCGGGCAGCAGATGCGCGGCGACCAGGCCCCGGTGCCCGGGCAGCAGGGCCGGCCAGCGGTCGGACCAGCCACCGTGGCCCCGACCCACCTGCTGCGGCGACACGGTGAGCAGCCCGAGCCGGTCCACCACGCCCTCCGGTGGCGCGGTGGCGACCACCCTCCGCCTTCCCGGCAGGCGGTCGTACCCGAAGTCGTAGCTGCCCACCCGATCCCGCCGCCCGACCGTCACCACCTGCTGGACCGCCGACGGGAGGGCGTCCCCGCGCAGCCAGCCGGCCAGTTCGTCGCCGGCCGGCGTGCCGAGTGCCGCCGCCCGGGTCGCCAGCGCCTCGTCCAAGCCGGCCGGCAGTCGCAGCAGCGCCTGGGTGAGATCCCATCGCCAGACCGGGCGGTCGCCCAGGGCGGCCAACCGGTCGTACAGCGCGGTCGGGTCGACGGCGCCGGTGGCGGAGGTGGGCGCGGCGAGCAGGCCCGGGTCGTCCCGTCCGTCGAGCCGCTGCCCGACCTCGGCGAGCCGGGCACAGTACAGCTGCGTGGGTGCGGGGCGACGGGCCGCCGGGACGGCCGGACCGCCCCGGAAGGGGCGCAGCGCCCGGGGGCGGGACTCGGTGAGGATGCCGGCCCACTGGTCGCGGCGGGTGGCCGCCTCGGCCGGGGCGGCGGCGGCCAGCAGGACCCCGTGCAGCTGGACCGACAGGTTGAACACCGCCCACATGTGGTCGTCGGCGCCCACCCGGTGGCGTTGCAGCACCGGCAGCAGGGCCGCCTCCAGCCGGTCCCGGTCGGTGGTGCCCAGCCGGACCAGCCCGTCAACGACCCGCTCGACCGCCAGCGCCGGCCAGCGCCCGCCGAGCAGCGCCGACACCTCCTCGACCAGCTCGTCCACCTCGGTGATCGAAGGCGGGGCGGACGCCGCCGGCGCCGGGGACGGCAGCTCGTCGCCGGCCACCGGCACGACCACGACCGGGCCCGGCCGGTGGCCGTGCCGCTCCGCCAGCGCCACCGCCCGGTCCCGCAGGTCCGCGGCCGGGTGCTCGGCGGCCACCGCGAGGACCGCCGCGATCTCCGCGGCCCGGTCCGGCCGCTGCCGGGCGAGCCGGTCCAGCCAGGACAGCTGCGCCCGCACCAGCGCCTTCTCCGGCCGGATCAGCACGGTCCGGGCGGCGTCCAACAGGGACTCCAGCTCCACGGCGTCGCCCGGGTCCCGCAGCGCCCGCTGCGCCACCGTGGCGACCGGCCCGGGCGCGTCGGCGAGCAGCCGCAGGTAGGCGCTCGCCCGTGCTGCCACCTCGTGCGGGGTCGGCGCCAGCAGGTCGTGCAGGGCGAGAAACGGCCGCAGCGCCGCCTGCCGGTCCCCACGCAGCAGCCGCCCCAGCAGGCCGTCGAGCAGCGTCGACCGGTCCAGCCGGCCCTCGGCCGCGAGCGCGGCCAGGGCCTGGGGCACCGCCTGCGGCTCGCCGCCGAAGCTCAGGTCGGCGCCGACGCCGTCGACCTCGAACAACCAGGGCAGCAGCGGGTCCAGGAACGGATCGGCGCGCAGCCGGTCGACCAGCGGTGGCTGCTGCTGCCGGTCGTGGGGACGCTGCCACCACATCGCGTACGCCCAGCCGGCGACGAACGCGTCCCCGGTCGGCGGCGCCGCCTTCTCCGCCAGCAGCAGCCCCGCCGTGAAGTGCCAGCCTTCCCACGGCCGGCTGCGGGGCATGCGGTCGGCCAGCTTGTGCGCCAGGTCGGCCAGCCAGGTCACGCCCCGCTGCCGGGCCACGGCGACCGCCGGCTCCGGGTCGGCGTCCCGGAGCATGACCGACCGCCGGCCGAGCAGTGCGGCGGCCTTGGTCGCGGTGCTGAGTGTGCCCACGGCCGCCACCGCCAGGGCCGTCGCCTCCTTCCCCCACCACCAGTTGTCCCGCCGCCGCCGGACGTGGGCGACCAGTTCGTCGCCGAGCGCGCGGCGGTCGGGCTCGTCCAGCCCGTCCAGCATCGACCGGACGGCACGCACGTCGCCCCGGACCAGGGACTCGAAGAAGTCCGTCACGCCCCCACCTCCGCCGGTGCCGCCACCATCGACGCGGCCAGGGCGTGCTTGCAGGGCCCGCGCTGCCCGCGGTGCCGCGCCCACCACCGGCAGGAGCAGGTGTACGACCCGTCCGGCAGCCGCCGCACCCGGTAGACCTCGTCGCCGCTGCGTACCGTGGCGTGCTCGTCCTGCCAGCCGACCGCGCCGCGCTCGACCAGCACCCGCGCCCCGACCAGACGCGGATTGTCCCGCTCGGCCCGCCCCGCGTCGTACGGCATGACCCGGTGGAAGTACCCGCCGTCGGCCACGTCGTAGCCGACCCGGCCGGCGGTGCCGAGCTGGGCCAGGGCGGCGCGTACCCGGTCGTCGGGCAGGCCGGCCGCGTCGGCGAGCGCGGCAACGTCGATCGTCGGGTCCCAGGAGAGCAGGGCGCCGACCAGCTCTGCGTCGTCGACCACCTCGTCACCGGCGAGTGCGAGCAGGGCGGCCCCCTCGCCGGAGAAGCCGCGGTAGGGCTCGGGCGAGAGGGTCAGCGACAGCCGCAGCGCGCCGGTGTCGAGTTCCCAGGTGCTCGGCACCGCGGGGGAGCCGGCCCGCACCGGCGGCCCGTACACCCGCAGGGTGCGCGCGTGCCGGAGCAGGCCGCGCAGCGCCGCGAGCCGCCCCGCGCCGGCCAGGCAGACCGCGCCCGGCGCCGGTCGCGAGGTCAGCCGGAGGGTACGCCCGGCGGGCACCGCCCAGAGCACGGAACGGTCGCTGCCGCCGGGGAGCCGGCGCAGGAACGCGGCCGCCTCGGCGGCGGCGGGAATCTCGGCGCGCGGCTCGAACGCGGCGGTGAGCACGTGCACCTCGGCGAAGCCGCGCAGCCAGCGCCCCGGCAGCGGGACCTTCTTCTCCACCACCGGACCGTCCATGGTGGAGACGGTGAGGTCGTCGGGGCCGACGGCCAGGTGCAGCGGCTCGATCCCGCCGACCCGGGCGAGCGCCTCCCGCAGCGGCGGGTTCACGTCGACGTTGGTGGTGCCGTGCCCGACGATCTCGCCGTCGAAGCCGGCCGGTACGACGTCCATCCGGGCGTACACCCCGCAACAGCCGGAGAAGGACTCGAAGCGCAGCCGGTCCCGGCTGCCCGTCACCACCGGGTCCAGGCTGGCCGGGCTGACCGGCTGGTGGTAGCGGGTGCGGGCCACCTCAGCGACCGCGAGGAGGCCGGCGGCCGCCGCGGCAGGGGTGGTGAGGAAACCGCTGAAGAAGCGCGGATTTGCCGCCGGGCCGCCGCAGGTCTGGAGGTCGAGACCGGCGGGGCGCAACGTGGACGGCTGGAGGTATCGGTACGTCTGGACGGCGTTCACGGCGCACACCGTAGGGCAACCGACCGACATCCCCGGTCCCGGCCTGCCAGGTACCTCCGGTCCGCCGTGACGACACCACCCGAGGGCCCCTAGCCGAGATCAACATGGAGTGCGGCAGGTGGCGGTGTCCGGGGCAACCGGACCCGGCCATCCGCCGCACACGGAGTCGATCACACTTCAGTCGAGGCGGTGGTCAGCGGCGGGGGACGGGGGGCCGATTCGGATCGACGGTCGGGCTCGCGGCGGTCGGCCCAGGCCGTGGTGAGCAGGAACAGCGCCGCGATGTAGGTGACCATCACCAGCAGCCCGTGCCCGGGCAGCTCCGCCCCGGCCGCGCCCACCCCGATCAGCAGGTCGGAGACGAGGAACAACGCCCCGCCGGCCGCCGCGCGCCGGGACACCCCGGTTGCGGCGGCGGCCATCAGGCTCAGCGCCAGGCTGTAGCCGAGCACCGGCAGCCGCAGCGCCCCGAGCTGCCCCCAGAGCAGCGCGTTCGCCGCTGCCCAGAGCACCAGGTAGCCGGCGAAGGCGGCCAGCGGCGCCCGTCGGTGCCGCAGGAACGCGGCCAGGAAGCAGAGCTGGGTGCCGAGGAAGCACCCCATCCCGACCAGGAACGCCACGTCGCCGGAGAGCAGCAGCGCCACGTCACCCGCCGTCGCGAACACCAGGCCCGTCGCGACCAGGTCGAACCGCCGGCGTACGGCCCAGAGCCAGGCCAGCAGCAGCGGCGCGAGCAGCGGCTTGGCCACCCACTGCAGCGCGGGCGCGTCGAGCGCGACGCCGACCAGCTCGACGGCGGCGACCAGCCCGAACAGCCCGAGCAGGCGTCGCCTCATCGGGCCGGCTGCCAGTCGGGCCGGCCGAGGACGTGGCCCAGCCGGTGCCGCCAGGAGGTGGCCCGCCGGACGTCGGCCCAGATCGCCGCGTACTCGTGGGTGGCCACCCGCAGCGGGTTGTAGGTGCCGATGTTCTTGGTCAGTCCGTACCGGACGGTGTCCCGTTCCGGCTCGAAGGTGCCGAAGAGCCGGTCCCAGACGATCAGGATGCCGCCGTAGTTGCGGTCCAGGTATTCGGCGTTGGCGCCGTGGTGGACCCGGTGGTGCGACGGCGTGTTGAAGATCCATTCGATCGGCCGGGGGAGCAGGGTGATCCGCTCGGTGTGCAGGAAGAACTGGTACAGCAGGCTGATCGACTGCTGGAGGAAGATCATCCACGGCGGGATGCCGAGCAGGGCCAGGCCAAGCCAGAACGGCAGCGAGGTCATCGGCGTCCAGCTCTGCCGCAGCGCCGTGGAGAAGTTGAAGAAGACGCTGGAGTGGTGCACCACGTGCCCGGCCCAGAAGAGGCGTACCTCGTGGTGCGCCCGGTGGAACCAGTAGTACGCCAGGTCGTCGGCGAAGAAGAGCAGCACCCAGGTCCAGACGCTGGTGGGGGAGAGCTGCACCGGCGCCACCGTCCAGACGGCGGCGTAGAGGCCGACGGTGAGCAGTTTCCACGGGAAGCCGATGATCTGGCTGCCGGCGCCCATGGTCAGGCTGGTGGTGGTGTCGCGCAGCTCGTAGCCGCGTTCGTCGTCGTCCGGGGCGAACCGGTACGACAGCGCCTCGATGACGATGAGCAGCAGGAACGCCGGTACGGCGTAGAGCACGGCGGGGATCATGCTCGGCATTCCTCTCCGGGTGGGGTGGTGGGGGTGGTGAGCGAAGCGGTGAGCAGCGCGTGGGCCTGGGTGGCGGCGTCGTCGCCCCGCCCCTGCGCGAGGGCCTCGGCCAGCCGGCGGTGCCCGGCGACGTCCAGCAGCTCGGCGGCGCGCCGCTCGGGCGGGACCTCGCCGACGGCGACCGCCCCGGCCACCAGGCTGTTGAAGGCCAGCAGGTAGGCGGTGTTGCCGGAGCCGTCCACGATGTGCCGCCAGAGCACGATGTTGGCCTCGCCCATGGCATGCAGGTCCGGGCCGAGCGCGGCGTACTCCTCGACGGCGCGGGTGACGACGCGCCGCAGCGCGGCGGTGGCCCGGTCGGCGCAGAGCCGGGCGGCGTCGACGCCGACGCAGGCGCGCATCTCCATCATGTCCCGCACCAGGTGCTCCACGGGCAGCACGTCACCGGACTGGGTGAGGGAGAGGGCCAGGTCGAGGCCGGCGTGCACCCGCCAGTCGAGCACCCGGGTGGCGCCGCCCTGGCTGATCCGGACCAGGCCGAGTTGTTGCAGGCGGCGCAGCGCCTCGCGGACCGCGTGCCGGTTGACCGCGAAGGCGACGGCCAGCTCCCGCTCCCCGGGCAGGGGGTCGTCGGGGCGGTAGCGGCCGCTGACGATCGCGTCGCAGAGCTGCCCGAAGACGTGGTCGGAGACGGAGCTGCGGGGGACGGGGACGAAGGCCACGGGAGCAGTGTGGCGTGACGCACATCAATCCGTCAACTGGTTGGACCAGTTCGCGCACCAAAGAAACGGCGACCGGGTCACCGACCCGGCCGCCGTTCCGCGGAGGTACCTCAGCCGCGGCCGCGCTCCTGTCGGTAGCGGCGGATCAACCCGGCGGTGGAGGAGTCCACGCCGGACAGGTCCGGGGAGCTGTCGGTGAGCAGCGGCGCCAGCTGGTTGGCCATCACCTTGCCCAGCTCCACGCCCCACTGGTCGAACGGGTTGATGTCCCAGATCGCGCCCTCGGTGAAGACGATGTGCTCGTAGAGGGCGATCAGCTGACCGAGCGTCGCCGGGGTGAGCTTCGGCGCGATGATCGAGGTGGTCGGGTGGTTGCCCGGCATCACCCGGTGCGGCACCACCTCCGGCTTCGTCCCCTCGGCTTCGACCTGCTCCTGCGTCCGCCCGAACGCCAGCGCGGCGGTCTGCGCGAAGAAGTTCGACATGAACAGGTCGTGCATGTCGCCGAGGTCGTGGTTGGGCTGGCTGAACGCGATGAAGTCGGCCGGGATCAGCAGCGTGCCCTGGTGGATCAGCTGGTAGAAGGCGTGCTGCCCGTTGGTGCCCGGCTCGCCCCAGAAGATCTCCCCGGTCCGGTAGTCGACCGGCGTCCCGTCCAGCCTGACCGACTTGCCGTTGCTCTCCATGGTCAGCTGCTGCAGGTACGCCGGGAACCGGTGCAGGTACTGCGCGTACGGCAGCACGGCGTGGGTCTGCGCGTCGAGGAAGTCGACGTACCAGACGTTGAGCAGGCCGAGCAGCGCCGGGATGTTGCGCTCCACCGGCGTGGTCCGGAAGTGCTCGTCCACGGCGTGGTAGCCGGCCAGCATCTCCCGGAACCGGTCCGGGCCGATCGCCAGCATCACCGACAGCCCCACCGCGGAGGGCAGCGAGTACCGGCCGCCCACCCAGTCCCAGAAGCCGAACATGTTCTCCGGGTCGATGCCGAAGTCGCGGACCCGCTGCTCGTTGGTGCTGACCGCGACGAAGTGCCGGGCGATCGCCGCGTCGTCGTCGGCGTCCAGCCCGGAGAGCAGCCAGGTCTTCGCCTGATTGGCGTTGGCCAGGGTCTCCTGGGTGGAGAAGGTCTTCGAGACCACCACGAAGAGCGTGGTCGCCGGGTCCAGGTCGTAGGTCTTGTCGTGGATGTCGGTCGGGTCGATGTTCGACACGAACCGGCAGCTGATCCCCGCGTCCCGGTACGCTTTCAGCGCCTCGTACGCCATCACCGGCCCCAGGTCGGAGCCGCCGATGCCGATGTTGACCACGGTGGTGATCCGCTCGCCGGTGTGCCCGCGCCACTGCCCGGAGCGGACCCGCTCGCTGAACGCGGCCATCCGGTCCAGCACCCGGTGCACGTCGGCCACCACGTCCTGGCCGTCCACGGTCAGCGCGGCGTCGGACGGCAGCCGCAGCGCGGTGTGCAGCACCGCCCGGTCCTCGGTGGAGTTGATGTGCCGGCCGGCGAACATCGCGGCGATCCGGTCGCTCAGCCGGACCCGCTCGGCCAGCGCGGTGAGCAGGCCCAGCGTCTCGTCGGTGATGAGGTTCTTGCTGTAGTCGACGTGCAGGTCGGCGACCTCGCCGGTGAGCCGCTCACCCCGGCGCTGGTCGGCGGCGAACAGCTCCCGCAGGTGGGCGCCGCGCATCGTCTCGGCGTGCTTGCGCAGCGCCTGCCACTCGTCGGTGGTGGTCACACTCGCAGCCATCGGGTCGATCTTCTCCTTCACGACGGTGTCGCCGGGCGGCCACGGGTGCGCCGGCCGCCGCCGGCTCGAGTCCAGCCTGCCACCCGCGGCGGACCCGCGCGACGCGACGCGGCGGACCCGTCCCGCGAGGTGGTCGGCGACTCGCCATCGCGACACGTGTCGCCACCACCGGGCGTGAGCTGTTCGCTGTTCGACCTCCAGGCCAGCCCCCTACCTGGCCAGCGGCCACTTCCTCTGAGCGCGCCGCAGCCCGACCTGCGGTCGACGGGCCGGCCTCGGGGCTCAGCCTGTCGGCTGGCGCGCGAAGAACTCGGCCATCGCCTGGGTGTGGGTGGAGAAGGCCAGCTCGACCGGCTCGGTGAGTACCAGCCACTCGGTCGCCTCCTCGGTCGGCGCCGACGGCGGCAGCCCCTCCGCCGGCCGCTCCGGCAGCTCCCCGAAGATCATGATGGTGCCGCCGGCCGGTGCGCCGTGCACCGCGAACAGCCGCGCCTCGTCGGCCTTCCCGATCAGCCCGGTCTCCTCGCGCAGCTCCCGCACGAGCGCGTCGGCCCACTCCTCGCCGTACTCGATGAAGCCACCCGGCAGCGCGAGCAGGCCGCGGGCCGGCTCGATGTCCCGGCGGACCACCACCAGGCCCAGGCCCGCGCCGGTGCGGACCGGCAGCAGCGCCACCGCGACCGGCAACGGGTTGCGCCAGACCGTCTCACCGCAGACCGCGCAGACCCGCGGCCAGGCGGCGCCCGCCGGGTAGGCGGTGCCGCAGAAGGAGCAGTGCGAGTACGGAGAGCCCGTCATGTCGCCGCACGTTACCGGCCCGGGTGGCGGCACGCTCCCCGTCACTCAGTGGGACGGCGGCGCGCGCCCTCGGGGGTGGCGTGCAGACCGGTCGTGAACGCCAGATCGCCCCGGCGCGCGGCGAGCAGCGTGGGCTCGTCCGCGAGCGGCTCCGCCCAGTCGCCCCACAGGTGGAAGCTGACCACCTGATCCGACCCTGCGGCGACGTAGAGCAGGGTGTACGGGAAGCGCGGGTTGCCCCCGCCGAGCCGGATCGACGGCCGGCCGAACCGCGCCAGCACGTCGGTCAGCCCGCGGTCCTCGGCGACCCACCCGGGCAGCGTCGCCGTCAGGTCGTCGTACTCCTCGGCGGTGAGGAGGCGGTCGGTTTCCAGCCAGCCGAGTCGGTGGGCCAGTTCGGCGTAGACCGAGCTGACCGCGTCGTCGTGGTTCACGGCCTTCGGCAACACGGGCAGGAACACCCCACGCACGCCAACCGACGTGAAGCGGCCCCGCTCGCGCAGCCCGTCGTTCGCCCGACGCCATTCCTCGTGCCGTCCCTCGGCGAAGGCCAGGGCGTCGAGGAGCAGGTGCAGGGCCATCTCCCCGCCATACATGCCCGGCCGGCGCAACGCGTCGTTGACCTTCGCCCGGAGGTGCCCGCGGATCTGTGCGGCCGACGGACGGCCCCCGGCGTCGCCGGTCACCGCCATCCGGCGTGCTGGAGCTGTTCGGCGATCTGCCGGACCCGGGCCATGGTCATGCCTGTCCGCTGCTCCACCGCCAGCGGATGGTCGGTCGGCTCGACCTCGATGAACGGCTTCTCGCCGACCGGCCGGGTGTGCACATGGGTCTTCAGCTCGATGGTGCTGACGCCGTAGACCGGCAGCTCGGTGGAGAGCCAGCCGAAGTGCGGCCCTTCCGACTCACGGCCCGGCGTCTCCCACAGCTCGGTGGTGCGCCCGAAGTTGGCGGCGCTCAGCGACACCCACACTCCCCAGGTGAACGTGCCTTCCGCGTCCGACAGCGGGATCTCGATGTTGCCCTCGACGAAGAAGTGTTCCCCGCGAATGACGCAGAGGTCCGAGGTCAGCTCGCTGCGGTCGTCCTCGGCCAGCTGCTCCGACCAGAACGCGGGGGCCCGGGTCCGGTACGACAGCGGCAGGTCGTCGTGCCGTCGACCGCAGGTCCCACAGGTGTAGCCCGATCCGTCACGCATCCGGCGACCGTAGCCGATCACTCCTGACCAGCGGTGCGGGGAGTCGCCGCCGTGGGCCAAACCGGTCGCAGGGTGGGCCGGCCGGCGGATAGCCTCCGGCGGACACGGGACGGGGTGAGCAGGATGAGCGGGACGCTGACGCTGTGGCGGCCGACGGGGCCGCAGGAGCTGGCGCTGGTCGAGGCCTCCGGCTGGACGGCATGGCCGCCGCGCCTGCCCGACCAGCCGATCTTCTATCCGGTGCTGAACGAGGCGTACGCCGTCATGATCGCCCGGGACTGGAACGTGCCGGCCTCCGGCGCCGGCTTCGTCACCCGGTTCGAGGTGGACCGCGAGTTCGCCGCCCGCTACCCGGTCCACCAGGTGGGTGGCCGGGACATCCTCGAGCTCTGGGTGCCGGCGGAGGAGTTGGCCGAGTTCAACCGGCACATCGTCGGTCGGATCGAGGTCGTGCGCTCCTTCCACGCCGAGCCGGCCGCCACCGACTGAGCGCCGCCGGGGACCGCGAGCCACGCGGGGCCGCGCGCTCACGCGGCCCGGCGTACCCCCGATCGGTCGCGTCGTGGACGCGGACCGCGTACCCCCGGTTGGGGCCGCGCGGTGACGCGGCCCGGCACTGTCCTCAGGAGGCCGGCGCGCCGGTGTAGAAGGCGGTGGTCCGCTCGGCGGCGGCCCGCGCGGCCTCCGGGTCGGTGCCGCCGGCCACGCTCGCCTCGCCCCAGCGTTCGCTGCTCAGCGTCATGAACCGCCGCCCCTCCTCGGAGCCCATCCAGGCGGCGGCCTCCTCGGGCGTGATCCCGGCGCCCGCGCCGCCGAGGTGGGAGGCGAGGCCGAGCAGGCCCCCGTCCCAGCCGACGCCGACGGCGCCGGGGCCGAACTGCGCCCACCGTTCGTCGTCGACGTGCGCGACGTGCTCCAGCTCGAACCGGGTACGCCCGTCGCCTTCGGGGGTGAGCCGGACCTCGATCCAGCTGACCTCTTCGCCGTACTCCCAGGTGGCGGCGAAGCTCTTCGGCGGGTCGCAGCGCTGGATGGTGCCGCCGGCGTTGCCCTCGAACTGGTAGCGGCCGTGCAGCCGCAGCTCGCCGGAGATCGGCAGGAACCAGCGGGGGATGCGTTCGGCGTTGGTGCAGGCGTCCCAGACGTCCTCCAGCGGCGCGTCGTACGCCTGGCTGATGGTCAGCACGCGGGCCTCGCCGGCCTCCAGCGTGCGGTTGCCCACGGTGCGCCGGACGGCGCTGATCTGGTGCGTGGCGTCGATCATCGGGCTCTCCTGTCGTCGGTCGGGTCGTCGGGTGCGTGCGATCGCCGTTCGCGCCGGCCGCGGGCCAGTTCGGTGGACAGGGCGTCCAGGGCGGGCGCCCAGAACCGGCGGAAGCCGGCCAGCCACTCGTCGACCTCCCGCAGCGGGCGGGGGTCCACGGCGTAGAGGCGCCGGGCGCCCTGCGGTCGCACGGTGGCGAACCCGTTGTCCCGCAGCACCCTCAGGTGCTGCGAGACGGCGGGCTGGGAGATGCCGAACTCCTCCTGGATCACCGCGCAGACCCCGCCGGCGGTCAGCTCGCCCTGGGCCAGCAGCTCCAGGATGCGGCGGCGCACCGGGTCGCCGAGGACGTCGAAGGCGTGCACCGACCCTTTCTATCAGGCGGGACTTATATAAGCAATCACCCGAGGCGGGCGGCGACCATGTACAACCGGTACGCCGACGGGCTCGGTGCGGCGACCCCGGACGACCTGCGGGCGTACGCGATGGGCGCGCAGCGGATCCTGGCCCACGGCTACCGGCCCTGACCCGCCCGCGTTGATCCGATCGGAGAAAAATTCCGGCGGGATGTCGATCCGGGCCACCACCGATCGTGTCAGAGGTGAAGGGTCCGATCGATCAGGAGGAGCGAGATGAAGCAGTACCTGTTGAGCATGTACCAGCCCGAGGGCGGCCAGCCCGATCCGGAGTTCCTGGCCGGCGTCATGCGGGAACTCGGCGCGATCCGCCAGGAGCTGGAGGCCACCGGTTCCTGGGTCTTCGGGCAGGGGCTGCACGGGCCGGAGAGCGCCACCGTGCTGCGCACGAAGGGCGACGAGGTGCTGGTCACCGACGGGCCGTACGTCGAGGGCAAGGAGTACCTGGGCGGCTTCACCATCATCACGGCGCCAGACCTGGACGCCGCCCTGGAGTGGGGCCGCCGCTACGCCGTCGCCACCACCCTGCCGATCGAGGTCCGCCCGTTCCAGGGCGAGGCGTGACGGTCGACGTTGAACGGGTCTTCCGCGCGGAGTACGGCCGCGCGGTGGCCGTGCTGGTCCGCCTCCTCGGTGACATCGACCTCGCCGAGGAGGCGGTCCAGGAGGCGTTCACCGAGGCGGTGCGGCGCTGGCCCGAGGCCGGCCCCCCGCCCAGCCCGGCCGGCTGGATCATCACCACCGCCCGGCACCGGGCCATCGACCGGCTGCGCCGGGAGGCGACCCGGGCCGACCGGCACGCCCAGGCCGCGCTGCTGCACACCCCGGACGCCCCGGCCGAGGAGGGACCCGTGCGCGACGACCGGCTCCGCCTGATCTTCACCTGCTGCCACCCGGCGCTCGGGCCCGCCGCCCGGGTCGCGCTCACCCTGCGCCTGCTCGGCGGGCTCGGCACCGCCGAGATCGCCCGGGCCTTCCTCGTCCCCGAACCGACCATGGCGCAGCGGCTGGTCCGGGCCAAGGCCAAGATCCGGCATGCCGGCATCCCGTACCGGATCCCCGCCGACGCCGACCTGCCCGACCGGCTGCGCGCGGTCCTCGCCGTGCTCTACCTGATCTTCAACGAGGGGCACACGGCCAGCGCGGGGGCGCGGCCGGTCCGCGAGGAGCTCTCCGTCGAGGCGGTCCGACTGGCCCGGCTGCTGGTCGAGCTGATGCCCGACGAGCCCGAGGCGCTGGGCCTGCTCGCCCTGATGCTGCTCACCGCGGCCCGCCGCCCCGCCCGGGTCGCCGCCGACGGCACCCTGATCCCGCTCGCCGCCCAGGACCGCAGCCGCTGGGACCCCGCCCTGATCGTCGAGGGGCAGGCCCTGGTGCGCCGCTGCCTGCGCCGCAACCGGCCGGGCCCGTACCAGATCCAGGCCGCGATCCACGCCGTGCACAGCGACGCGACGACCGCCGCCGGCACCGACTGGGCCCAGGTCCTCCAGCTGTACGACCAGCTCCAGGCGTTCGACCCCGGGCCGGTGGTGGCGCTGAACCGGGCCGTGGCGCTCGCCGAGGTGCGTGGGCCGGCGGCCGCCCTCGCCCTCGTCGACGACCTCGACCTCGACGGCTACCACGTCTTCCACTCCGTCCGCGCCGACCTTCTGCGCCGGTTGGGCCGCGAGTCCGAAGCCCGTGCCGCCTACGAATCCGCGATCAGCCGCACGGCCAACGGGGCGGAACAGGCGTACCTCCGTCGCCAACGAAACCACCTGAACCCCCACCACTGACGGCCTTCCCCTTCAGCCGCCGGACGCCCATGATCGGGTAGCGGATTTCGGCAGATTCCCTGGCGGGTCGTCTCGGAAACCGCTACCCGATCATGGCGGCCCGTAGCAGATGCGGTGACCGGGTGGGCTGTCTTCCACAGGTGGGCGGATGTCCACAGGAGGGGGCCATCGGGCTGGTCGGATGTCGAGGTGTGGGCCACCGTGTGCTCCGTGCATCCGGTGCTGAGGTCCCTTGTCGAGCTGGGGCAGGGCGTGGTGACCCGACGGGTGGCGGCCGAGGTGGTTCCCGAGTGGGCCGTGCGGCACGCCTGCCGCAGCGGGTCGCTCCGGCGTGTGGCGTCTACGTCGACACCGCGCTGCTCTCCGCCGGCTCGACCGTCGAGCTACGCCGCCCCGGCTCGAGGGCGCAGCGGGGCCGCCCCGACGCAGCCGCCGACGCCACGGCCTTCGCCCGACTTGCCCCGGCGACGAGGAGGCGTGCGGCGCTCGCCTATGCCGACGGGCGGGCGGCGCTGAGCAGCCTCACCGCCCTCGAATTGTGGGGCCTGCGCCGCCAACCCGACGACGAGCCCGTACACCTCGACGCGCCGCGCGGTTCGGGCGTCCATCCCCGACCCCACCTCGCCGTGCACCACCGCAATGGCCTGGTCATGGATCCCCCTGAGGTGGCGATCCGGTCGGGTGTGCCGTTGGTGCGGCTGGAACGGGCGCTCGTCGACGCCTGGCCGTTGCTGCCTCCCGCCGAGCGTGCCGCACCCGTGATCCGCGCGGTCAACGACCGCCTCACGACGCCAGAGCGGATCACGACTCTCCTCGAGACCGCGCCCCGACTCACCGGCCGGGCGGAGCTGCGGACGCTGCTCGCCCGGCTCGACGCGGGCTGCCGCAGCCCGCTGGAGATCTGGGGTCACGACCACGTGTTCACCGGCCCGGGGATGCCCCCGTTCGGGAGACAGGCCAAGGTCGTCGTCGGCGCCCGCACCATGTACCTCGACGTCTACGCCGAGCGGGAACGGGTCGACATCGAACTCGACGGCGCCACCACACACGGCGATCCCCGACAGCGCGAGATCGACCTGCGTCGGGACGCGCTGCTCGCCACCGTCGGCATCCTGGTGGTCCGCTTCGCCCATCGCCGGCTGGTCCACGAGGTCGACGCGGTACGCCGGGAGGTGCTCGCGATCCTGGCCAGCCGGCGGGCGACGGCGTGATCGCGACATCGGGCGGGGCGCGACGAGCGTCGTGGCTACGAACGAGATCGCGGGTCGGTGTGGCGAGCCGTGGGTTGGTCGCTGGTGAGTGGGCGGGGCGGTCAGTCGCGCAGGGTGCGCAGGATGCGGGTGAGCTGTTCGCGGTCGTCGCGCCCCAGGTGGCCGAAGAAGCGTTCCGCCTCGGCGTCCCGCGCGGCACGGATCGCCGCGCCGACCCTCGTACCCTCCTCGGTCAGCGCGACCAGGGTCGCCCGCCGGTCCGCCGGGTCGGGCTGGCGCGCGACGAGCCCGCGCTCCTCCAGGCCGTCGACCACCTCGGTGGTGGAACGCGGCGCGATGTGCAGATGCTCGGCGAGTGTGCTGAGCCGCATCGCGCCGTGCCGGGTGAGCACCCCGAGCGCGCGGGCGTGGCCGGGGTTGACCTCCCACGGCCCGAGGGTCTGCCGGGACTGGTGGCGCAGCCGTCGGGCCACCGCCCAGAACAGCTCCGCCAGGCTCTCCTCGTGCGGGTCGCGTTCCTCGGCGGTCACCGGAATACCGTAGCAGAATTTCCTGTTGCTACCTCATGATGAGGTAACCTCAGCAACACCCCTGACAGGAAGAGGTCTCCCTTGGATACCACCCCCACCCGCCGGGAGGGCCGCGGCGGCGCCCCCCGGACCGTCAGCGCCGCCGAGAAGGCCCAGGCCAGGGACGTGTCGCTGCGCCGGATCGGCCGGCTCTTCACCGCGTGCCGTGGGCAGCTGGCGACGGTAGTCGCGATCATCGTGGTCTCCTCGGTGCTCGCGATGGCCTCGCCGTTCCTGCTGCTTACCGTGATCGACCGCGCGCTGCCCGAGCGCGACCTGACCCTGCTGGCCTGGCTGGTCGGCGGGATGGTCGCGGTCGCCGCGGTGACCGCCGTGCTCGGTGTGGTGCAGACCTGGATCTCCACCCGGGTCGGCCAGCAGGTGATGCACCGGCTGCGCACCGACGTCTTCACCCACCTGCACCGGCAGTCGATCGCGTTCTTCATCCGCACCCGCACCGGCGAGGTGCAGTCCCGCATCACCAACGACATCGGCGGCATGCAGACCGTCGTGACGTCCACCGCCACCTCGATCGCGTCCAACCTGACCACCGTGGTCGCCACGCTGGTCGCGATGGTGGCGCTCTCCTGGCGGCTCACCCTGGTCTCGCTGGTGGTGCTGCCCCCGGCCATCTGGCTGACCCGCCGGGTCGCGGCCATGCGCCGCGAGATCACCGCCCAGCGCCAGCGCGAGCTGGCCGACCTCAACGTCACCATCGAGGAGGGGCTGTCGATCAGCGGCGTGCAGCTCAGCAAGACCCTCGGCGCCGGCACCGCGCTGACCCACCGCTTCACCGCCTCCTCGGCCCGGCTGGTCGACCTCGAACTCCGTTCCGAGCTGGCCGGACGCTGGCGGATGGCCTCGATGAGCATCATCTTCGCCGCCATCCCGGCGGTCATCTACCTCAGCGCGGGGCTGCCCGGCACCGCCGGCACCCTCAGCATCGGCACCCTGGTCGCGTTCACCGCGCTGCAGGGCGGACTGTTCCGGCCGCTGATGGGGCTGCTCAACGTCGGCGTCTCGCTCACCGCGTCGCTGGCGCTCTTCGCCCGCATCTTCGAGTACCTGGACCTGCCGGTCGAGGTGGACGACCCGGCCCGGCCGGTCGAGATCGACCCGGCCCGGGTCCGCGGCCACCTGCGCGTGGAGGACGTCACCTTCAGCTACCCGGGCAGCGACACCGCCGCCGTCGCCGGGGTCACCCTCGACGTGCCGGCCGGCACCAGCCTGGCTCTGGTCGGCGAGACCGGCTCCGGCAAGAGCACCCTCGCCGCGCTGGTCAGCCGGCTGCACGACCCGGGCAGCGGTCGGATCACCATCGACGGCGTCGACCTGCGCGACCTGCGACTGACCGACCTGGCCGCCGTCGTGGGCGTGGTCAGTCAGGAGACGTACCTGCTGCACACCACCGTCCGGGAGAACCTCCGGTACGCCCGGCCCGACGCCACCGACGCCGAGATCGAGGACGCGGCCCGCGCCGCACAGATCCACCACCTCATCGCCGGGCTCCCCGACGGGTACGACACGATGGTCGGCTCCCGCGGCCACCGCTTCTCCGGCGGGGAGAAGCAGCGTCTGGCGATCGCCCGTACGCTGCTGCGGGACCCGCGCATCCTGGTGCTGGACGAGGCCACCAGCGCGCTGGACACCGAGACCGAGCGGGCCGTCCAGCGGGCCTTCGACAGGCTCTCCGAGGGCCGGACGGTGCTCACCATCGCGCACCGGCTCTCCACCGTCCGCCACGCCGACCAGATCGCCGTGCTCGACCACGGCCGCATCGTCGAATCGGGCACCCACCAGAGCCTGCTCGACCACGACGGCCGGTACGCCGCCCTCGCCGCCTGACGCGACGACCCCGCCTCAGGCCGGCCGTGGCACCGACGCCAACGGGGACAGGGTGAACCAGCGGGGCACCGCCCGGCGCAGCGCCTCCGGACCCTGCACCTCGACCGTGCCGCCCCGCAGCGCGTCGGCCCACGTCCCGGAGCCGCGCCAGACGTCGATCAGGGCGCGCAGGCTGGCGTGGACGGTGACCGCGAGTGGGAAGCCGGGGTCCGCGTCGCACACGTCCGCCTCCGTCGGCGTGATCACCATCCACCAGTCGCGCTGCCGGGCGCGCACGTCCGTGAACCTGAACTGCACCACCGTGCGTCCGACCGGCACGACCGCGTGGTCGACGTGCCGGTGCATGTCCCACAGCAGCAGCTTCGGGTCGAGGTCCTCGTCGCCGATCTCACCGACCCAGCGCACACCCCACACCCCGAGCGCCTCGACGATCGGTCGCAGTTCCCGGCCGGCTGCCGTCAGGACGTACCGCACCTCCGCGCCGTCGGCCTCCCGACGCACGATGCCGGCGACGGTCAGCTCGTGCAGCCGCCGGGACAGCAGCGCGGGCGAGAGCCGGGGCAGTCCACGGCGGAGTTCGTTGAAGCGCTCGCTGCCACTGACGAGTTCGCGGACGATCAGCATCGTCCACCGTCCGTCGAGCAGCTCCATCGCCTTCGAGACGGGGCAGAACTGGTGATACGACGACCCCATGGATGAAGGCTAGTACCTGTCGTCTACCGGTCCAGTACAGAACGTGTACTAGGCGCGTCGGGTTGCCGTCCCTAGCGTCACTGCCAGGAGCAGGACGAACGAGAGGCGACAGCCCATGACGACATTTACCGACGCCGCGGCGGCCGACGAGGCCCTCAAGGCCCGCCACCGCGCCATGTGGGCCCTCGGCAACTACCCGGCCGTGGCATCCGAGATCATCCCCGAGCTGGGGCGGATCCTGGTCGCGGCGTGCGGGATCCGACCCGGTGACCGGGTGCTGGACGTCGCCGCCGGCTCGGGTAACGCGGCGGTACCGGCGGCGCTGGCCGGTGCGCGGGTCACCGCCAGCGACCTGACTCCGGAGTTGCTGGAGGTGGGCCGGCGGCTGGCCGAGGAGCAGGGCGCCGACCTGGCGTGGCGGCAGGCGGACGCCGAGGCGCTACCGTTCGCCGACGGCGGGTTCGACACGGTGCTGTCCTGCGTCGGCGTCATGTTCGCCCCGCACCACCAGGCCAGCGCGGACGAACTGGTCCGGGTCTGCCGCCCGGGCGGCACCATCGGCCTGCTCAGCTGGACGCCGGACGGTTTCGTCGGACAGCTGCTCGGCACGCTGAAGCCGTACGTGCCGCCGCCGCCGACCGGCGCGCAGCCCGCACCGCTGTGGGGCGACGAGCAGCACGTGCGAGCCCTGCTCGGGGACCGGGTGACCGAGGTGGTGGCGCGTCGACAGGCGCTGCGGGTCGACGAGTTCGCCACCCCCGAGGCGTTCCGTGACTTCTTCAAGACCAACTACGGCCCCACCGTCGCGGCGTACCGGGGCATCGCCGACGACCCGGACCGGACGGCCGCGCTGGACCGCGACCTCGCCGAGCTGGCGCGCCGCAACGACCGCGGTGCGGGGGCGACGGTCATGGAGTGGGAGTACCTCCTTTTCACCGCCCGCAGGTCGGCGGGTGCGCCGACGGGGTGAACGGCGGGGATCGCCCGCGGCCATCGGCTGGCGAGGATGGTCCATGACGTTGACCGTCCGCTGACGTTGATGGCCGTCACGGCGCTCGTCGTCTTCGGGTACGTGATGGTCACCGTCTGGGACTCGGATTCAGCCGAACTCAGCCGGTGCCTGCTCGGCCGCGGAGCCGATCGAGCAGCTCATCCAGCCTCCGTAGGTCGTCGCCGGTGAAGTCGGCGAAGACCTGCTCGAGGTTGCCGGCGTGGACCTCGGCCGCCTCCTGGAGCTTTGCGCGACCGGCCGGGGTGAGCGACGCGAAGTTCACCCGGCGGTCAGTAGGGCAGGGCACCCGCTCGATGTAACCGGCAGCGATCATCCGGTCGATCAGTCGGGTGACCCCTCCTGTGGTCAGCGCGATCTGCTCGGCGAGTGACCCCATGCTCACCTGGCCGTCTTCGGACCTGGCGATTCGGAGCATGACCTCGAACCAGCTGTGCGGGATGCCACAGCGCTCCTCCAGGGACGCCCCCAGCCGCTGTTCCAGAGAGCTGAACACCTCCACGAGCCGACCGAATGTCGTGATCAGGGCCCTGTCGGGAGCAGCGGGGGTCGTAGCCATGGCAGAAATCTTACTCGTCAGAGGTTGACCAGACAGTAGTTGTGCTAATGTTTGAGGAGTCAACATCTGACTGATCAGAGAAATGTCGCCCAGGCCCCGGTCGTCGCGCTCGACCCGCAGGCCGAACTCGACCGCCGGTCTGGCGTCCGCACGGCCGGTCGGGTCGTCACCGGCGCCCGGGAAGGAGAGCAGCAGGCATGAGCATTCCCCGCTTTGCACCCGCGTCGGTGGCGACGGCGGGCTCGACCGACCCGCAGGCGCCGCTCGTCGTCCTGTTGCACGGCCGCGGCTCCCACGAGCGCGAGATCATCGCGCTCGCCGACCACCTGCCCAGCAGTCCGGCGTACGCGGCCGTGCGGGCACCGATCGCCGAGGGCGCCGGCTACGCCTGGTTCGCCAACCGCGGGATCGGACGGCCGGTCGCCGAATCCCTGGCGGAGACCATGACCTGGTTCCGCACCTGGCTGGACGAGGCCGCCCCGCCGGGACGTCCCGTCATCCTGGTCGGGTTCAGCGGCGGCGCCGCCTTCGCCGGTGGCCTGATCCTCGCGGACCCCCAGCGGTTCAGCGGCGCGGCCATCCTCTACGGCACGCTCCCGTTCGACGCGGGCGTCCCGGTGACACCAGCCCGCCTCGCGGGTCTACCCGTCTTCGTCGCCCAAGGCGACCAGGACACCGTCATCCCTCGCGAACTTCTCGACAGCACCTGGCACTACCTCCTCGGCGACTCGGGCGCTCCCGCCTATGCCCGCCGGGACCCGGGCGGCCATGGGATTTCCCAGGCGACGCTGGCAGAGCTCGGCGGTTGGATCCGCGAGCGACTGGGGTTCCTGACCCAGCGGGGCAGCGGGCCCGTCGGGCTGGCGGAGGGTGTTCGGTGGCCGAGCCTTCCGGACGGTCTTCTCCCACCGCGCGAGGGTCACCGCCCACAGGTGTCCTGGACGATCCCGCAGGAGCAGCGCAGCGACAACGCGCCGAAGGCGTTGCAGGAGAGGCTGTTCCGCCGCATCAGCACCCTCTCCGGTGTCTCGTCCCGACAGTCGGCGATCTCGGTACCCGGTGCCTGGGGGCTCATGCTCGGACCGGCCGCGCAGGGCCCGCTGGACGCCTTCCTGGTGCCGTCGGTCGGTGAGTTCGCCCACCTGCACCCGGGGCACGACGGCTCCCTGCACGTCGCGCTACCCCCGGCGCTCGCCGCGAACGCCGTGGCACAGGGTTGGGCGGTCGCGCACCCCCTGGCCGGGATCCGGCTCGCCCGCGGGATGGTGATGATCTACGGACCGCGGAATGATGCCGAGCTGTCAACGGTGATGGGGATTGTCGAGGCCAGCCACGCGTTCGCCTCGGGCGCGTTGCAGTGAGCCATTTTCATCGTTTGCAGCGGGGCACCTTCGGCGGCTTGGAGGACGAGGATGGCCTGCACGATCGCGGTGGCGGCGGGGGCCGCAACGAAGCTTGGTCAGCGATGAAGAGGGCTCAGTGGTAGATCGAAGCGTCTTCATAGACGACTCGATGGCTGGTCGGCCAGCCGGGAAGGTCGCGCGGCTGCCCCGGCGGCAACACGGGAGCCAGCAGCGCGAAAAGGCGGTGCATCGTCTCGTCGTCGAATTCCTCTGGCGCACGGGTCGCTCGCAGCAGCACCCCACCAGCCCTGAAGCGTCGTACCTCCGCCACCGCGCCAGACGCCTCGATGACGTCAGCCCCGCCGAGTCGGTCCACCAGCTCCTGGGGCACCACCGTTACCCACGAGTATCCGCGCAGCAGCTGCCGACTCTGCTCGACGGAAATGTCGCTGTCACGCCGAAGGGCCTTGTCCAGCTCGGTAGACGCGTCATTGCCGCCGTCATGGCTGACCTCGCCGTACCCGGGATCCGCATCGGCCAACACCATGGCCAAGAAGTCCACCCACCGGTCATACTCCACAGCCGGGTCGAAGGCAGTGCCCAGCATCGCCCGGGTGACCAGGTGCGCCCACGGATTGTTGTCCAGCACCCGGCTCACCCCTAGGCGGACATGCGCGTAGGACAACGTCTTCTCCTCCGTAGCCGCCGCGACCTGGACCAGCACCGGATTCTCGTGAGTCTTGCTCAGCGCCGCCGCCCACCGATCATCGGAACGACGGACAGCACGGATCGGGTCCCGCTCCGTGGCACACACGATCAGCGAGGCCGCCACATCCGGATCCTTCGCAGCCACTGCCCGCGACACCTCACCGAACAGCCCGTCCCAACCCTGCTTCAGCCACGCCCGAGAACTCCGCGCGACACGAGCCGGGTCCCGCGGATCCAGGCACACCACGGCATGTAGCGACTCGTCCTCGGAGTAGCCGTAGTAGGTCATCGAGCCCCGCCACCTTTCTGTCGAACGACGTGCAGGGTGGGCGACGTTCCCACCGCGGCCCGCCTCGCACGTCAGGTCAACACACCCCGCCCTGTTTCACCGGGCTCAAGGTGGTGAGCAGGTGCGCGACGCCGGTGTGTCGGTGCTCCAGATAGGACGAGGCTCCCGGTAGGACAGCAGTCGACCAAGAACAACCGCCCAGCACGGGAGCTTCGTTGCTGACCTATCCTGCCAGCATCCCGCTGTCCACGCGCAGCCTGAACCGCCTGACCGACCTGATTCGCACCCGCCGGAGAGCGTTGGGCGCCCGCTGGCGCAGGTTGCCCGAGCATCAACAGGCGCTGATGGCCCTGGCCCACCTGCGCAACGGTGACACCCTCACCCGCCTCGCGGCCGGGTTCGGCGTATCGGTGACCACCGTGTGGCGGTACCTGCGGGAGGCAGTCGACCTACTCTCAGCTGATGCCGCCGACCTCGCCGAAGCGATGCGCCGAGTCACCCGACTGGCCTACGCGATCCTCGACGGCACCCTGATCCCGATCGATCGGGTCCCCGATCAGCGGTCCTACTACTCGGGCAAGCACAAGCGACACGGGGTGAACGTGCAGGTCCTGGCCGACCCCGCCGGCCGGCTGATCTGGGCCTCACCCGCGCTGCCCGGCTCAACCCATGACCTGACCGCCGCCCGCACCCACGGCCTGATCGACGCCCTGACCAATGCTGGCGTGATGACCTTCGCAGACAAGGGCTACCAAGGAGCCGGCGGCACCATCTGGACACCGTTCAAACGCCGGCGGCCCTAAGCTCCTGCGGGACCGCCCGTACGGCCCGAGGAGGAGGCAACCGTGGTGCGACAGCGTGGGTACTGGCGGGAGAACGGCGACCAGATCAGTGCGCAGGAAGCCTGGGACATCTGGGCCTACCACGCGTACGACATCCTGGTCGAGGTCGCCGGGAGCTATCACGCGATCATCACCTACGGCGAGCTGAGGGACAGGTTCCAGGCCAGTTCGGGCATCCGGACGTCGGCTCTGCTCCAGAACTGGATCGGGGAGGTCCTCAACCGGGTCATCCGCGAGGCGCACCGTAGGGGTGATCCGCCACTGAGCGCGCTGGTCGTGCGGCTCGACGACGGAATGGTCGGCGGAGGGTACGAGGAAGTGCTCCAGGTGACTGGCGGGCCACCGGTGGCGGACGAGATCGCCCGGGAGAAGCACGCCGCCGCCGCCCGACTGGCCTGCTACCGCCACTTCGGGGCGGCTCTGCCGACGGGCGGAGGCGTGCCGGCGCTCGCACCGAAGCTCCGCGCGACTCTGAAGCGAAACGCCCCGGAGCCGCGCCGACCGCTCTGTCCGAGCTGCTTCGTCCAACTCCCAGTGATCGGTGCCTGTGCCTCCTGCGGCTGAGTGAACCAGTCGAGCTCCTGACGCCGCCCAGTGGCGTTGAAGCGGCGGGTCGTCACCGCTTGATGACCTGGCCCTGGGCGGGGTTCCGACCAACGCCACCCTGATCGCCACCCTCAGCGATCTGGCTGACCCGTGGCAGCGCAGCAGTGCCCTACCGACCCGCCTGGCGACCGCGACGCTCGCCGCCCGGCTCGCCGACGTCGACGCCGCCGCTGCGGTGCTTCGAGAGCCGGCCAGATTTGCCTACCTGTAGGGAGCCGACCCGGCCGGATCGGCAGATCAGCCGACGTCGGTGGAGTCGGCCGCGCAGTACGCGCACTGGTTCCGGCGTGCCGGACGTCAGCAGCAGCTGCCGCTCCTGGCACGCCCCGGACTCTGTTATCGCCCGCGTGGTCGCGGCTCGGTCACCGGCGCTGGCCCGCTGATCCGGCCTACGGGGGTGGCTGCCCGGCGGAAGCGGCGCGTACCCGGGGATCCGCCAGGGCGCGAGCCATGGCGGCCAGCAGCCCGCTCGCGCACAGGGTGGGGGCGCCCACCAGGAACTCCTCCCGCTCCATCCACTCGACCCGTTCGACGCCCGGGCGGTCGAGCAGCGCCTGATCCAGCGACCGCTCGGAGTCGTCGTCGTAGCACGACCTGGCTTCGTCACCGAGCCACAGACCCCAGTGAAAGGGACCGAGACGCACCGGACCGCTGTCCGACTCGTCGTGGATCTCCAGCCAGCGGTCGCGCGGCTCGGCGGGCACGACGCCGAGGGCGTTCGCGGCGACCAGGTCCGGCAGTGTCGTCCCCGGTTCGGTGGGCTCGATGGAGGGCAGCACCAGGTCGGCAAGCTCCTCGTGGTGCTCCGGGCAGGAGCAGTCCGGCCGCCGCGGTGGTGTCCAGTCGGCGGTCCGGGAGCTGGTTCCGCGAGAGGAGAACATGGCCGCATCGTAGGGGCGGACGATCGTGCCGTGGGGGCACGAGAAAAGGCGATCTCGAACACGTGATTCGTGCCTCCCGTATAGGTAAGGTGGCGCGGTGCAGAGTGGAGTGCAGGCGCAGGTGCCGGTGCTGTACGTCGCGGATGCCGACACGGCGCGACGCTTCTACGAGGTGTTCGGCTACGCCGAGGTCCGTTCCGGTGGTGACGGGGACTCCCACTGGTCGTACCTGCAGTGCGGCGAGTTGACCCTGCTGCTGGCCGCGGTCACTCCGAGGCTGATCAGCGTCGAGCTGCCCCTGCTGATCTACCTGTACGTCAAGGACCTGGAGCCGACGGTCGAAGGGCTCACCGCCGCCGGGCACACCGTCGAACGCGTCGGCTACCCCGAGCACGCCCCCGGCGGCGAGTGCCGTACCACCGATCCGGACGGCAACGTGGTGGTCTTCGGGCAGCGTCGGGCCGTACCGGCCCAGGCGCGGGTCGAGCAGCCCGGCGGCGAGGCCCGCTTCTCGCTGATCCGCGAGGCGGCCGAGGCGGTCAGCCGCCGCGGTGGCGCGCCGGCCCGCTGCCAGATCGGCGGTCCGCGCGGCGAGGCGTGCCCGGAGCCAGCCGAGGTGAAGCTCGCCGACTCGTGGGGCGAAACGGTGTGGGGTTGCATGGACCACGCCGACGAGACGCTGCTCAACGCGCGCGGCGCGTTCCTGGCGAGTGAGGACAGGATGGGGCTGGGGCCGTTCCTGCAGGCCCGGCAGGCCCAGGCGGACCGGGCCGCGCAGAGCTGAGTGGGGCCGCGGGCGTACAAGAATTCGCGTAGTTGATATCACTGCTCTCGGGGCGCGCCGGGCGAGATCACTTGGCTTGCGCGAACGCCACCGCGGCGCGCGTCCGGCCCGGAAGTGTCCGACCGATATGTCAGGATGGCGGCATGAGGACACCAGAGTTCCCCAAGGGCGCCCCGACCTGGGTTGACATCGGCACGACCGACATTTCGGGTGCCGTCGCCTTCTACACCCGGCTCTTCGGCTGGACACACCTGGATTTCGGACCCGACGCGGGCGGCTACGGAGCGTTCCTCAAGGACGGCCGGCAGACGGCCGGGATCGGCCCGGCGGCGGATCCGCAGCGCGGCACGTCCTGGGCGACCTATCTCGCTACGGACGACGCGACGGCGACCGCTGCCGCCGCGGAGGGCGCCGGCGCAAAGGTGATCATGGCACCGATGCAGGTGATGGACCAGGGCACCATGGCGGTCCTGCTCGACCCGACTGGCGCGTACGTCTCGATCTGGCAGTCCGGCAAGCACCGCGGTGCCGAGGTGACCGGCGAGCACGGCAGCCTCACCTGGGCCGAGCTCATGACGAGCGACATCGCGGCGAGCAAGGCGTTCTACACCTCCGTCTTCGGGGTCGCGACGCGGGACGTGGCAATGGGCGGCAACGAGACCTACACGCTCATCGAGGCCGGTGGGCAGCCCGTGGCGGGAGCCATGCAGATCAAACCCGACTGGGGACCGATGCCCTCGCAGTGGAGCGTCTACTTCGCCGTCGACGACTGCGACGCCACCGCGGACCTGGCCATCTCGCTAGGCGCGACGGAGAAGGTGCGGCAGGACTCGCCCGCCGGGCGATTCGCCACACTCATCGACCCGCAGGGTGGCGCCTTCTCGATCATCAAGAACGACCCGAACTTCTCCATGTGACGCTGCGGCCGGCCCACCGCTCCAGGTGGGCCGCCGCCACAGTGAGCCATTCCGCGCAAGGTTTTGATCACTGAGTGTTGTCATGTGGTGCGGGCGTGGTTGATTTGGAGGAGGACCAGGGCTGCGGTCAGTTTGCTGGTGTCCACTGCGGATCCCGGCCGATGAAGGCGAGCAGCTTGGCCTGGGTGTCGGCGTCGTCCTTCACCGGCACCCTGGGTCCATACTGTCCGGACGATCGGATGACGTCCTCCAACGGCTCCATCCCCGCCAGCAGCAGGGCACAGAATTCCGGATCGAGGCGGTCGTCCTGGCCGGTCGCCCGGGCCAGGTCCCAGGTGTGCATGAACACGTCCGAGGTGTAGAACTGGTCGATCGCGCGGTCCAGCGGCAGCTGGCCGATGTGCCGGTTGGACAGGGTCAGTTCGGCGGTCGCCGGGTCGTCGAGCAGCGCCTGTACGGCATCGACGTGCGCCTGCCAGGCCCCGATTGGGTCGTCGTCGACCGATGGTACGGCCGGCAGCCGCACGCTGGAGCCGCCGGCAAGGAACGACGGCAACCATTCGACGAGGTGACGCACGACGTCGCGGGCGGTCCAGCCGGCGACCGGACAGGGCGCGTCCCACGAGCGGGTGCCCCGGACACGGTCGGTGAACACCCGGCCGATCTCCCGATGCCGCTCGGCGGGCCGGTCAGACACTGCCATCGGCGAGCATCTCCTCGAGCTTGGCGTAACCCTCGTTGACCCCGACCTCCATGCCGCTGGCGAGCCACGCGTCACGGCTCTCAAAACTATCCACAAGGGACTGTGCGCGTAGACGGGAACGCCCGTTGCCGAGATCCTCGAACCACAGCGTCTCCAGCGCCACCCCGTCGGGTTGCCCTTCGAACGTGAACGTTTGCACGATCCGGTCGGGCCGGACCTCGTGGAAGCAGCCGCGGAATCCGTATTCCTCGCCGCTGCGGGTGGACACGAACCGCCAGCTGCCACCGGAGCGCGCATCCCACTCGACCACGCGCGTCTCCATGGCGCTCGGTCCGCGAACAGCGCAGGATCGGTGTGCGCCCGGAACAGCTGCTCGGGCGTACCGTTGAAGTCGCGGCTCATCCGGATGACCGGCACCTTCGGGTCGGCCTCAATCGTGGTTTCGGCGATAGTGTTCACGCCGCACTCCCCTTCTGCTCCTCGGTATCGTTCGGTGTCTCGTCGTTCATCCGCGCCAGCACCGCGTCGAGGCGGCGGTAGCGCTCCTCCGCTTGGCGCCGGTAGCGCTCGATCCACTTGTCCATCAGGTCGAAGACCTCCGCTTCCAGCCGCACCGGCCGAGGCTGCGGCCCCGGTGGCCGGCTCACCACCCCAGCGTCCTCGAGCACCTTGAGGTGCTTGTAGACCGCCTGCAGCGTCATCTGGTAGGGCTCGGCGAGCTGGTTCACGGTCGCGTCGCCCGCCGAGAGCCGAGCCACCATGTCGCGCCGGGTCGGATCCGCGAGCGCCGCGAAGATCCGCGACAGCGAGTCTGCCGTCATCGCCACCTCACCAGCTTTCAACCCCTCAGTTGAAAGGCACGCTACGCCCGTGCGGCGAGCCTGTCAACCGGAGGGTTGAAAGGCCAGCTCAGAACGGCGAAGCGACCGAGACTCCTATCGGCAAGATCGATCTCCGGGTCGCGGTCCGGGGCGTCTAGGGCCCCCGCCAAACACTGATCGGCGGTGGGCAGACTCTTTATGCGTGAGGCGAACGGGGTCCGAATCAGCCCGTCGACGGTGAAGCAGGCGAGCTGGCCGGCGCTGGTGGCCCGCAGCGTCCCGCTGGCCGGCACGTTGCCGCCGATCGCACCGATCGCGTCACCGAAAATCAGCCCGAGCACGCAGCCCCGAGCGGTCGCGAGCTGCTCTGCCGTCACCCTGGTCATGCCGCGAAGCGTAGGGGCGGGTGACACGGGAGCGGCTTGGGGCCGGGGTGCTCGTAGCGGGGTGGAGCCCGGCAAGTTGGACGTAGACCTCGCGCTTGGCGGTCGCCCGGCCGGCGCGGTTGATGACTTAGCCGGTCAGCCAGACCCAGCCGGAGTACGTCGGCCGGTCGCAGACGGACACCACCCGCAACGTCAGGGCCCGGTCCCCGGCGAACTGCACCGAGGCCCGGCCGTCGATGAGCAACAGGTCGCCGGGGGAGGGACGCACGACTACCAGCGGCCCTCGTTGGTGTGGTACTCCTGCGGCGGCCGGCACTCCCGGGCGTGCATGGTCTGCCAGTCGCGCAGCGCCCGCTTGAGCCGGTCGTTCTCCTGGCTGAGCATCCGTACCTCCTGGTGGAGGTCGTTCAGCTCGTCGGCCACCTGGAGCTGGAACTCGCGTACCTGATCGGGGTCGGCGCCGCGCCGACGCGGGTCGAACTCGCGGGTCCGCACCTCGTGCGGCGTCAACCGGGCCGGGTGACCGGTCCCGTAGAGCTGGCCACCTCGATACACCTGGGCCACGTCGTTCCTTTCCTATGCAGGTGGGAGCGGGAGAGGTCCTTTCGGTGGGTCTGGAAGGGCGGGCCGGCCGCATGCCGGCCGCGGGCGGCCCGCCCGCTCCGCCGCCGCAGCTCAGTTCAGCGGTACGGCAGCAGAGCAGTCCGGTGGGTCGGGGCGGGCACGCGCACCCGCCCCGACCAGGGGGATGAGCCGATCTCGTTGCCACGCGAGGAGCATCCCGCGATCAAACATATATGCCTAAGTAGCGGAACGCAACGCTTGGTTGTCCCGCCGGTGCGTGTCGTGATCAAATTGGCGTGCCACGCAAGGAGCGTCATGCCACAGACACCGGACTACATCCGGATCTCGGACGAGATCATCAAGGACCTGCGCAGCGGAAAGGTGCAGCCGGGGGAGAAGCTGCCCTCGATCGCTGACATGGCGGACCGCTTCGAAGTCAGTTCGTCGACCATCCAGATGGTCTACGTGCGGCTGGAGGCCCTGCGGGTGATCCGGCGGCATCAGGGCAAGGGCATCTTCGTCACCGATCCGAAGACCTGGATGCGCGAGCCCTGATCGCTGCTTCCCGCTGCCCCTTGATGGCATGAAGGAGCGACGGATTGAGAGACGTCCGTTCGGGGACGGCCGGTCATCGCAAGTGGATTCATGACCGTTCGGGCGGTGGTCACGAGATCAACTCCGGTGCACTCTTGGCCGTTGTGAGGGCCTTCGTGGGGGTGACGGACGAGAAGTGGTACCGCTTCCTGGCGGCTCGCCCCAGCCTGAACGAGGTCAACTTCTGGCGCCCGTCCGGCGGGGGATTTCGGGCGCTCACCCCCGGCGAGCCCTTCTTCTTCAAGGCTCACCATCCCCTGAACCGTGTCATCGGTGGCGGCTTCTTCAGCGGATTCACCCAATTGCGGATCTCTGAGGCGTGGGAGTTGTTTGGCGAGGCCAACGGTGTCGCCAGCCTCGATGAAATGCGTCGCAGCGTCAGCCGGTACCGCAAGCAGGCAATCGGCGTCGACGAGGACCCGGTCATCGGCTGCATCTTTGTCCGCGACACCACGTTCTTTCCGGACGAGTCCACCGTCGCACCGCCCCCGGGGTTCGCCTCGAACGTTGTGCAGGGGAAGACGTACGATCTTGCCGACGGCTCCGCAGCCGGTTACTTCGACCTGCTGATCCACCGCTTGATCGGTACGACGGTCGAGCTCGATCTGAGCGAGCCGTGGCACCGTCCGGGGCCGGTGTACGGCGATCCCAGGCTGGTGCCGCAGCGCCTCGGCCAGCAGTCGTTCAAGGCTGTGGTACTCGGGGCATACGGCCGGCGCTGCGCAATCACGGGCAACAAGGTTCAGCCGGTGTTGCAGGCCGCCCACATCCGGCCGCTTCCGAAGGGCGGCGAGCACCGCTTGGACAACGGTCTGCTTCTCAAGTCGGACGTCCACATCCTCTTCGACCGTGGCTACCTTGGGGTGGATCCGAAGTACCGGCTGATGGTCAGTTCACGGCTCCGCAGCGAATTCGGCAACGGCGACCAGTTTTACGCTAAGGCGGGAACGCAGATTGCCGTTCCGGAGCGGCGCGGCGACCGGCCGAACGGCGAGTTCCTGGAGTGGCACCTCGACACCGTGTTCAAGGCCGCCTAAATACATGCATGTAAGTGGTGGACTCGCCGACCTCGAATGCGAGTGGCGAAGGTCCACCGGCACAAGGCCGTGCAGCGGGTCCGCGCCGAATGCCCCGCTGTTCCTCCAACTCATCGACCAGCTACGGGAGGCGGGTCGGCTGCGACGGCTGGCCTCGCGCCCCGGCAACGCGGAAAGCCAACCGGTGGACCGCGTTTGGCGACGCGCTTGGCCGACGTGCCCACGGCCCAGGCCGTGCTCGCCGAGCCGGTGCGGCTGGCGTATCTGCCCTAGTTGTCATGGACGGCTGAGTCGGCGAGGTCCAGGGCGCCCGGATCGGGTCGTCCGACCACCGGCTGGCGACGAGGTTGACCCGCCACCCGGCCCGCAGCCAGACCAGCGGCCGGCCCGCTCCGGGCACGTCGAATACCCGCGGCCGCTACTTCACGCCACCGGCCGTGAGGCCCTCCACGATCCGCCGCTGGAACAGCAGCACCGCGATGACGAGCGGAATCGTTACCACGACGCCCGCTGCCATCTGCGTACCGAACGGCTGGTCGAACCGGTACTGCCCGGTGAACTGGGACACGATCACGTTCGCGGTCTTCATCTCGTTCTTGTTCACCACGCTGACCGCGATGATGAACTCGTTCCACGCCGCGATGAAGACCAGGATCGCGGTGGTGAACACCCCTGGCGCGGCCAGCGGCAGAATCACCTTGCGGAACGCCTGTGCGGGGGTGCACCCGTCGATCTTCGCGGCCTCCTCCAACTCGAACGGCATTTGCTTGAAGAACGCGGTGAGCAGCCAGATCGCCAGCGGCAGCGCGAAACTCATGCTCGGCACGATCATCGCCTGGTAGCTGTTGATCCACTCAATGTCCGTGAACAGTTGGAGCAGCGGCACCACCACCGCGATCCCGGGGAACATCGACATCGCGATGATTAGCGAGAGGATCAATCCCTTGCCGCGGAAGTCCAGCCGGGCCAGGGCGTACGCGGCGCTGATGCCGAGGATCAGGGTGAGCAGCGTCGTCGTGCCGGCGACGATGACGCTGTTGAGCAGCGCACGGCCGAACCCGTTCCCCGGCGAGAACGCCGCCTCGAGGTTCTCCAGCGACGGCGGCGCCGGCAGGAGCGAATTGGAGAACTGGTCGGATGGCCGCCGCAGCGCCGAGACCACCATCCAGTAGAACGGCGCCAGGCAGTACAGCACGATCGCGGCGACGCCGACGTAGTACAGCGGGCTGGTCCGCCAGCGCCGCCGCTTGCCAACCCCGGCGGCGGCCGTCTCAGGCAGCCGGGTCTCGGTGACCGACTTGCCGGCCATTTGGCTCATCGTGACCTCTCAATGCCGCGACCGGCGATGTCGGCGCCAAGGACCCGGACGAAGACGTACGCGACGACCGCGACGTAGATAAAGAGCACCGTCGAGTACGCCGCGGCGGGGCCGAAGCGCAAATTGTTCACTTCGTACCAGGACAGGATGGACAGTGTCTCCACCGACGCCTTGTGCGGACCGATGAGGACGAACGGCAGGTCGAACATCCGCAGCACGTCGAGCATGCGGAACAGCACAGCGACCACAAGTGCCGGCTTGACCAGTGGCAGGGTGATCCCCCAGAAGGTCCGCCAGGCGCTCGCGCCGTCGACCTTCGCGGCCTCGTACACCTCGGCCGGAATGATCTGCATTCCGGCGAGGACCAGCAAGCCGATGAACGGTGCCGTCTTCCATGTGTCCGCGATCACCACGGCCAGCCACGCCTGGAAACCCTCGGTGGTCCACAGCACGTTCGCGTTGAGGATGTCGTTGGCAACGCCGTCCGTCGCGAAGATCCAGCGCCAGAGCAGGGCAGAGATGGCGGTGGGGATGGCCCATGGCACGAGAATGCTGGCCCTGACCAAGCTGCGGCCACGGAACGCCTTGTTCATGATCAATGCCATGCAGATGCCGATCGTGGTCTCGATCACCACCGTGACGACGGTAAACGTGGTCGTGTTCCAGAAGGCGTTCCAAAACACCTCGCCGGTATCGCCCTTGAAGATGTTCGTGTAGTTGTCCAGCGAGAACGCCGTCGTGCGGGTGATGAGGCCGGTGTTCGGGTCGATGCCCTCGATCGACTTGACGAACGAGAGCCGCAGTGCGGACAGGATCGGGTACCCGATCACCAGGCCGAGCACGAGGAGGGACGGCGAGACCAGGTACGCCGCCAGCCGGCCCACGCCCTCGCGCCGGCCGAGGCCGCGCCCGGGCAGTCTGCGCTTCGTGTTGGTCGGCTCTTCTACCGAGGTCGTCGGGGTCAACTGTGGACCTCCCTGCCGAAATGTACCGGGCCGGGGCGTGACACCCCGGCCCGGCGACTTGGCTACTTGCTGATCGATTCGAGCTTGCTCTGGAGGTCCTTCAGCGCCTGGTCGGAGGACTTCTTACCGGTCAGGGCCGCGTACGCCTCCTCCTGGATCGCCAGGGTCGTGTCGCCGTACTTGACCACCCGCGGGCGGGCGACTGCGTTCCCCACCGACGCCTTGAGCATGGGCAGGTACGGGAACTTCTGCTGCAAACTCGGGTCGTCGTACAGCGCGGTGTAGACCGGCGCCTCCGACGTCTTCTCCAGCTGCACCTTCTCCTCGGCCTCGCTGGTGATGAACTTGATGAACTCGAGCGCGCTGCCCTTGTTCTTGCCGAACTTGCTGATCGCCAGGTTGAGGCCGCCGAGGCTGGACTTGCCCGGTCCACTCGCTCCGGGCAGCGGGGCCACCGCGAACTTGCCGTTGACCTTGCTCGAGCCGTCGGTGGCGTTCGCCAGGGAGTACTGGTACGGCCACTGCCGGTGGAAGATCAGCTTGCCGTCCTGGAAGGCCCGCCGGCCCTCCTCCTCCTTGTATGTGATGGCATCCTTGGGCATCACCCCGGACGCCAGGCCCTGCGCGAGGAAGTCCAGACCCTGCTTTGCCTCGGGCGTGTTCACGTTCGGCTTGCCCTGGTCGTCCACCACGACGCCGCCGGCGGAGTGCACGGCCTCGCTGAAGTTGACCGTGAGGCCCTCGTACTTCTCGAACTGGCCGGCGTAGCAGCCGATCCCGGGTGCCTTCGCCCGCACCTTCTGGCAGGCCTGCTTCATCTCGTCCCAGGTCTTCGGGGCCGAGGTGACCCCGGCGGCGTCGAGCAGGTCCTTCCGGTAGAACAGCAGCCCGGCGTTGGTGCGCCAGGGCGCCGCGTACAGCTTGTTGAAGTACTTGGCCGTTTCGATCGCCGGTTGGAGCATCTTGTCCATCGGGAACTCGCTTTCGGGCAGCTGCTCGATCCACCCGTTGGCCGCGAACTCGGCAGTCCAGACCACGTCAGTAGAGACGATGCTGTACGCGTCCGACTTCGTCTGCGCATTCTGGATCAGCTGTTGCCGCTGCGCGTCGGCGGCCTCGGGCAACTCGATCAGCCGTACCTGCTCGTTCGGGTGGTCCTTGTTCCACTTGTCCAACGCCGACTTGATGTAGCCGGATGTGTCCTTTCCGGTAGCCCACGTGATAGGGCCTTTGCCCTCCAATGTGCCTGGTTGAGCCTGCGTTCCGCCGCCGCCGCCGTCGTCACCGCCGCATCCGGCAGCTCCCACGACAAGTGCCAGTGTGCCGATTACAGCAATCGATAGCGATGAACCGCGTCGTGCTCGCATCACAGCTCCTCTTCGCGTCGCTTCTTCACGTCGCGTCGTCGCGCCGCCGCAGAGGGTGGGTCGGCCAACGCCAATCCGGCCCGTTAGGGACGCGCCGTCCGCGACGGTTCAGATCCTGAACCTGCCATATCCAATCTCTCTCGCAACGACCGGTCAACTGCCGTTACCGCACTGTCATCCGGATGATCTCTCTCCCCACTGGAGTCCCCACGTGACGTGGACACCGGGAGGGCTGAGTGGCGTCGTCGATGGTTGTAGACGGCGATCCAGCGGAAGACGCCTAGCGCAGGGATCCGGGACTTCCGGGAGCGCCGGCAGCACGGATCCGTCGGCAGCAGGGCAAGAGCGTCTGCGTCACCGGCCCGAAGACCTGGATGCGCGAGCGCGACCGCTAGGAGATGTCGCCGTCGCGCAGCGTCTCGCCGAGCGAATCTTCGAGCCGCTGCGCGGCAGCCCTCAGCTCTGTCGCCATCCGCCGCACGTCGCTGGCCAGGTTCTCACTGGACGTTTGGGCGACATTGCCCGCAGCGGTGCCGTCGGTGACGTTCTCGTCGTTGGCCACCCGCTGCCGACCGAGCCGGTCGGCGTGCTCGGCCCGCCGCAGATCGACGTCGAACTCGCAGTCGATCTTGACCAGCTCTTCCCAGTACGGCAGGACGACCTTCCGCACGCGTTCGTCGACGTCCACCCAGACGTGGGGCTGACACGTGAACACCGTGTCACCGCGCTGGTAGCGCCACGGGCCGGCCTCCGACAACACCCGCTCCAGGTCGACCTCCAGTTCCGCCGCCCGGTGCGCTGCGAAGTTGGCGGCGTGCTGGGCCGCGAGCGGCGTCAGCCGCCGGATGACGTCCGTCATGTAGTAGTGCGCGTAGCTGACCAGCGCCTCCCGGCGGAGATCCTCCGATGACCAGACGCACCGGGCGTGGATGTGGAAGTTGAACGTCCGACCCTGACCCGACACCCGGATCGGCGCCGGCGCGTCCAGTCGTTCGATCAGCGGGCCCGCGGGGGCCGAGGGGGCCCAGGTCGCCCCCGAGACGGGCGCCGTCTCCTGGAAGGCGTCGATCATGCGCCGCCAGCGCTCCTTCACCTTCCGCCGGAGCGGGGCGGTCCGTCGCCAGAGCGCCAGTGCCGCCTGGACCAGGTGCTGCCGAAAGTCCTGGGACCTGGACCCGGTGCCGTCGCTCATGTCGCTGTCCGCTCCGCGCGGGCCCGCTCCACTCCGACCGTTCGGCTCTTTCACTTCGGGCGACGACGGGGCCGGCCCCCGGCCGGGGGAGCCGCGCGCAGGCGGGTCGTCCCCGTCCTCGGTGGGCGCTGCCAGACCGCCGTCCATGCCTCACGGTAGCCATTGCCTGACCGATTTGTCCGCCGCCGTTGTCTGTGCCGCGCTGTGACGTCCGGATATTCCGACAAAATACCTTCATCGCTTCCGTCGGCCATCGACCTCGGCGCATGTGTAGATGTTCGGCCCATCCCCAGGTCCACTGTGAGCTGGTCGGATGGCAGGGACGGACATCGCCGTTCGACGACAGGAGGGACCGTGCGCACACCATCCCGTGCGTTGACGGGGACCACCGCGCTGCTGCTCGCGGCCGGGCTGGTCCTGACCGCAGGAGCTGGCGGCCAGGCGGCACCCCGGAACCAGACCCCGACCCAGGCCCCGCCCGGCGACCTGCCGGGGGACACCCACGACAGCAAGACCACCGACAACCGCAAGGGGCAGATCGCCCCGACCGACCGGCAGCGCGACCGGGCCGCCGCCCTCGGCGCCCGGGCCCGCTGGTCCACCTTCGGTACGCCCGCCACACTCACCTCGACCGGCCGGCCGCTGGCCACCGGCCTGCCCGCCGACCCGGCCGCGGCGGCCCGGGCCTACGTGGACGCCAACCGTGACCTGCTCGGGCTGACCGCCAGCGGCGCCGACGCCCTGGAGCCGTTGACCGTCGCCCCGATGGGCGGCGGCGCCACCGTCCTGTTCCGACAGCGCTTCGGCGACTTGCCGGCCGCGGTGGACGGCGTCCTCGCGATCGGGGTCCGCGGCGGCGCGGTGTGGCACGTCAGTTCCTCGCTTGCCCGGGACGGCGCCGCGCCGGCCCCGGCCACGCTGACCGCCGGGCAGGCGGAGCAGGCCGCCGCCGCCGACGCCGGTCTCACGAACCCGAAGATCCTGCGGACCTCGCTGGTCGCGGTGCCGACCGCCGACCGGGGCGCGCGGGCCGCGTACGAGGTGATCCTCGGCGCGGACCTCACCGGCGCGGACCCGGCCGCCTTCTCCACCTACGTGGACGCCCGGGACGGCAGCGTGCTGGTCCGGGAGAACCTCGTCGACCACGAGGCGGACAACCCGCAGTGGGAGGTCTTCCCGAACTCCCCGTCGACCGACCACTCGTCGGCCGACACCCGGGCCCGCTGGTGCTTCCAGGCCGGCGCCGGGTGCGACGAGGTCGTCGGCACCGCCGCGTCGCCGCTGCCCTGGGACGTCGACCCGGCCACCGGGGCGTCCACCCAGACCACCAAAGGCAACAACACCATCTCGGTGCAGAACTGGAACAGCAACGACCCATTCAGCGTGGGCACCGAGACGGCCACGCCGCGGCCGGACCGCAACTACGTCTACCCCTGGACCAACCAGTGGTACGAGCAGAAGTGCAGCCCGGACACCTTCACCTCGCCGCAGGCCAACGACATCGACGCGGCCCGGGCCAACCTGTTCGGGATGCACAACCGGATGCACGACTGGTCGTACCACCTGGGCTTCACCGAGGCGACCTGGAACCTGCAGCAGGACAACTTCGGCCGCGGCGGCCTCGGCGCCGACCCCGAGCAGGGCAACGCCCAGGCCGGCGGGATCAGCGGCGGGCCGCCGAACTTCGCCGCCCGGGACAACGCCAACCAGATCACCCCGGCCGACGGGGTCGCGCCGATCACCAACATGTACCTCTGGCAGCCGATCGCCGGATCGTTCTACTCGCCTTGCGTGGACGGCGACTTCGACATGTCGGTCATCGCCCACGAGTACGGCCACGCCGTCAGCAACCGCATGATCGCCGGCCCGAACGCCGGGGTCAGCTCGCCGCAGGGGATGAGCGAGAGCTGGTCGGACCAGCTGGCGATGGAGTACCTCTACGAGCACGGGTACGCGCCGGCCGGCCGCCGCGGGTTCACCATCGGCGAGTACGCCACCAGCGACCCGGACGCCGGCATCCGCAACTACAACATGAGCGACAGCCCGCTCAACTACAGCAGCGTCGACTACGACTTCGTCGGGCTGCAGGTGCACGCCTCCGGCGAGGTGTGGAGCGCCACCAACGTCGACATCCGGGCCGCGATGATGCAGCGGTATGGCGCCGGCGACGCGGCGCTGCAGAAGTCCTGCGCCAACGGGGCGACGCCGGTGACCGCCTGCCCGGGCAACCGGCGCTGGATCCAGCTGGTGTTCGACTCGTTCCTGCTGATGGCGGTCAGCCAGGTCAGCATGGTCGACGCCCGGGACGCGATGCTCGCCGCCGACCAGATCCGCTTCGGCGGGGCGAACCAGGACCTGCTCTGGAACGCCTTCGCCGCGCGCGGCCTCGGCGAGACCGCCGCCAGCACCGGCAACGGGGACGTCAACCCGAAGCCGTCCTTCACCTCCCCGTACGCGAACGAGGCGACGCTGACGTTCAAGCCGGTGGTCGACGACGTGGTCGTGCCGGGGGCGCAGCTCTTCGTGGGCCGCTACCAGGCCCGGGCCGTGCCCGTCGCGGACACCGATCCGGCCACCCCGCTGACCGACCAGGTGAGCCTGGTCCCCGGCACGTACGAGTTCGTCGTCCGCGCCCCGGGCCACGGACACGTCCGGGTCGGTCCGGTCACCGTCAAGGCCGGGCAGGTGCGCGACCTGCCGGTGCAGCTGGGGGTCAACCTCGCCTCCACCACCGCCGGCGCGGCGGTCAGCGGTGACGGCGTCAACCTGGCCCGGGTCGCGGACGACGACGAGGCCACCAACTGGGCCTCGCTCGGCAGCCCGGTGGCCGGGCGGCAGGTCACCGTCGACCTGGCCGGCGGCACCCAGCAGGTACGCCGGGTGCAGGTCAGCGCGATGCTCCGGCCGCCGGTCGCCGGCGACCCGGACGCCGGTACGCAGAGCCGGTTCTCGGCACTGCGGCAGTTCCGGGTGCTGGCGTGCACGGCGACGGGCACGGTCACCTGTGCCGACGCCGCCGACTTCCACGCCGTCTACACCAGCCCGGCGGACGCCTTCCCGTCGGTGGCGCCCCGACCCCGGGCGCCGGAGCTGATCACCCGGTCGTTCGACATCCCCCGGACGAAGGCGACCCACCTGCGCGTCGAGGTGGTGACCAACCAGTGCACCGGCGCGCCCGACTACGCCGGCGAGCAGGACGCCGACCCGCGGGCGGCCACCGACTGCGCGACCGCCAGCGTCCAGGCGTCCAACGTCCGCATCGCGGAGTTCCAGGCGTTCACCGGGTAGCCGGGAGGCGACCCGAGCGTGCGGGTGGGCGGGCCTCGAACCCGCCCACCCGCCACCCGGGGCGGCGCGACGGCTGCGGGTCGTGCCGCGGGTTCGGGGGGAGGAGGGACGGCGGGCGGTGGATTACTGACTGTCGTACGCATATGGTTGTCTGCCCTGTGGCAGGTCGCTCTGGCCGGCCCTCATCACAGGGAGAAATCTCATGACGACGGGAAACGAGCCGCTCGCATTTCTGGCGCGTGCGTTGGACCAGGCCGGCGAGGTGCTTGCCGGTGTCCGCGACGACCAGCAGGATCAGGCGACCCCCTGCCGCTCCTGGACGGTGGCGCAGCTCGGCGACCACCTGGTGCATGACCTGCACCAGTTCACCCTGACAGCGACCGGAGGCAAGCCGGACTGGTCCAAGCCGGCCCCGGCGGTGACGCAGGACCGGGCCGCCGTCTTTCGCAAGGGAGCCGCAGACCTGCTCGACGCATGGCGTAAAGCCGGCGACCTGACCGGAACGATCACCTTGCCGGGGATGGGCGAAGTGCCGGCCCGTTTTCCGGTCGACCAGCAGACCGCCGAGTTCGCGGTGCACGCCTGGGACCTGGCCAAGGCGACCGGCCAGTCGACCGACCTCGATCCGGAGGTCGGTCAGGTCTCGCTGGACTGGATCCAGGGCACACTGCGACCGCAGTTCCGGGCCAAGGAGACGGACGGCGGCGCGTTCGGCCCCGAGGTCCCGGTTGCCGACGACGCCCCGTTGTACGACCGTCTTGCCGCGTTCACTGGACGCCATCCTGGTCAAATCTGACGCGGTATCCAGTCCATGCTGGACATCGTGCCATCCGGCCACCGTCAGTTCGGATGTGCCGGCTGGTCGAGGATCGCGCTGAACCGCTCCTCGGCCAGGTCCAGCTGAGCGAAGATGTGCCGCTTCACCGGCGGCGAGAGCGGCGTGTCCGGCCGGGCGATCAGGTCCCGGAACACCGGCACCAGCGGCCGGTACTTCGCCGCCGACCGGGCCACCTTCGGCCCGATGGTGTAGACGACCCCGACCCCGTTGTCGGTGAAGTCGGAGACCTTGATGACCCGGGCCCAGGGTTCCCGGTCGAGGCTTGCCGCCACGTGCTCCCGGTACTGGAGGTTCCGGTCCCGCTCCGGGTCGTACGCCGGGTTGGTGACCGCGCCGACCAGCCGGGCCACCCGCGGCCCGAACCGGTCGGCGAGTGTGGTCAGCGCCGCCGCCGTCGGGTCGGCGGTGCCCGGGCCGGCCAGCTCGTCGGGGTGGTCCTCCACCGCGTCGTGCAGCAGCCCGGCGACGATCACGTCGATGTCGCGCACCTGGTAGTGGTGCATCATCCGGATCGCGACCCGCAGCAGGTGGTTCAGGTAGGGCTCCCGGACCCGGCGGTCGTCGCGGTGCAGCTCGGCGGCGAGGTCGAGGGCGGCGGTCAGCCGGTCCCGGGCGGCCGGGTCGAAGGCCCGGATCTCCAGCCGGAACCGCTCCAGCAGGCCGGGTTCGCCGTGGATCTCGGTGATCGCGTGCATCGGCATGGTGTCGAGGTGCGGCGGGAACTCCATGGCACCACTTATAGCGGATCTTCATTACCTGCCGGGTCCGGCGGTCACCTTCCCGACCGGTCAGGCGGTACCGGACAGTCGTTTGACCAGCCGGACGGTGGTCCCCTCCGGGCCGCCGTCGATGCTCGCCTCGTCCATCAGCCGAGCCATGATCAACCGGCCCCGGCCCCGCTCCGACCCCTCCGAGTGGGCCTCCCGCCAGCCGCCGGTGTCGGCCACCTCGATCTCCAGCCGGTCGGCCCGCAGCCGCCCCCGTACCGTGGTCGTCGCCCCGGGGGCGAACCGGTAGCCGTGCTCGATGGCGTTGGCGCACGCCTCACCGACGGCGATCAGCACCGCCTCGATGTCCGACTCGTTGGCGCCCAGGCCGGCGAGCCAGGCCCGCAGCGCCTCCCGGGTGGGGGAGAGCTGCGCCGGGTCGGCGGCGAGCGCGGCGTGGAACACCGCCGGTTCCCGGTGCCGGTAGACGAGCACCGCCACGTCGTCGTCGCGGACGTCCGGCAGCAGGTCATGCATGATCCGGTCGGCCAGCTCGCTCTCCGGCAGCTGCCGGCCCTCGGCGAGGCTGTCGACCGCCCGGGCGATGCCCGCGTCGATCAGCTCCCGTCGCCGCTCCACCAGGCCGTCGGTGTAGAGCAGCAGCGTCGAACCGGAGCGCAGCTGCGCCTCCGCCTCCGGGCGGCCACTGACCGCGACGCTGGCCAGCGGCACGGAGCCGGCCCGATCCAGCATCTCCGACGTGCCGTCCGGGTGCATCAGGATGCCCGGCGGGTGCCCGGCCGAGGAGTAGCGCAGCACCCCCAGCGACCGGTCGACGATCGCGCAGAAGACGGTGGTGTTGCCGCCGCCGGGCACCATCCGGGCGAAGTCGTCCAGCGCCGCCAGCACCTCCGCCGGGCTCTTGGCCTGCAACAGCAGCGCTCGGCAGGCGTTGCGCAGCTGGCCCATCACGGTGGCCGCGGTGAGCCCTCGGCCGACGCAGTCGCCGACCACCACGCCGACCAGCTCACCGGGGAGCGGCACCACGTCGTACCAGTCGCCGCCCACCTCGAGCGGCCGGACCGCGGGCTCGTAGCGCACCGCGAAACCGGTCGGCAGCCTCACCGGGCCGAGCATCGCGCGCTGCATGGCCAGCGCCACCGTCCGCTGTGTCTCGTAGGCGCGGGCCCGGGCCAGCGCCTGCGCCAGCGCGCCGCAGAGCTGCCGGACCAGCGGCTGATCGAGCGCCGGCAACGGTCGCGGCGGGTCCAGCTCCAGCCAGATCCCGCCCTCACCAACGCCGGGTTCGATCCGGGCGCCCAGGCCGGTGACCCGGCCCGCGTCGTCCCGGAGCAGGTACGGGTCGCCGTCCGGCCCCAGTTCGGCGAAGATCCGCCGCACCCGGTCGGACAATTCGACCCCCGCGCTCACCACCACCGGCGTCCCGGCGCCGTCCAGCGCGACCGCGACACCACGCGCGCCGTGGGCCAGGTCGGACAGCTCGGACAGGCCCGCGTCGAGCACCTCGCTGATGTCGGTGGCGCCGGCCAGCCGGGCGGTGAGCGCGGCCAGTGCGGCGTTGCGGGTAGCCGCGCCGACCTCGACCGTCACGTCACGCAGGGTGGCCACGAAGAGCCGACGGTCGGTGCGTGGCTCCCGTACCGAGTTGTAGACAGCCTCCACCCAGACTCGGTGGCCGTCGGCATGTCGCAGCGGCAGGGTCAGCCGGCCTCGTCCGGCGCGGCCCGCGTCGACCAGCGCCGAGGAGATCCGGGCCCGCTCGTCCGGCTCCAGCTCCGCGTCCGGCCACCACCCGTACGGCGGGTGCGCCGGCAGGTCCAGTCGGCCGACACCGACCAGCCGGCAGAAGGCCTCGTTCACCTCCACCAGCGTGCCGTCCGGCTCCACCACCGCGAACGCGTCCTGCAACGAGTCGACCAGCGCGGTGCGCCAGGTCGCCTCGTGGTTGCGCAGCCGGGACAGCTCCAGGTGGGCCCCGACCCGGGCCAGCAGCTCCTCCGAGGAGAAGGGCTTGGCGAGGTAGTCGTCGGCGCCGGCGCGCAGCCCCTCCACGGCCGCCTCCTCACCGGCCCGGGCGGAGAGCACGATGACCGGCACGGTCGCGGTGCGCGGGTGCGCTCGCAGCTCCCGCAGCAGCCCGAAGCCGTCCAGCCGCGGCATCATGATGTCCGTCAGCACCAGGTCCGGCGGGTCGGCCAGGGCCTTCTCTAGCCCGTCCCGGCCGTCCACCGCGGTCACCAGCCGGTAGTGCGGCGTCAGCAGCCCGCCCAGGAACGTTCGCAGGTCGGCGTTGTCCTCCACCACCAGCACGGTGGCGGTGTCGCGCGGGTGAGCGGGCATGGCGGCCGGCACCGCACCCCGGTCGCCGCCGGTCGGGGTCGCCCAGCTCATGGCCTCCTGCCGGTACGACGGCCCGACCGACGTCGCCCGGCCCGTCGTCCCGGTCGGCCGGCCGTACGGCAACCGGACCGTGAAGGTGGACCCCTCGCCCTCGACCGAGCGCACCGCCACCTCGCCGCCGTGCAGCCGGACCAGCTCCTGCACCAGGGCCAGCCCGATACCGGTGCCCTCGCTCGACCGGCCAACGCTGCCCCGGACCCGGTGGAACCGACGGAACAGCAGCGGCTGCTGGTCGGCGGGGACGCCCACCCCGGTGTCGCTGACCGACAGCGTCACCGCGTCGTCGTCACCGCCCAGGCGCAGCTGGACGGTGCCGGACAGGGTGTACTTCAGGGCGTTGGAGAGCAGGTTGACGACGACCTTCTCCCACATGTCCCGGTCCACGTACGCGGTGTGCGGCAGCGACCCGACGTCGACCAGGTAGGTCAGTCCGCCCTGCCGCATGGCGTGCGCGAACGACTCGGCGATGCCGGCGGTCAGGGCCGCGAGGTCGGTGGCGACCCGCTCCGCCTCCAGCCGGCCGCCCTCGACCCGGGCGAAGTCGAGCATGTCGTTGACGAGCTTGCGCAACCGTCCGGCGTTGCGGCGCACCAGTTCCAGCCGCTCGCGTTGGGCGGGTGGCAGGGGATCCCGCTGGTCGGCCAGGCTCTCCTGCACCGGGCCGGTGATCAGCGTCAGCGGTGTCCGCAGCTCGTGGCTGACGTCGGTGAAGAACTCCGTCTTGGCCACGTCCAGCTCGGCGAGCGCGGCGGCCCGGCGGCGCTCGGCCTCGTAGGCCAGCACGTCGGTCAGCGCGGTGGAGACCCGACTGGCCACCAGGTCGAAGAAGTGCCGGTAGGGCTCGTCCAGCTCCCGATACGGGCTGACGCCGAGCACCAGCACGCCGACCGGGCGGACCCGTCCGGTCGCCAGCAACGGCAACGCCATGGCGTCGTCCACCGGCACGGCGCGGTCCGGGTTGGGGCTGCGCCGGGCCAGGCCGGTGATCCGTGCCGGTCGTCCGGTACGCATCACCTCCGCCACCTCGGCGAGTTGACCGGGGGCGGGGAGCCCGTGCGCGGCCGGGCCGTCCTCGCCGTCGGCGCCGAACGACGCCACCAGGGTCAGTTCGTCGCCCGCGTCCCCGTCCGCCCCGGTGCGCGGTGCCTGGGCTGCGCCCTCGTCCCCGAGGAGCGGGTCCTCGCGGAGGTAGACCAACCCGAGCGGGAGGTCGGCGCGGCCGGCGGCGAGGATCCGGGCCGCCGCCCGGACGGCGTCACCGGCGCTGTCCGCCTCGGCGATGGAGAGTTCCCCCAGCTCGCGCAGCAGGGCCAGCCGGCGGTCGCCCACCACCCGGCCGGTCACGTCGCTGGTGGCCACGAAGACTCCGGCGACCGTACCGTCCTCGCGGTGCACCGGGCTGTAGGAGAAGGTCCAGTACGTCTCCTCCCGGTAACCGTGCCGTTGCATGAAGAGCAGCTGGTTGTGCGAGTAGGTGGCGCCCGCGCCCCGGAGCACCTGCTCGGTCAGCGGGCCGACGGTGTCCCACACCTCCGCCCAGCACTCCACAGCCCGTTGCCCGACCGCGGCCGGGAACTTCTCGCCCAGCACCCCGGTGTAGGGGTTGTTGAAGATTTGCACCAGTTCGGGGCCCCACCAGATCAGCATGGGGATCCTCGACGGCAGCACGGTGCGTATCGCCGCGCGCAGCTCCGCCGGCCACGAGTCCACCGGCCCCAACGGGGTGTCCGCCCAGTTTGTCGCCCGGTGCGCGGCGCTGGTCGGATCGGTGCCAGGGAACAGCTCGTCGATCGACAAGGGGTTGCCCGTCGGCCCGGCGCCAGCCCGGTCACCCGTCACGTCCCGTCCCCCCACCCCGTGCTGAGCAGGCGCGCATTGACCAGCGCCTGCCCGTTGATCCCCCATTGTCCCCGCCCGCCGTCCGGTCCAACCGCCGGGACTCTGATCATCGGGGAAATCGGTGCACCGGAGCCCAAATCGCCTCCGGCCGGCGACAATCATCGGGTGGACCGGGTGCTGGACGTGCTGGTCGGACTACCGCCGGCCCTGGTCCTGGCGCTGGTCTTCCTGCTGCCCGCGCTGGAGGCGTCGACCTTCCTGGGCCTGCTCGTGCCCGGGGAGGTCGCGGTGCTGGTCGGCGGGGTGCTGGCCCACGAGGGGCGGCTGCCGCTCTGGGCGGTGATGGTCGCCGCCCTGGCCGGCGCCGCGCTCGGCGACCAGACCGGCTACCTCGTCGGCCGCCGGTACGGCCACCGCCTGCTGGCCCGGACCCCGCGCCGGTTCGTCCGCTCCGGGGAGCTGCGCCGCGCGATGGACCTGGTCCGCCGACGGGGCGCGGTCGCGGTGGTGCTCGGGCGCTGGGCGGCGGCGCTGCGGGCGCTGGTGCCCGGTTTGGCCGGGCTGAGCGGCATCCCGCAGCGCACCTTCACCGCGGCGAACCTGACCGGCGGCGCCATCTGGGCGGTGACCGTCGCGCTGCTCGGCTACCTCTTCGCGGCGTCGTACCGGCTGCTGGAACGGCGGCTCGGGCTGGGCGGCGAGGCGCTGCTCGCCGTGTTCCTGCTGTTGATCGCGATCTGGTTCTGGCGGCACCGCGATGCGGCCCGACGCGACCGCCCCACCTGCTCGTGATCGTCTGCACGTCAGCGACACGACATGCGGTGGAGGGCGCCGCCGAAGCGGAGACGATCATGGCGGGAAACGACCCGGTCGTGTCCCGTTGATCATGAGGTTACCCGGAGGTCCTCGCCCGCCGCCCGGCCAGCCAGGCCGCCAGCTCGGCGGTGGCCGCCTCGATCGGTCCGCGCCCGTCGCCGGTCATCGCGGCGGCTTCCCCTGGATCCGGTACGCGATGGCCTCGTTCCAGACGTGCGGGTAGACGCCGATCTCGAAGTACCGGGCGAAGCGGTTGATCGGGGCGTTGGTGTGGTCGTGCCAGAGCCACCAGACCGGGGCGATGGTGAAGAGCGCGTAGTTGAGGCCCACCGTCGGCAGGTAGAGCGGGCCGAGCAGCCGGCCCTGGAGGATGTGCACGTCCTCGTGCCGCTGGATGCCCGAGGTGGAGCCGGCGCAGACCGTGCCGAGCGTGGTGGCGTACCGCGGGGAGACGCCATCCACCACGTTGACCCGGCAGGTCCGCGCGGAGGTGGTCCGGTCCAGCTGGTGGCCGACCACCAGGTGCGCGGCGAGGTAGATCGCGCCGACGAACGTGTTCAGCAGGCTCCAGCTGTGGTCCACGACGAAGAGCAGGACGCCGCGGACGTCCGGGCCGTACACCCGGGCCGAGGCGATCGCCCAGCAGAACGGGGCGCCGACGAGCAGCCCGACGACCGCCCCGATGGTCAGGCCGAGGGTGCCGCCGGCCCATCCGCCTAGCAGGGCGCCGAAGGCGATGTGGACGGCGGCGCTGATGATTCCGAAGACCATGGGGTCACCTCATGCAGACCCAGGAGCGGATGTAGCGGGGCTCGCGACCCTGCGCGACCTGGGTGGGCGCCGCGGCACCACCGGCGACGGGGGCGCCCGACGCGGTGGGCCTGGCAGTTTCACGCTCTCCCTGGTGAAATCCTTCAGCGGCGTGCGGTGGTAACTGATCTGGGCGCCGGCACACCGCGACGCGGCATGCCCTGCCGCGTACGGGTCCCGTAATCATGGGCACAGTGTGTGTGATCCACTTCACTGCGAGCAGTCAGCGATCAGTCACAACGCTGTCACCGATCTTACCGGCCCGCTCTCCCATTCGGCCGAGCCCGGAAATGCGCGCGACAGATATTCTGATGGGTTGCCCCGAGCCAGTTCTCCCTCGCCTGGGGGAGGCCGGCGTGCCCGGCTCCGGGCAGGGTGGACGGTGCGCTGACCCGACCGACCCGAGGAGACCGATGACCCCCGCCCAGCGGAGCTCGCCGAAGATCGAACTCCACGTGCATCTGGAGGGCGCCGTCCGGCCGGGGCTGCTCGCCGAGATCGCCCGCGGCAACGGCGTGGCGCCGCCCGTGCCGCCGGACGGGTCGTACGCCTTCGCCGACCTGTACGACTTCATCGCCATCTGGAACGCGCTGACAGACTGTCTGCGCACGCCGGAGGACTACCGGCGGAGCCTGCTGGCGTACGCGGCCGAGGCGGCCGGCCACGGCGCGGTGTACCTGGAACCCGTGCTGGACGCCGAGGAGCGGCTCGGCGGGCCGTCGGGCTGGGCGGACGTGCTCGCCGCCTGCGCCGACGCCGCCGCCGAGGCGCGGGACCGGTTCGGTGTCGCGATCGGACTGACCCCGCAGGTCTTCCGCGGCCAGGACGTCGCGTTCGCCGAGGAGGCCGCCCGGGTGGCGACCCGCTTCGCCGGGCGGGGCGCGGTCGGCTTCGGGCTCGCCGGCGCGGAGGGGCGCTTCCCGACCGTGCCGTACGCCCGGGCCGTCCGGATCGCCGCCGACGGCGGGTTGCCGTTCGTCCCGCACGCCGGGGAGGCGGCCGGCCCGGCGGCCGTGCGCGAGGTCCTGGCGATGGGGGCGGTCCGGGTGCGCCACGGGGTACGCGCCGTCGACGACCCCGACCTGGTCGCCGAGCTGGCCGACCGGGGGACCGTGCTGGACGTGACCCCCACGTCCAACCTGCGGCTGGGCGTCGCCGCGCCGGACCGGCCGCACCCGGTGACCCGGCTCGCCGCGGCCGGTGTGCGCTGCTCGGTGTCGACCGACGACCCGGCGATCTTCGACATCACCCTCGCCGGCGAGTACGCGGTCGCGGCCCGGCTCGGGGTCGAGCCGGCGGCGGCGTACGGGGCGGGGCTGGCCGGGGCGCTCTGCGACGCGTCGACCCGACGGTGGCTGGCCGACGTCGGTGCGCGGGCATACGGGGAAGTGTTTGCCGAATCTATCCTGGATAAGTAATATCCAGAATATGAGGATGGTCGAGGGCGTCGAGTGGGCGCTGCACAGCTGCCTCAACATGACCTGGCTGGAGCCGGGTCGGGCGGTGTCGGCGGCCCGGCTTGCCGCCTTCTACGGGCTCCCCACCGCCTACCTCAACAAGCAGCTCCAAGCTCTCGTGCGGGCCGGGATCCTCAGCTCGACCCCGGGCCCGCGCGGCGGCTTCCGGCTGGCCCGCCCGCCCGAGGAGATCACCCTGCTCGACGTGGTCACCGCCATCGAGGGCCCGGAGGAGGCGTTCCGCTGCGAGCAGCTGCTGCGCCAGGGACCGGGGGGCAGCGCCGACGTCGACTACCGGCAGGCCTGCCTGATCTCGCAGGCCATGCGCCGGGCCGACCTGGCCTGGCGGCGGGAGCTGGCCGGGCAGACCCTCGCCGGCCTGCGCGCGTCTGTCGAGGGCCACTACCCGGACACCCCGCGCAACACCCGTGACCGCTTCGCCCTGTCCTGACCCACCGTCCCGAAAGGTGACCACCATGACCACCGCACCCCTGCACGTCCGCGCCGACGACGCCACCGTCCTCGCCGACGGGCCGACCAGCCTGATCACCCTGCTCGGCGACGCGGGCGACACCGGCGGCGCGCTGACCGCCAACCGGGCCACCCTGCACCGCGGCTCGCCCGGCGCCCCGCCGCACCTGCACACCCGGGCCGCCGAGACCTTCTTCGTCCTCGACGGAGTCCTCGACGTGCTGGTCGCCGACGAGATCCGCACGCTGCGCCGGGGTGACTTCCTGGTCGTGCCGGCGGGCACCCCGCACGCCTTCGCCCCGACCCGTGGCGAGTCCGCCGACGTGCTGGTGGTCTTCACCCCGGGCATCGACCGGTTCGACTACTACCGGCTGCTGGAGCGGGTCCACCGCGGCGAGGCCGACCCGGCGGAGATCGGCGCCAGCGGCCCGCGCTACGACAACCACTACGTCGACAGCCCGCTCTGGCGGGACCGCCCCTGAGGGACGCGCGGCCCGGCCCGGGCGTCGGGCCGCCGGAATAGGATCACCTCATGCATCCCGTCTCCTGCGTGCTGCTGGTCGATCCCGCCGGCCGGCTGCTGCTGCAGCTGCGCGACGAACACGCCCCGCACCACCCGAACGTCTGGGGACTCCCCGGCGGCCACGGGGAGCCGGGGGAGACCGTCGAGCAGACGGCCCTGCGGGAGCTGCACGAGGAGACCGGGCTGGTCCCCGACGGTCGGCTGCGCCCCTTCGCCGTCCAGGAGCTGCCCGAGCTGGGCCGGGTCAAGCACTACTTCTGGGGCGCGACCCGGGCCCGGCAGGAGGACGTGGTGCTCGGCGAGGGCGTGGCGATCGTCTTCATCCCGGCCGACCAGGTCCTCGACGGGCGGCCGTACACGCCGGGGACGGTGGAGGTGCTGACCCGCTTCCTGGCCTCGCCCGACTACGCCGGCCTGGTCACCGCCGGCCGCTGACCGGCGCCCCGTCCACCCCGACCGCCCTGCTACCGATCTTCGGCCGGGACCTGGGTGCGGTGCTGACGCGGGCTGACCCCGCGTACCCGGCGGAAGGCGGTGCTCAGCGAGAACGGGCTGCCGTAGCCGACCTGCCGGGCCACCGCGCCGACGGTCGCCTCGGGCTCGCGCAGCAGGTCCGCCGCGAGGCTCAGCCGCCAGCCGGTGAGGAAGGTCATTGGCGGTTCGCCGACCAGCTCGGTGAAGCGGCGGGCCAGCGCCGCCCGGGACACCCCCACCTCGGCGGCGAGCGACGCCACCGTCCACGGCCGGGCCGGGTCGTTCTGCAGCAGCCGCAGCGCCGGCCCGACCACCGGGTCGCCGGCCGCCGCGTACCAGGAGGGGGCCGCCCCGGGGCGGTCGAACCAGCTGCGCAGGGCGGCGATCAGCAGCAGGTCGAGCAGCCGGTCCAGCACCGCCTCCTGGCCGGGGGAGTCCCGCACCACCTCGTCGGCGAGCAGCCCGACGAGGGGGCTGTGCCACTCGTCCGCCCGGACCACCAGCAGCGCCGGCAGGGCGGCGAGCAGCCGCCGGCTGATCTCGCCGGGCAGCTGGTACGTCCCGGTCAGCAGCACCGTGTCACCCGCCGCCCCGGTGCCCCAGGTGCGGACGCCCAGCGACGGAGTGGCGGCCAGCGGCTCGCCGCGCAGCGTGGTGCAGCGCTGGCCGGGATGGATGACCACCTGCGGGGCGGTGCCCGGGTCGTCGGCGACGGTGTACGAGTCCGGGCCGCGCAGCACCGCCACGTCACCGGGATGCAACAACTCGGCCGTTTCCTCGTCCGGCACCACCCAGGCGGCGCCCCGGACCACGGCGACCACGGCAAGCGGCGCCCGGTCCTCGATGCGCAGCGCGAACGGCGGGTCCAGCAGCGAGCGGAGCAGGAACGCGCCCCGGGCGCGGGGCCCGTCGAGCAGGCCGGTCAGAAGATCCACAGTGGAGATCATAGGCGGTCACGAATGGTTCAATGATCCACAACCATTCAGCGTCCAGCGGTGTTCCGGTTGGTCGCGCGGTACGCGGTCGAGGCGCCCGGCGGTCCCGACCCGCCGGCGGGCTACCAACATGCGGCCAGTGCTCCGCACTTCAGAGCGGGGTGAAGGCCGTGTGGCGGGGCCGGCTAGGCCGGAGCGTGCTCTAGCTGGGCCTGTGCTGCTGCTCGATGTACTGGTGTAGGACGGTCAAGGGTGCGCCGCCGACGGACCCGGCGAAGTACGAGCCTGACCAGAGCCGGTTGGCCCGGTAGTAGTGGGACACCAGGTCGGGGAACTCCTGCCGCATTCGCCGCGAGGACACGCCCTTGAGGCTGTTGACCAGCTTCGACAGGGCGACCTTCGGTGGGAAGTTGACCAGCAGGTGCACGTGCTCGCCTTCGCCGTTGAACTCGACCAGCTCGCATTCGAAGTCGGCGCACACCGCCCGCATGATCTCCTCTAGGCGGGCAAGGTGTTGGTCGGCGAACACCTTGTGCCGGAACTTCGTCACGAAAACCAAATGAGCATGCAGGGTGAATATGCAGTGCCTGCCAGTCCGAATGGTTTCACGATCGGCCATAAACCAATGGTAGACTGTCCAACGTGCAGCTCCGGTACAACTACCGCCTGTACCCGACGCCGGGCCAGCGGGACGCGCTGGCGCGGGCGTTCGGGTGCGCGCGGGTGGTGTTCAATGACGGGCTGCGCGCACGTCAGCATGCCCGCGAGGCGGGCGAGGCGTATATGTCGGATGGTGAGCTGTCGAAGCGGGTCATCACCCTGGCCAAGCGGACGCCGGAGCGGGCGTGGCTGGGTGAGGTGTCGGCGGTCGTGCTTCAGCAGGCTCTCGCGGACCTGAACATGGCGTACCGGAACTTCTTCGCCTCGATCAGCGGCAGGCGCAAGGGGCGCACGGTGGCCGCGCCGAGGTTCCGGTCCCGCAAAGACAACCGGCAGGCCATCCGGTTCGCCGCGAACGCCCGGTTCAAGGTGCTGGACAACGGACGGCTCAAGCTGCCGAAGATCGGGGACGTGCCGGTGCGCTGGTCACGTCCCTTGCCGGCAGCACCATCCAGCGTGACTGTAATCAAGGATGCTGCGGGGCGGTACTTCGCGTCGTTCGTCGTGCAGAGCACCGACGAACCGCTGCCGCCGGTGGAGTCCGAGGTGGGTATCGACCTTGGGCTTACGCACTTCGCGGTGCTGTCCGACGGCACAAAGGTGGCCGCGCCGAGGTTCTTGCGCCGGGCGGCGCGTAAGCTGCGCTGGTTGCAGCAGGACCTGTCCCGCAAGCAGCGGGGCAGCGCGAATCGTAAGAAGGCCGTGGTCAAGGTCGCCCGCGCCCACGCTCGGGTGGCCGACAGCCGGCGGGACTGGCAGCACAAGCTCTCCACACGGATCATCCGCGACAACCAAGCGGTGTACGTGGAGGACCTGTGCGTCGCTGGTCTCGGCCGCACCCGGTTGGCGAGATCCGTGCACGATGCCGGGTGGGCGTCGTTCACGGCGATGTTGGAGTACAAGGCCGCCCGGTACGGGCGTGCCTTCGCGAGGATCGATCGGTTTGTTCCCACGTCGCAGACGTGCTCGGCGTGCGGCCGGCTCGACGGCCCGAAACCGCTGTCCGTCCGGTCGTGGACCTGCGGGTGCGGCGCGGTCCACGACCGAGACGTCAACGCAGCCAGAAACGTGTTGGCCCAGGGACGCTGGGACAACTCAAACGCCTGTGGAGCGCAGGTAAGACCGGCCCGCGTGCCGGCGCCGCGCCGAGAAGCAGGAATCCACCCGGACGCCGCGTGTGCCACGCGCAGCGTGGAGGGAATCTCCCCCCGTTAGGTCGGAGAGAACGTCAAGGTGGGGGCCGGTCCGCGCGGGTGGAGGAGGCGGCATGGTCCGGTGGAGCTGGTTCCGGGAGTCCACCGGCCGGCTGCGGCAGGGCTGGCTGCCGGTGGTGGAGACGACCCTGGCGGCGACCGTCGCCTGGATCCTGGCCGCCCGGCTGGTCGGGCACCCGCAGCCGTTCTTCGCCCCGGCCGCCGCGCTGATCGTCCTCGGCCAGGCCCGGGGGCAGCGGGTCCGCCGGGCGGTCGAGGTGGTCCTCGGGGTGGCCGCCGGTGTCCTCGTCGCCGACCTGGTGATCCAGGCCCTCGGGCTGCGGACCACCTGGACGGTCTTCACCGTCATCCTGCTGACCACCGCCCTCGCGGTGGCGATCGGCGCGAGCACCGTCTCCGTGGTCCAGGCCGCGGTCTCCGCCCTCTACCTGGTGGTGGTGGCGCCGCCGACCGAGTCGCTGGTGCCGTTCCGGTTCGTCGACGCGCTGATCGGCGGCGGGGTGGCGGTGGTGGCCAGCCAGCTGCTCGACGCCCGGCGGCCGCTCGCCCCGCTGGTCGCCGAGTTCCGGCGCACCTATGACGGGCTGGCCGAGGCGCTGGAGACGGTCGCCACCGCGCTCGACGAACACGACGAGCCGGCCGCCGTGGACGCGCTGGAGCGGGCCCGGCAGCTCGACGCCGGGGTGGAGCGGCTGCGCACCGCGGTCCTCGCCGCCGGGGAGGCGGTCCGGCTCAACGTCCGGCGGCGCCGGCACATCGGCCGGCTGCGCACGGTCGACGCCTCGATCGGCCAGCTCGACTACGCGGTCCGCAACGTCCGGGTGCTGGCCCGGGCCGGGGTCACCTTCAGCCGGCTGCCCACCCCGGTCCCGCCGGACCTCGGCGCGGCGTTGCGCTTCCTCGCCGAGGCGGTCCGGGCCGCCGGCGAGGCCCTCGCCGCCGACCTGGACGGCGCGGAGGAGGTCGCCGACCGGCACGCCGAGCGCGCCGACACCGCCGCGCTGGAGTCGGTCCGCATCGCCGGCCGGCTCTTCGCCCCGGCGCAGAGCCTGCCGCTGGTGATGATCGTCGGGCAGATCCGGGCCACCGCCATCGACCTGCTGCGCGGCGTACGCGCCGACGACGACGCGGCCGTGCTGGCCCGGGTGGACGAGGCGCTCGGCCTGCCCGCGCTCTGACCAGCAGTGGTAAGGAGCGCATCTGGCTTGTGGTCGTGACGGATCGGGTGTGTGATCGACGGCGAGGACGTCGTACCCCCGGAAGGACCGCACCACGTGAGCGCAGCCGTCACCCAGGAGAGCACCGCCGTACCCCGGACGGTGCTCGCCGCCCGCACCGGCGTCGCGGTGGTCTTCGCCCTCAACGGCCTCGCCGTGGCCACTTGGTTCTCCCGGGTCCCCGCGGTCCGGGAGGCGCTCGGGCTCAGCGCCGGCCGCCTCGGCCTGCTGCTGCTCGCCATGTCCGGTGGCGCGGTGCTGGCGTTGACCACCGCCGGGCTGGTCACCCAGCGCCTCGGCGCGGCCCGCACGGTGGTGCTGTCCACCGTGCTCGTGGCGGTCGGGTTGGCCGGGGTCGGGTTGGCCGGCGGGCTCGCCGGTTCGCTGCCCGGCGTGGCGGTGGGGCTCTTCGCCCTCGGTTACGGCTCCGGCACCTGCGACGTGGCGATGAACGTCGAGGGCGCGGCTGTCGAGAAGCGGCTCGGGCGCACCATCATGCCCCGTTTCCACGCCGCCTGGAGCCTGGGTTCGGTGGCCGGCGCCGGGATCGGCGCGGGCGCCGCCCGGCTCGGCCTGCCGGTGACCGCCCACCTGGCGGTACTGGCCGCGGTGGTGCTCGGCGGCACCGTGCTGGGCGCTCGGGCGTTCCTGCCCGCAGCGGCGCCGACCGGGGACACTCCCGCCGGCCGTCGCGGCGGCCTGCTCGCCGCCTGGCGGGAGCCGCGGACCCTGCTCATCGGGTTGCTGGTGCTGGTGATGGGCTTCACCGAGGGCAGCGCCAACGACTGGCTCGCCGTCGCCTTCGTCGACGGGTACGGCGTCAGCGAGGCGGCCGGCGCCGCCGTCTTCGCCGTCTTCGTCGCCAGCATGACCGTCGGGCGGACCGCCGGCACCGCGGCCATCGACCGGTGGGGACGGGTCCCGGTGCTGCTCGCCACGATGCTGCTCGCCGTGGTCGGCGCCAGCCTGGCGGTGCTCGCCGGCTCCGGGCCGGTGGCCATCGTCGGAGTGGTGCTCTGGGGGCTCGGCGCCTCCCTCGGCTTCCCGGTCGGATTGAGCGCCGCCGCCGATGACGAGGCGCGGGCGCCGGCCCGGGTCAGCGTGGTCGCGATGATCGGCTACACGTCGTTCCTGGCCGGACCGCCGCTGCTCGGCCTGCTCGGCGACCGGGTGGGCACGCTGCACGCGCTGCTCGTGGTGCCGGTGCTGCTGCTCCCGACCCTGGCGCTGGTGTCGGTGATCCGCCCGCCGGCGGACCGCTCCACTGCATAGAACATATCGGTGAACGGCCGTTTCCGGTATCGGGTGCGCGGCCGACTGCGCACCGCACCGCCGCTGGCTAGGGTCGCCGGATGCCTACCGAAGAGATCACCGCGGCCGCCGCGGGCAGCTGGACCCTGGGCGACCGCACCGTGCGCCGAATGGGCTTCGGCTCCATGCGGATCACCGCCCACCCCGACGCCGACCGGGCGATCCGCGTGCTGCGCCGGGCCGTCGAATTGGGCGTCGACCACATCGACACCGCCGCCTTCTACGTCTCGCCGGGCGGCACGCTGAACGTCGGCACCGGCCCGGCCCGGTACGCCACGGAGCTGATCCGCGCCGCGCTCGCCCCGTACCCGGACGACCTGGTGATCGCCACCAAGGTCGGCTTCGCGTACGACCCGGCGACCGGGCTGGTCGAGGCGGCCGGCCCGGCCCAGCTGCGCGCCCAGGTCGAGGAGAACCTGCGCCGGCTCGGCCGCGACCACCTCGACCTGGTCAACCTGCGGATCGTGAAGCGGCCGGGCCGGGACTCGGTCGCGGAGTCCTTCGGCGCCCTCGCCGAGCTGCGCGAGGCCGGGCTGATCCGGCAGCTGGGCCTGTCCAACGTCCGCCTCGACCACCTCGACGAGGCGCGGGCCATCGCCCCGGTGGTCTGCGTGCAGAACAACTACGCCATCGACAACCGGGGCGACCAGGACGCCCTGCTGCGCGAGTGCGGCGAGCGGGGCGTGGCGTTCGTACCCTTCTTCGCCCTGGCGGGCGCGAACCGGGAGGCCGGCGCCTGCGCCGAGCACGCCGAAGCGGTCCGCGCCGTCGCGGCCGCCCACGGCGCCACCCCGCAGCAGGTACGCCTCGCCTGGACCCTGCACCGGGGGCCGCACGTGCTGGCCATCCCCGGCACCGGCAACCCGGACCACGTCGCGGAGAACGTGGCGGCCGGCGCGCTGCGGCTGACCGCCGAGGAGCTGGCCGCGCTCGGCTGACCACCCGCCCAGCCGGCGTTCACCCGGCTCGTAGCGGACTGCCAGGAAATGGTGCTGAACTGGGAGGGCACGCCGAGGAGAGGAGCGGGCAGATGGGCTGGTTCAGCCGGCGGTCCCGGGCCGCCCAGGGGATCACGACGAAGCTCGACCGGAAGGCCACCCGGGAAGACCTGGCCGCGCTGGAGGAGTTCGTGACCAGCCACATAGGCGTGGAGTTCTACCTCGAACCGGAGACCACCGCCACCGACACCACCGTCGCGGCGATCGCCCACGACGGCGAGTGGATCCGCCGCCGGACCGGTTCGCCGCAGGCGGCGGCGAAGCTGGCGAACCGGCACGGGGTGCCGCTCTACGAGGCGGCGAAGACCGGCTACCCGGAGCGGATGCGGGCCTGGAACCGGGCCCACCCGGAGCGCCGGGCCCGCTGACCGGGCCGCCGCCGCTCGCACGGCCGACCGGCGGCGCGGCCCACTCTTGCGGCTCAGCCCTGGGCGGCGGCGCGGGCCTCGTCGAGGGTCATCGGTGCGGCATGGCTGGAGACGTACCAGCGGTAGCCGTCGTCGAGCAGCCGGCGTACCAGCGCCAGGTCGGGGCCGTCCCCGGGCCCGGCGCAGGTGCGCCGGCCGCGGGTAGAAGCGGCCCGGCCGGTCGGGCGGTCAGCCGGTGAACGCCCGGGCCACCGCGTAGCCGAGCGCCGCGGCGCCCAGCCCGGCGACCACGCTGACCAGCACGTTGACCAGCGCGGACAGCCGGGCGCCGGCGCGGGCCAGCCGCAGCGTCTCGTACCCGAAGGTCGACCAGGTGGTCAGCGCGCCGCAGAAGCCGGTGCCGACCAGGGCGGTGACGGCCGTCCCGGCCGGGACCGCGACCAGCGCCCCGAGCAGCAGCGAGCCGGCGACGTTGACGGTCAGCGTGCCCCAGGGCAGGACCGAGTCGTGCCGGGCCTGCACGGCCCGGTCCGTCAGGTAGCGCAGCGGCGCGCCGAGCGCCGCGCCGAGCGCGATCAGCAGTACGGTCACCGGCCGCCTCCGGCGCGGCCCAGCAGCCGGCCGGCCACGGCGTCGCCGACCGCGACCGCCGCCAGCCCAACCACCAGGGTGGCCGCCAGGTATGCCAGCGCGGTCCCCGCCGCCCCCGCCGCCACGGCCAGCCGCACGTCCACCACATACGCGGAGAAGGTGGTGAACCCGCCCAGCACCCCGACGCCGAGGAACGGCCGGACCAGCGGGCCGGCCGGGCGCCGGGCGATGGTGGCCATCAGCGTGCCGAGCAACAGGCAGCCGGTCACGTTGATGCCGAAGGTCGCCCACGGGAAGCCGGTCGGGGCGTGCGGCAGGGCGGCCTGGACGCCGGCCCGGGCCAGCGCGCCGAGCACCCCGCCCGCCGCGATGGCGCCGAGCACCGCCGCCGGGTGCGCGCCGAGTTCGGCCCGGTCGGCGGGTACCCGCAGGTCGACGTCGGGGTCGACGCGGCGCGGAGCGGGTCCGGTCACCTGTCCTTCCTACCAGGACGCGGGCCACCGGCAGGGACCGACGGCGCGGTGCTGCCGGGCCGGGACGGCGGGCCCGCCGCGTCGGGGAGCATGGCGCGGGCCCCGCTCCGGGCCTCCCGGCCGCCGATCCCCGGGCTCAGGCGACCGCGTCGGCCCGTTCCCGTTCCGGCCTGATCGCCGGCCGCTCCCGCCGGGCCAGCCGGCGGCCGACCGTGGCCGCCGTCACCCGCCGGTTGGCCCCGGACCAGAGGACGTCCGGCGGCACTTGTCGCCGCGCTCGACGCCGCGGCGACCGGCCGGATCGCGCCGCTGATCGGGCAAGACGTTCCCGCTGGAGCGGGCAGCCGACGCCCACCGGGCGATCGAGGACCGCGCCGTCGTCGGCAGGACCCTACTGACGGTCTGACGGATCGGGCCGGGGGCCGCCCGCCACCGCGCCCAGCCGATCGGGAGCGGGCGGCCGGCCAGCCCGCCGAGCAGGGCACACTCGCCGCTGAGTCACAGGGGGGTGGTGGGGCGCCGCTGACCGGCGAGCGACTCCTCGCCCGCACGGGGAGGCACGACTGCCTGCGGCGCGAGGGTGAGTCCGAGCGTGCGACGTACCGCGGCGGACACCGCCGCCACGTCGTCGTTCCCGACGACGGCGGCGAGGTGGCCGTCGGGCCTGATCACCATCGCCTCCCCGGCGCGCGCCTCGAGTGCCCCGGCGAGCAGGCCGGTCGGGTCGATGTCCGGTATCGCCAGTACCCGCACCGGTGCCGGCCGGGCCAGGTCCACCACGGCGTCCAGCATGGCGGTCGCGCCGGTGGTGAGGACGAGAACGCCGTCCCGGACTATTTCGCGCAGCCGGCTCACGCCGGATTCGCCGGCGATGGCGATCGGCGCGTCCGGCACCAGCACCCCGGGTACTACCGGGGGTGCCTCGCCGCGGGGTGGCCGGCCGGAAAAGGCCCGGTCCGGGTGTGGGGTGGTCAGGGCGGAGTCGACGTACCAGTACGGCTCCGCCAGCCGGCCGGAGTCGACCTCGCCGCGGACCGTCGGATCGGTGAGCGCCGCGTGCAGGACGTCCTGCCGTCGCCGCCGTGCCGCCTCGTCCTGTGGAACCAGGAAGTCCATCGTGGCGCTGGTGACCGTGAGGTTCTCCATCGCGGCCGCGATCCGCTCCGTCCCGTACGACTCCAGCAGCGCCCGTGGGGCCCAGCCGCGCAGGACGAAGGCGATCTTCCAGGCCGCGTTCTCGGCGTCCTGAACGCCGGAGTTGAGCCCTCGCGCGCCGAACGGTGCCACCAGATGTGCGCAGTCGCCGGCCAGCAACACTCGCCCGAGACGCATCCGGTCGACCAGCCGGGCGTGGAACCGGTAGACCGACGACCACACCACCTCGTACGGCCGGTCGCCGACGACCCGGCGGATCCGCCGGTCGAGCGCGCCGCTGCGGCGTTCCCGGTCCAGGTCGAAGTCCGCCGGCACCTGCCAGTCGATCCGGTACGACGAGTCCGGGCAGGGGTGGATGAGCACCTGGCGACCCGGGTTCCACGCCGGGTCGAAGTAGAACCTCCGCTCGTCGGCCCACTCGCCGAGATCGGCGCGGATGTCGCAGATCAGGAACTGGTCGTCGAAGGACCGGCCGCGGAACGTCACGCCCAACATACGGCGGACCGCGTCACCACGGGCGCCGGCGCAGGCGAGCAGGTACGACGCCCGCAGCTGCCGCTCACCGCCGTCGGTACGGCAGGTCACGGTCACGCCGTCGGCGTCCTGGTTGATTGCGGTGACCTCGTGCCCCCAGCGCACGTCGATCGTGGGCGCCGCGGCGATCCGCTCGTCGAGGACCTGCTCGGTGTAGGTCTGCGAGACGTTGACGAACGGTGGGAACGGCGACCGGCCGCGGTCGGCGAACGTCAGGCAGAACAGTTCCGTGTCCTGGTAGTAGGTGCGGGCGCGTTCCCAGGTCACGCCCTCGTCGGCGATCAGCCGGCCGGCACCCACCGCTTCCCACACGTCGAGCACGTCGCGTTGCTGGCAGATCGCCTTCGACCCGACCGGGTCCCGCCCGGGCCGCGCGTCGAGCACGGTGACGGGTACGCCCCACCGGGCCAGCAGCAGTGCGGCGGTCTGGCCGACCGGTCCCGCCCCGATGACGACGACCCGATCGGCGTCGGGTTCCCCGTCCGGGCTCATCCCTGTAACTCGTTCCACACGTCGCGGTCCCGTTCGGCCGTCCAGATGTGCGGCCAGTCGACACCGTCGAGTTCGTCCCACAACCGCTGGACGTTGAACGGCAGGCAGTGCTCGAAGATCGGCCACTTGCCGTACCGGGGGGCCAGGGCGGTGTGGGTGGCCTGGAAGGCGTCCCTCAGCGAGCCGCCGGCGGCGTGCACCTCGCCGACCTTTTCCCGCATCACCAGCAGGAAGTCGCGGGTCTGGTCGATGGCGGCGTCGACGGCCGCCCGCCCCTGGGCCACCGCGCCCCGCCCGCCGACCAGCGCCTCCGCCCCGAACTCGCGGACCCGGTCCAGAGTGCCGGTGGACCAGTCAGTGTGGAACGCGTCGCCGGTGTAGAGGGCGGCCTTCGCTTCGACGAGGTCGCCGGCGAACAGCACCCGCTGCCGGGGCAGCCACAGCACGATGTCGCCGGCGGTGTGTCCCCGACCGCAGTACTGCAGCACCACCTCACCACGGTCACCACCCAGGTCGATGGTGAGCCGGTCGGAGAAGGTGAGATCCGGCCAGGTCAGCCCGGGGATGCTCTCCTCCCCGGTGAACAGCCGCGGCATCCGGCCCCGCTCCGACTCCCAGTCCTGCGTGCCGCGTTCGGCGATGAGCCGCCGGGTCTGGTCGTGGGCGACGATGACGTCGGCGTCGAACGCGGACGCGCCGAGCACCCGGACCGCGTGGTAGTGCGAAAGCACCAGGTACCTGACGGGCTTGTCGGTGTGCTCGCGGAGCTTGTCCAGCCACCGTCGGGCCATCACGGGCGTCGCGCGGGCCTCGAACGCGATGAGGAAGTCCTCGCCCTCGATCGCACCCACGTTCGGGTCACCCTCGGCGGTGAGGGCGTACACGCCGTCGGCGAGCACCTCGAGGGTCTCGGCCTTCTCCTGCACGTCCGCCGACGAGGCAAACGGCTTGGCCACGGATGTCACGGCCTCTCCTTTCTGTCGGTCGACGTCAGGACGTCGCTGTGGAGTAGTTCCCACCGAGGTACGCACTGCGGACGCGGTCGTCGCCGACGAGCGCGTCCGGGGAGCCGGTCGCCACCACCCGTCCCCGGTCCATCACGACGACCTCGTCGGCGACCCGGAACGCGGCCCGGACGTTCTGCTCCACCAGCACGATGGCGAGGTCGTGTTCGGTCTTCAGTTGGGCGAGGGCGGCGAAGATCTCCGCCACCAGGCGGGGCGCCAGACCCAGGCTCGGCTCGTCGAGGACGAGCACCTTCGGTTCGGCCATCAGGCCCCGCCCGATCGCCACCATCTGCTGCTCGCCGCCGCTGAGCGTGCCGGCCGGCTGGTCGAGCCGGGTGGCCAGTCGCGGGAAGAGCTCCAGCACGTGTGCCCGTCGGGCGGCCGCCGTCCCGCTGCGGCGCCGGGTCCAGCCGCCGAGGGCGAGATTGTCCGACACGGTCAGCGACGGGAAGACCAGGCGGTTCTCCGGCACGTGGGCCAGCCCGGCCGCGGCGATCGCCTCGGCGGCCAGCCCGGTCAGGTCGCGCCCGGCCAGCATGACCCGACCAGCGGTGGGTCGCAGCAGCCCGGACAGCGCCCGCAGCAGGGTGCTCTTGCCCGCGCCGTTGGCCCCGATGACGGCGAGCAGTTGGCCGTCGGGGACGGTGAGGTCGACCTCGTGCAGGACCTGGAGTTTGTCGTATCCCGCACTCAGCCCGGAGACGTCCAACATCACGCATCGTCCTCATTCGCCAGATTGCCGTCCGCAGTCTGTGCCGCAGGCAGGGTCAGGTCCTCGTCGTCGTCGACCCCGAGGTAGGCGGCCAGGACCGCGGGGTCCTGGCGGACCTCGTCCGGTGTCCCGAGCGCGATCAGGTGCCCGTCGTCGAGCACCGCCACCCGGTCGGCGAGGGCCAGGACGGCTTCCACGTCATGCTCGACGAGCACGATCGCCATCCCGCCGGCCCGCAGCCGGCGCAGCAGCCGTACCAGCTCGCGCCGCTCCGCGCCGGAGAGCCCGGCCATCGGCTCGTCCAGCAGCAGCAGATCGGGTTCGAGAGCGAGGGCTCGCGCGATCTCCAGCTGCCGCTGCCGGCCGAACGGCAGGTCCGCGGCGAGCCGGTCGGCGTCGGCCGCCAGGCCGGTGAGGGCCAGCAGCTCGTTCACGGACCGATGGATCTGTCGTTCCTCACCCCGGGCCGGGAAGGAGAGCGCGGCGCGCAGCATCCCCGCCCCGCTGCGCAGGTGGCGTCCCACCGCGACGTTCCCGCGAACTGTCGTGGAGCGGAAGATCTGCAGGTTTTGGAACGTCCGCGTCGCCCTGGCCTCGGCGAAGACGTGCGGTTTCCGGCCGTCGATGCGGGTGTTCCCCAGTCGTACCGAGCCGGCAGACGGCGCAAGGACGCCGCTGATCATGTTGAAGCAGGTGGTCTTCCCGGCCCCGTTCGGGCCGATCAGCCCGAAGATCTCACCAGCCCGCACGTCGAACGACACACCGCTCACGGCGGTCACGCCGCCGAAGCGCCGGGTCAGGTCGCGGACCTCCAGCAGCGGTTCACCAGCGACGGGCCGGCCCTCCCTGGCGAGCAGGGGCGAGCCGTCGGGCTCGGCCTCGGCCGCGGCCGGTTCGCCAGTGGCCGGTGCCGGGCGTCGGAGGCGGGCGAGCAGCCGCCGCCACACCTCGTGGATGCCGCCGGGTACGAACAGGATGACCGCGGTCAGCACCACACCGAAGCCGATCAGCTGTACCTCGCCCACCGCGCCGGGGACGAGGGTGGGGATGAGGCTGCGCAGCCCCTCGTCGAGCAGTTCGACGGAGAACGCGCCGATGACCGCACCCCACACGCTGCCCAGGCCGCCGAGCACGGACATCAGCAGGAACTCCACCGAGAGCGGGAAGTTCGCGGCGTTCGGGTTGACCACCCCGATCCAGTGCACGTACGCGACGCCAGCCAGGCCGGCGAAGCCGGCGGAGAGCACGAAGACCTGCAAGCGGAGGCGGAACGTGTCGACGCCCAGGCACTCGGCGGCGATCTCGGAGTCGTTGACCGCGCCGAGAGCGCGGCCGATCCGGCCGGTGACGATGTTGCGGGCCAGCAGCAGCGCCAGGAACACCACCGGGGCGAGCAGCCAGAAGTACTCCGCGGGGCTGTCGTAGCGGCGTCCACCGAAGGTCGGCTTGTCGACGCCGTAGATTCCGGAGGTGGCGCCGAGGAACTCCGACTCCGTGGCGGCGACCGTGACGATGATCCCCAGGCCCAGGGTGGCCAGCGCCAGGTAGTGGCCGCGCAGTCGCAGCAGCGGCAGCCCCACCAGCAGTGCCGCGACCATGGCGAGGCTGACCGCGATGATCGCGGCGGGCACCATCGGCACCTGGTACTTGGTGATCAGTACCGCCTGTCCGTACGCGCCGATGGCGAAGAACGCCGCCTGCCCGAGGCTCACCTGCCCGGCCAGCCCCATGAGCAGGGTCAGGCCGATCGCGGCGAGTCCGTAGATCAGCGCGTAGACCCCCACGTTCACCATCGACTCCGAGGCGAGCAGTGGGAAGGCCGCGAGGAACAACGCCAGCAGGGCGAAGGCCGCGAGGTCACCGCGGGAGAAGCGGGCCCACCGGCCCCGTCCGGTGCGGGCGGCGGACCCTCGCGCTGTCGTCTCCGTGCCGTTCGACGCCGTTGTCTTGACCGTCATCACACCCTGGCCACGGCGCGCTGCCGGAGAATGCCGCCTGGGCGCACCACCAGGACGACGATCAGGACGATGAAGGCGACCGCGTCGCGCAGACCGGAGTCGACGTAACCAGCGACGAGCGACTCCAGGATCCCGAGCAGCAGGGCGCCGCCGATGGCGCCCCGGATCGAGGTCAGGCCGCCGAGCGTGGCGGCGACGAAGCCCTTGAGCCCGAGGGTGAGCCCGGAGTCCCAGGCGCTGAAGTAGACCGGGCTGGCCAGCACGCCGGCCACCGACGCCAGCAGCCCGGCGATGCCGAAGGAGACCAGCGAGGCCCGGGAGATCGAGATGCCGACCAGCCGGGCGGCGGTGGCCTGCTCGGCGCAGGCCCGCAACGCCTTGCCGGCGAGGGTGCGCTCGTAGAACCAGCTCACCCCGACGGCGGCGACCGCGGTGACGCCGAGGATCCAGAGGTACTGGGCCCGCACCGCCACGCCGAAGACGGTGAAGTCGCTGCCGGGAAAGGGAGTGAGACCACGCGCCTCGGGCCCCCAGATCAGCAGCATGGTGGCCTTCAGCGCGGTGGAGACGCCCAGGGTCAGGATGATCGACAGCAGGGTGGTCATCCGCTTGACCGGGGCGATCGTCAGCCGCTGCATCAGCGCGGCCACGATCACGACGGTGACGACGGCCAGCCCGATGGCGACGAGCAGCGGGAGTCCGCTGCTCGTCGCGCTGATCGCGACCAGCCCCGCCAGAGCCACGAGTTCGCCCTGGGCCAGGTTGATGACCTCGCTGACCGTGTAGACCGCGACGAAGCCCATGGCGATCAGGGCGTAGATGGCGCCGGTGGAGGCGCCGGCCAGGAGGAGTTGGAGGAGGTCGCTCATCGTCGGAGGGCTACTTGTCCTGCAGGATCTGCCACTTGCCGCCAGAGACGGTGACCAGCACCAGGGCCTGCTTGGTCAAGCCCGAGTGGTCCTCCGGCGTCATCTTGTAGACGCCGCTGACGCCCGCGAAGCCGTCGACCTTCTCCAGGTGGTCGCGGACCTTCTGCTTGTCGGTGCCGACCGCCTTGAAGGCGTCCGCGGCGAGCTGGAAGGCGTCGTAGGCGTGGCCGGCGAAGGTGGACGGCTTCTCGTTGTAGGCCTTCTGGTAGTCCGCGAGGAACCGGGTCAGGACGGTCTTCTGCGGGTCACTGTCAGGCAGCTGGTCGGCGACGAGGAGCCGGCCCAGGGGAGCCATCAGACCGTCTGCGCTGCCACCGGCGGTGTCAAGGAAGACCTGGTTGCCGATGCCGTGGCTCTGCACGACGGGAGCGGTGATGTTGAGCTGCCGGTAGGCCTTCTGGGCGAGGCCGGCCGCCGGCGGGATGCCCCAGATGAGGTTCATGTCCGCCTTGGCGTTGCGAATGTTGATCATCTGGGCGGTGAAGTCGCTGGCGTCGGGGGCGAACTTCTCGACCTTGACCACCGAGATCCCGTCGGCCTTGCCGAGTTCGGTGAGGGTCTCGACCACCCCCTCGCCGTACCCGGACGCGTCCCGCAGCAGGCCGATCGTCTTCCAACCCTTGGACCTGGCGAGGTCGACGATGTTCTGCAGCACGACAGCGTCGTTCTGGGCCGTCTTGAAGACCCACTTCGCGTCCTTGACGACCTTGACGTTGGCCGCGAGCGAGATCATCGGGGTCTTGCTGGACTCGGCCACCGGCCGCATGGCCAGGCTCGGTCCGGTGCGGCTCGCGCCAAGGACGATGTCGACCTTCTTGCTGACCATCTCGTTCATGGCCTTGGCGGCGCCGTCCTCGGTGGACTGGTTGTCCTCGACGATCAGCTCGACCTTGCGGCCGCTGATCCCGCCGGCCTCGTTGACCTGCTTGGTCAGCAGCTCCAGCGTCTTGCGCTCGGGCACGCCGAGGCTCGCGCCGGCGCCGGTGATGTCGAGCACCGCGCCGATCCTGATCGGGCCGCTGCTGTCGCCACCGCCTCCCGTGGCGTCCTTCTCGGCGCACCCGGCGCCCGCGAGCAGCAGAGTCGCCAACACCGCTGTTATGACACCGGCCCTGCGGGTCCTGGCCATCACACGCTCCCTCTGGTCTCGGCGCCGATCGGGTCACCGGCTCCACCTCCCGCAGGCTGTTCTATAATCGAACGGCCTGCTCTGATATTGAATCGAGACGCTAGTATGGTGTGACCGGGCACACAAGAGCCCGACCGAAGAAGGGCCCTGCTCACCGGTGACGCATTCCCAGACGCTGGACCGCGGCCTGCGCATCCTGGAGGTGCTCGCCGCCGCCGACGGCCCGCGGTCGATCGCCGAGCTCACCCAGTCAATCGACGTACATCGCTCCATCGTCTACCGCATGGTCCGCACCCTCGAAGACCATCGGCTGGTCACCCGCCGGCAGGACGGCCGGTACGAACTGGGCCTCGGCCTGTCGGCGCTGGCCCGCTCGGTCCGCCCCGCCCTGCAGTCCGCCGCGCTGCCCGCGCTGTCCGCCCTGGCCGACGAGGTCGGCATGACGGCCTTCCTGGTCGTGCCCGAGGGTGACGAGGTGGTCACCCTGGTCAGCGTCGAGCCCCGGCGCTCCCACGTGCACGTCACGTACCGACCGGGCGTGCGGCATGCGATCCATCTGGGGGCTCCCGGCCATGCCGTGCTCGCCGGACGGCCGCCCAAGCCGGGCGAACCAGAGCACGTCACCGCGGCGCGAGGCCGCGGATGGGCGTCGTCGTATGGCGAGGTGCTGTCCGGGATGCGGTCGGTCGCCGCGCCGGTGGTCGACAACCGGGGCGAGGTCATGGCCGCGATGGCGGTGGTCTATGTGGGTGCGGAGAGCGACCCCGCCGACCTGGGCCAGCGGGTCATCGCCGCTGCGGCCACCGTCGCCGACCGGCTCTCCGGACGCCTCTAGTGGATCAAGGCTCCCAGGCGTACGGTACGTCACTACGATTTCGCCGTCGACGGCCGAACGCCGCCGTTTCACACATCTGAGGAGGGCGCTGTGCAGGACCGCAGTCCACGGCCGGAGGAGTTGGAGCCGATCGAGCGCGCGTCCGTGGACGAGCTGCGGGCGCTGCAACGGGACCGGCTGCGCTGGTCGTTGCGGCACGCGTACGACAACGTGCCGCACTACCGGCGGACGTTCGACGCGGCCGGGGTCCACCCGGACGACTGCCGGGACCTCGACGACCTGGCCCGCTTCCCGTTCACCGGCAAGGCCGAGCTGCGGGAGAACTACCCGTTCGGCATGTTCGCCGTGCCCCGCGAGCGGATCGCCCGACTGCACGCCTCCTCGGGCACCACCGGCCGGCCCACCGTGGTCGGCTACACCCGCGACGACCTGAAGACCTGGGCCCGGCTGATGGCCCGGTCGATCCGCGCCTCCGGCGGCCGCCCGGGCGACCGCGTGCACGTGGCGTACGGCTACGGCCTGTTCACCGGCGGACTGGGCGCCCACTACGGCGCCGAGGAGCTCGGCTGCACGGTCATCCCGGTCTCCGGTGGCATGACCGAGCGGCAGGTGATGCTGATCCGCGACTTCGAGCCCGAGGTCATCATGGTCACCCCCAGCTACATGCTGGCCATCGTCGACGAGATGGAGCGGCAGGGGATCGACCCGCAGGCCACCTCGCTGCGGGTCGGCATTTTCGGCGCGGAGCCGTGGACCGAGGACATGCGCCGCGAGATGGAGCACCGCCTCGACATGCACGCGGTGGACATCTACGGCCTCTCCGAGGTGATGGGCCCGGGCGTGGCCAACGAGTGCGTCGAGACCAAGGACGGGCTGCACCTGTGGGAGGACCACTTCTACCCGGAGATCATCGACCCGGTGACCGGGGAGGTGCTGCCCGACGGTGAGCGGGGCGAGCTGGTGCTCACCTCGTTGACCAAGGAGGCGATGCCGGTGGTCCGCTACCGCACCCGCGACCTCACCCGCCTGCTGCCCGGCACCGCCCGGCCGATGCGCCGGATCGAGAAGATCACCGGGCGGGCCGACGACATGATGATCGTCCGCGGGGTGAACGTCTTCCCCACCCAGATCGAGGAGCTCATCCTGCGTACCCCGCAGCTCTCTCCGCACTTCCAGTGCGTGCTGGACCGGCAGGGCCGGATGGACACCCTGATGGTCAAGGTGGAGCGTCGGGCCGGTGTCGCGCCGGAGGCGGCCACCCGGGCCGGCGCGGCCCTGGTCGAACTGGTCAAGAACACCATCGGGGTGAGCGTCGGGGTCGAGGTGATCGAGCCGGACGGGGTGGAGCGCTCGATGGGCAAGATGCGGCGCATCGTCGACCAGCGACGGGCGGGTTGAGGTGGACCGCAACGGTACCGTGACGTCGGGACGGACGGCCGCGCACGACATGTTCGACGCGGACGTGGCCTCCCGGAGCCTCGGCATCGAGCTGGTTTCGGCCGGCGACGGCGCCGCGGTGGCCCGGATGCGGGTGACCGCGGCGATGCTCAACGGCCACGCGATCGGCCACGGCGGCTTCGTCTTCCTGCTGGCCGACACGGCGTTCGCGCTGGCCTGCAACAGCCACGGCCCGGTGACCGTCGCCGCTGGCGGAGAGATCAGCTTCCTCCGTCCGGTCCGCGAGGGCGACCTGCTGACCGCCCGGGCCGCCGAGCGCACCCGGTACGGCCGCAGTGGCATCTACGACGTCACCGTCTCCCGCGGCGACGAGGTGGTCGCCGAGTTCCGGGGCCGCAGCCGCACCCTGACCAGAGCCGACGAGGGCTGACCGCGCGGCTGCGCCGCCCTGTCGGGGGTCTGCGGCACGATGGCCGGATGGGACGCATCGTGCTCTTCCATTCCGTCTACGGGCTCCGGCCCGCCGTGCTGGCCGCCGCCGACCGGCTCCGCGCGGCCGGGCACCAGGTGACCACCCCCGACCTGTACGGCGAGCCGCCGACGAACACCGTCGAGGAGGGCTTCGCCCTACTGGGGAAGGTCGGGCAGGACGAGGTGCTGCGCCGTGCCCAGGCCGCGGTCGCCCCGCTGCCGCCCGACACGGTGCTCGCCGGCTGGTCGATGGGCGCCGGGGTCGCCGGCGCGGTGCTGGCCGAGCGGCCCGACGCGGCGGCCCTGCTGCTGCTGCACGGCACCGGCGCTGACCCGGCCGACGTCCGTCCCGGGCTGCCGGTGCAGCTGCACCTGGCCGACCCGGACGAGTACGAGCCGCAGGACGAGGTCGACGACTGGCAGCGGGCGATGACCGGGGTGGGGGCCCGGCTGGAGGTCTTCCGCTACCTGGGCGCCGGGCACCTCTTCACCGACCCGGACGTGCCGGACCACGACGCGGCGGCCGCCGACCTGACCTGGGATCGGATGCTGGCGTTCCTCGCCGCGCTGCCCGACCGCCGCACCGTCGGCTGAAGCCCGCTTCCCCGCGCCGCCGGCCGCCGCGCCTGGCGGGCCCGGTCAGGCGGCGCGCGGCAGCCGCGGGCCACCGGACACCGGACGGTCCGGTAAGCCGCGCCCCGCCCGCCCGGACCCGCTCACCCCGGTAGCGCGCCCGGCGGATCCGACCACAGTGGACCGCGTGGCCAACAGCCCGATGACGGTTCCCGTGCCCGGAGCGGTCCGCCCGACTGCCGATTGCCGGCGGCCGGCCGCGGTGTCCGCCGGCACGGTGGCGCCCGCCCCCGGACGGTGCGGTGCCGGGGTGGCCGCCGAACGCCGGCTCGGACCGACCGGCCCGCCCGCGGTGCCGGGGACCGGCAGGCCCGGTGGGCCTGGTTCGCTCGCGGTGCCGCAGGCCGACAGGCGCGGACAGCCCACGCCGGTTCCGGCGGCGCGGGCCGCCACATCCGGACGGACCAGGTCCGTTCCGGCGGTGCGGGCCGCCACATCCGGACGGACCAGGTCCGTTGCGGCGGTGCGGGCCGCCACACCGGGACGGACCTGGTCCGTTCCGGCGACGGTGCGGGCCGCCGTGCCCGGCCCGACCCGCTCGCCTGCGGCGCTCCGGACCGCCAGGTGCGGACGGACGCGGTCGCCTTCGGCGTTCCGGACCGTCGTACCCGGCCGGGCCGTTCCGGTGCGGGCGGCCCGCGCCGCCGGCACCGCGAGATGCCCCGGTGCGGCAGGCCGGTCGGCCGGCACCGGCGGGCGGTGTGGCTGGTGTCCCCGTCCGGGATCCGGCAGCGCCGTGGCGTGCCGCCCGCCGACCCGCGCCGCCGCGCCGACCTGGCCCGCGCTCTCCGCCGCGCCGGGCGGCGGCACTGTCGCGCCGGGTGGCGGCACCGTCGTGCCCGACGCCGGTTGGTCGGCGGAGGTCGTGCCCGCCGAGCGCCGCGACCGCTCGGCGCGCCGGGCGAACTCGGCGCGCACCGCCCGGGGCAGCCGCTCGTAGGCGACCCGGCGCAGGGCCGGGTCGACGATCGCGTACCCGCCGTGCCGGCCGCGCCGGACCAGCCCCTCCCCGGCGAGCCGGCGCAGCACCCCCGCCGCCCGGCCGGGCTCCCAGCCGAGCAGCCGGTCGACGGCCGGGCCGGTGCAGCCGACGCCGAGCGTGGCGCCGGCCATCAGCACCGCGCGCTGCCGGCCGTCGAGCCGGTCCAGCCGGGCGGCCGCGCCCCGGCGCAGCACCTCCGGCAGCGCCGGCTCCGGCGTGGTCGCGTCCACGGCGGCGACGTAGGCGGCCGCGGACCCCGGTATGCCGGCGACCAGGGGGAGCAGCCGGCCGGCCAGCGCCGCCGGCCGGCCGGCGCGGGTGAGCAGGCCGCGCAGCAACCGGCCGGCGTCCACTGTGCCCAGCGGCGGCAGCGCCACCCTGCGGCACCGGTCGCCGGGCCCGGGCAGCGGGTCGACCGGGTTCAGCCGGTGGGTGGCGAGCACCGCCAGCGGCAGCGCCCGGGCGGTGGCGGCGGTGAACAGGGCGTGCAGGAAGCGGCGCAGTTCCGGCGTGGCCCGGTCCACGTCGTCGACGGCCACCACCAGCGGCTGCCGGGCCGCCAGCGCCAGCAGCACCTGCCGGAGCGCCGCCGCCCCGCGGGCCGCCGCCAGGGACCGGTCAGGGGCGTTCAGCAGCGCCTCCAGCGCGTCGACGGTGGACCCCGCCCGGTCGGCGGGGACCGTACCGTCGGCCAGCGCGGCCAGCCGGCGGCGGACGACCGCCGCCGCCGCGGTCTCCCGCACCCCGGCCAGGTCGCGGACCAGGTCGGCGACCGGGGCGCGGACCCCGTCCGGGTACGGCGGGCAGTGTGCGACGCACCAGCGCACCGGCACCCCGTCCACCTGCCGCAGGGAGCGGCGCAGCTCGTGCAGCAGCCGGCTGCGGCCGATGCCGTCCGGGCCGACCAGGGACACCCACCGTGGACGGTGCTCGCGGACGGCCCGGGCGATCTGGTCCGCCGCGGTGGCGAGCTCCCGTCGCCGGCCGATCAGCGGCCCGGTGTGCCGGACCGGCCGCGGCCGGCCGGGTCCGGTCACCCGCCACACGTCGACCGGCGACGCCTTGCCGGCCAGCACGGCGGCGGAGAGCTCGTGCTGGTCGACCAGCCCGGCGACGGCCCGGTGGGTGGCCCCGCAGACGACCACGCCGCCGGCCGGGGCGTACTCCTGCAGACGGGCGGCGGTGGTGGTGACCGCGCCGCTGGCCGCGCCGTGACCCCCGTCGCGGGCGCCGGCCAGGTCGACGATCGCCTCGCCGGTCGCGACGCCGACCCGGACCCGCAGCGCGACGCCCCCCGGCATCGCCCGCCGGTCCAGCGCGGCCTGGATCTCCAGGCCGGCCCGCACCGCCCGGTACGCGTCCAGCCCGTCTGAGGAACGGGCGCCGAACAGCGCCATCACCGCGTCACCGACGTACTTCTCCACCACGCCCTGCCACCGGCGCAGCACCCCGGCGACGGTGTCGAAGTACGCGTGCTGCAGGGCCCGGACGTCCTCCGGGTCGAGCCGTTCGGTCAGCGCGGTCGAGCCGACGATGTCGGCGAAGAGCACGGTGAGCGTGCGTCGTTCCTCCGGCACCGGCCAGGACGCCCCGGTGACGTCCTCGTGACCGGTGCCGACGATGGACAGTGACATCGCACCCACCCTTCCCCCAGCAGTGGTGCCTGACGATCTCCGGAGACTGTCACCACCGGGCCGTCGGGGGATCTGCAGAACGACGTATGTCGGCCGGCCGCAACCTTTAGTCGCAATGTTGACGCGAGGAGTACCACAGGGGGATCAAGCCCGTAGAAGGGTGCGGGGGCCTGTGATTAGGCTGCGGGCATGGCCAGCGATGTGGACACCGCACCGCTCGTCGGCCGTGCCGACCAGCTGACGATGCTGCATGCCGCGCTGCTCGACGACCTCGGGCCGGGGCAGACCGCCGCGGTCTTCGTCAGCGGGGAGAGCGGGGTGGGCAAGAGCCGCCTGCTCGGCGAGGTGGGGGCGCGGCTGCGGGACGCCGGAGCCGTGGTGCTCACCGGTACCTGCCTGGACATCGGCGACGCCTCGCCGCTGCACCCGGTGCTGCAGGCGCTGCGGCGCTTCGACACCGAGCTCACCTCGAACCGTTCCCGAACGTCCTCGGCCGTCCGCGGTCTGCTGGGGATGTTCGCCGAGGAGACCGGGGCGCCGGACGGCGCCGGCGCGCTGCTCGAACGGGTCTCCCGCGGGCTGAGCCTGATCGCCGAGGGCCGCCCGTTGGTGCTCGTCCTCGACGACCTGCAGTGGATGGACCGGAGCACCCGGCAGCTGCTGCTCTACCTCCTCGCCGGACTGGGCGACCTCCAACTGTCCGTGCTCGCGGCGGTCCGGGCCGAGTCGCTGCAGGGCGCCCACCCGCTGCGCCGGGTGCTCACCGAGCTGCGCCGGCTGCGCTCGGTGCGGGTGCTCGACCTGGCTCCGCTCGACCGGGTCGACACCGACCGGCTGGCCGCCGCGATCGTCGGCGCCCCGCTGAGCCCCGAGGCCGCCGACCAGGTCTGGCAGCGTAGCGGCGGCAACCCGTTCGTGGTCGAGGAGCTGGCTCGTGACCTGCGCGACGGCCGCGACGGCGTCTCCGACACGCTGCGCGAGATCTTCCTCGCCCGGGTCGACGCCCTGCCGCAGCACGCGCACGCGGTGGTGCACGCCGTCGCCGTCGGGGTCGAGCCGGTCGGGCACTGGCTGCTCGGCGAGGTGCTCGGCCTGCCCGAGGCCGAGCTGATCGACGCGGTCCGGGCCGGCGTGGCTCACCGACTGCTGGTCGGCGCCGACGACGGCTACCGGCTGCGGCACCGGCTGGTCGCCGAGGTGCTCGAGGACGAGTTGCTCCCGGCCGAACGCCGTGCGCTGCACCGCCGCTACGCCGAGGCACTCACCCGAGCGCCGGCGGAGCTGCACCAGGCGCGGCTGGCGCACCACTGGCGGCTGGCCGGCGATCCCGGCCGGGCGCTGCCGGCGGCGATGGCCGCCGCCCGGGAGGCGGAGCGGCTGCACGGTTTCGCCGAGGCGCACCGACACTGGTCGGCGGCGGTGCAGCTGGCGGCCACCCCGGCCGTCGCTCCGGCGGACGCCACACCGGTACGGGTCGACCGGGCGGAGCTGCTGGAGCATGCCGCCGAGACCGCCCACCAGTGCGGCGAGCATGCCCGGGCGCTGTCCCTGCTCGAGGAGTTGGCCGCCGACCAGGGCACCGACCCGTCCTGCGCGCTGCGCATCCGCCGGGCCCGCTACCTCGCCGCCGCCGGCCGTTCCGCGCCGGCCGAGGCCGAGTACCGGTGCGTCCTGGAATCCGCCGCGTGCACCCCCGGGGAGCGGGCCACCGCCGCCGCCCACCTGGCCGAACTCCTGCTGCACCTGGGCCGGTACGCCGACGCCGGCGACCGGGCCCGGGAGGCGCTGGACCTCGCCGCGGCGGTCGACGGCAGCACCACCGAGGTGGTGCTGGCCAGTTCGGCGCTGGGTTTCAGCGAGGCGTTCCTGGAGGACCCGGACGCCGGCCTCGCGGTGGTGCGCCGGGCGCTGGAGGTCGCCGAGCGGGCCGGTCGGCCCGAGGACGTCGCGTGCGCATACCTGCACCTGGCGGAGCTGCTGACCGGGCCGCTGAACATCCTGGAGGAGGGGGTGGTGGTGGCCCGCCGGGGCGCCGAGCGGGTGGCCGAGCTGGGGCTCGGGCGCACCTACGAGACCCGGCTGCTGGCCATCGCGACCAACGGGCTGTTCCGGGTGGGGCAGTGGGCCGAGGCGGAGAAGGTCGTCGCGGCCGCGTTGCGGCACTGCCCGTCCGGCGCCGACGCCGTGGAGCTGCTGCTGGCCCGCTGCCGGCTCTCGGTCGGGTACGGCGACGTCGAGGCCTCCGACCGCGACCTGGAGGCGGTGGCCACCATGCTGGCCGGCGGTGGCGCGCCCCGGCACGTGCTGCCGATGCTGATCCTGCGCGCCGGGCTGGCCATGTGGCAGGGGCGGCACGACGTCGCCCGGCAGGCGGTGCAGCGCGGCCTGACCGAGAGCCGCTCCGACGACGTGGTGCTGCTGGCCACCCTGGCCTGGCACGGGCTGCGCGCCGAGGCGGAGGCGCACGCCAGCCGTACCGTGCCGGTGGACGAGACCGCGGTCCGGCGGCTGCGCGACGCGGTCGACCGGGTGGCCTGCAAGAGCATGACCGCGGCCCGGCCGGTACGGCTCAACGCCGACGGCTTCCTGGCGCTCTGCACCGCCGAGCTGAGCCGGCTCGACGGTCGTGGCGACCCGGAGCTGTGGGCCCGCTCGGCGGACGAGTGGGACAAACGCAACCACCCCTATCCGGCGGCGTACTCCCGGTTGCGGCAGGCCGAGGCGCTGCTGGCCCGGCGCAGCCGCAGCGGCACCGCCGCCAGGCTGCTGCGCCAGGCCCACGAGACGGCCCAGGCGCTCGGCGCGGTGCCGCTGACCAGCGAGATCACCACGCTGGCCGGACGCGCCCGGGTGGAGCTGGCGGAGCGGGTCCCGCCGGTGAGCCGGCCGGAGCGGGTCGGGCCGGCCAGCGACGAGCTGGCGGTGCTGACCGCCCGGGAACGCGAGGTGCTCGCCGCGGTCGCCGAGGGGCTGACCAACAAGGAGATCGGCCAGCGGCTGTTCATCAGCGAGCGGACCATCGGGGTGCACGTCTCGCACATCTTCGACAAGCTCCAGGTGCGTACCCGGGTCCAGGCCAGCGCGATCCACCTGCGCAACCGCGGCGAGTAGGGCCACGTACGCCGTCGGCGCGAATACGTCGTTCTACTGATCCGGCCGGCTGGCGCCGCTGGAAGGCTGTCCAGCGACGCCGACGGCACGGGGATGCCCCGACCACAGTGGAGGAGACATGACGGAACCGGTCTGGGGCCCGGTCCACGCCGACATCGTCGGGCTGCTCGCCGACCATCCCGGCGACGTGCCGGCGGTGGTGGACCACCTCACCAAGCTGCAGGACCTGCTGGTCCGGTTGCCTCCGCTGGAGCAGAGCTGTCCGCTGGCCGACTTCAACAAGCTCTACCTGACCATCACCACCCGGGTGCTGGAGGGGCTCTACGACGACTACTTCGCCGACCCGGTGTTCCTGTCCCGGCTCGACGTGGAGTTCGCCGCCCGCTACTTCGACGCGATGCGGTTGTGGACCGAGTCCAGCCCGACCACCCCGAAGGCGTGGTCCTGCCTGTTCCAGCGGATGCAAGGGCCGGACGCCCGGCCGCTGCCCTCGGCAGCGGCGGGGGTCAACGCGCACATCAACTTCGACCTGCCGTTCGCCCTGGTGACGACCTTCGACCACCTGGAGTCCGAGCCGGTCGACGGCACCGAGCAGCACCGCGACTACCTCAAGATCAACGACATCTTCGCCGACAAGATCCCCGGGCTGCGCCGAGGCTACCTGGAACGGTGGCAGCTGCTCATCGACATGCTCAACGGCGACATCGACGACTGGTACCAGGGCGAACTGGTCGAGTACACCCGGGACGTGGCCTGGCGCAACGCGCAGAAGATCTGGCGCTGCCGGCACGACCCGCACGCCCGCGACTGCGAGCGTACGCGGCTGGACGACAACGCCGCGGCGCTCGGCCGGCTACTGCTCTCGCCGCTGGGGGCGTTTCTGCAGTAGCCGGGACGGGGGGTCCCCGCGCTCCGGGAAACCGGGGCGCGGGGACGCGTCCGTTCGGGCAGGATGGCGGGATGCCGATCGACGAGCAACCCCTGACCGGCAACGTCACCGCCGGGGTGGTCCGGGTCGGTGACACCGTCCGGCGGCCGGTCGGTCCGTGGACGGACAGCGTGGACGCGCTCCTGGCACACCTGCACGAGGTCGGCTTCACCGGCGCGCCCAGGCCGCTGGGCCGGGACGCCCAGGGCCGCCAGGTGCTGGAGTACGTGCCGGGGGAGTGCGGCCCGCCGTCCGGGACGTACTCCCTCGCGGAGCTGACCTCGATCGGCCGGACGCTGGCCGACCTGCACCGGGCGGTCAAGGGCTTCGCGCCGCCGGAGCCGGCGGTGTGGCGGGTGACCATCGCCCCCGACGGCGAGGAGCTGGTCTGCCACCACGACGCGGCGCCGTGGAACCTGGTCCGGGCCGCGCGCGGCTGGGTGCTGATCGACTGGGACGGCGCCGGCCCCGGGACCCGGCTCTGGGAGCTGGCGTACGCGGCGCAGAGCATGGCGGGGATCCGGCCGGACCGCCCGGTCGCCGAGTCGGCGCGTCGGCTGCGCGCCCTGGTGGACGGGTACGACCTCCCCGAGGCTGCCCGTCCGGCGCTCGCCGCGCTGCTCGGTCCCCGGGCCCGGGCGATGTACGCGCTGCTGCGCGACGGCGCCCGCGACGGCGTGCAGCCCTGGGCCCGGATCCACGCCGCCGACGGCCCCTACTGGCGCTCCGTCGCCGCGCACCTCGACGCGCACGTGGCCGCCTGGACCCGCGCGCTGGAGTGACCGGGTGTCGGCGGCCCCGCACCGGGTACGCCCCGGCCATGCCCGCGCACCGGTCCGCGTTCCGCTTCGACCCCGCCTTCCGGGTCCCGCTGGCGCTGCTCGGCGTCCGGCCGGAGACGTCCTGGGTGGTGGTCGACGACGAGGCGCTGGAGATCCGGTTCGGGCCCTGGCGGCTGCGCACCGACCGGGCCAACGTGACCGGGGCCCAGACCGGCGGCCCGTACCGTTGGTGGCGGGCGGTCGGGCCGCACCTGTCGCTGGCCGACGGCGGGGTCACCTTCGGCAGCAGCACCGCGACGGGGGTCTGCATCCGGTTCGGCACCGCCGTGCCCGGGCTGTGGCCCGGGTCCCGGCCGCGGCATCCGGCGGCGACGGTGACCGTCACCGACCCGGATGCCCTGGTGCGGGCCCTGTCCGTCCCGCCGCCCGGCTGACGCCCGCGCGGTCCCCACGCTGCGGCGCGCTCGCGACGATCTTCCGGCTTCCCCGGTTCCGCCGAGCGGCGCCCTGGGTACCGCCTACGGTCGGATCAGGGCCGGAGGGCGGTACGGGCATGACGGACGGGCGGAGCGGGGCACACCCACGGCGTGGCAGGGGACGTCGGGGCGCGACGGGGCCGGCCGGTCCGGAACGCGCGCTGCGGGAGGCCCGCGACCCGGCGCAGGGCGAGCGGACCCGGCGGGGACCGGTGACGGTGCCGGAGTGCGTGGAGAGCCACGCCCGTCCCGAGCCCCCCGGCAGCCCGCTGCAACGCTGGCTCTTCGAGCACCGGGTGCAGCCGGTCGGCCCGGAGGCGGAGGAGGCCCATCAGAAGCGCCATCCCTGGTGGCAGGTGATGTGCCTGACCGGTGTCGACTACTTCTCCACCCTGTCGTACCTGCCCGGGATCGCGGCGCTCGCCGCCGGGGCGCTCTCCCCGCTGGCCACGCTGCTGATCGTGGCGCTGACCCTGTTCGGCATGCTGCCGATGTACCGGCGGGTGGCCCGGGAGAGCCCACACGGCCAGGGCTCGGTGGCGATGCTGGAGCGGCTGCTGCCGTTCTGGCGGGGCAAGGTCTTCGTGCTGGTGCTCCTCGGCTTCGTGGCCACCTCGTGGATCATCACGATCACCCTCTCCGCCGCCGACGCGACGGTGCACCTGCTGGAGAACCCCATCCTGCCGGCGTCCTTTCCGCACGGCACGGGCGCCGCCGTGGTGGTGACCGTGGTGCTGCTGCTGATCCTCGGTGGGGTGTTCCTGATGGGATTCAGCGAGGCGGTCGGCGTGGCCATCCCGCTGGTCGGGGTCTTCCTGGCGTTGAACGCGGTGATTGTGGTGGCCGGGCTGGCCGAGGTGGCCGCGGACCCGTCGGTGGTGGGGGACTGGACCGCCGCGCTGGCCGCCCGCGGCACCGGCGACCTGATCGGCCCGGCCGTGCTGGCCTTCCCGCTGCTGGTGCTCGGCCTCTCCGGCTTCGAGACCGGGGTCAGCATGATGCCGCTGGTGCGCGGGGAGGGCGAAACCCGGGAGCAACGCCTGGCCGCGCGGATCCGTAACACCCGCAACCTGCTCACCACCGCCGCGCTGATCATGTCGGTCTACCTGCTCGCCACCACCTTCGTCACCACCGTGCTGATCCCGGCGAAGGAGTTCCAGCCGGGCGGCGCGGCGAACGGCCGGGCGCTGGCCTGGCTCGCCCACGAGCACCTCGGCGAGGCGTTCGGGACCGTGTACGACATCAGCAGCGTGCTGATCCTCTGGTTCGCCGGCGCCTCGGCGATGGCCGGTCTGATCAACATCGTGCCCCGCTACCTGCCGTCGTACGGGATGGCGCCGGAGTGGGGTCGGGCGGTGCGCCCGGTGGTGATCGTCTACACGCTGATCAGCATTGCGATCACCGTGGCCTTCCGGGCCGACGTCAACGCCCAGGCCGGCGCGTACGCCACCGGCATCCTGGCCATGATGGTCTCCGGCGCGGTGGCGGTGACCATCGCGGCGGCCCGCGCCCGCCAGCGGATCGCCGCGGTCGGCTTCGGGGTGCTCACCGCGGTCCTGCTCTACGCGCTGGTCGCGAACATCATCGAGAAGCCGGACGGGATCACCATCTCCGGCATGTTCATCGCCGGCATCATCGCGGTCTCGTTGATCTCCCGGGTCACTCGCACCACCGAGCTGCGGGCCGAGCGGATCGAGTTCGACGAGCCGGCCCGCCGGTTCATCGCCGACAACCTGGCGCACGACGGCCGGCTGGACCTCATCGCCAACAAGCGGAACAGCGGCGCGGTGAAGGAGTACCGGGTCAAGGAGCGGACGCAGCGCGTGATGAACCCGGTGCCCAGCGCGGCGGACGTGCTCTTCCTGGAGATCGAGGTGGTCGACCCCTCCGAGTTCAGCCAGGTGCTGCGGGTGCACGGCGTCGAGGTCGACGGGTACCGGGTGCTGCGGGCCAGCAGCCCCGCCGTGCCGAACGCGATCGCGGCGATCCTGCTGGCGCTGCGCGACGCCACGGGCGTGCGCCCGCACGCCCACTTCGAGTGGTCCGAGGGCAACCCGCTCGCCCACCTGCTGCGCTACCTGATCCTCGGCCGGGGTGACACCCCGCCGGTGGTCCGGGAGATCATCCGCAAGAGCGAGCCGGACCCGTCCCACCGCCCCGGCATCCACGTCGGCGGCTGAGGCCGCCGCCCGGCCGCGACCGGGCTCGTGATCGGGAGCGGACATGGAACGGCCCGCGCCCCGGGGGTGAAGGCGCGGGCCGGGCGGGGGACCTACTTCGACGGCTCCGGCAGCTCGCAGTCCACCTTCGGGTTGGCCCCGATGTAGTTGAGCGGCCCGGCCACGATGGTCACCAGGATGGTGCCGGCCTCGGCGCAGTTGGTGTCGTCGTTGCTGTAGTAGCCGCGCTGACCGGCGGCGATGGCGCCGATGAGCAGCCAGATGACGACAAGTACTCCGAATATCGACGTGCCGCGCATGGGGGTGCCTCCAGGGTCGTGGTGGTTCGAGGTGAAGCCCTTGTACCCAGACCCGGCGATCGGGTAAACGATGTCCCGGAACGGTCAGTGCGGCGGAGACGGTTCCTCGGGCGGTCTGCCCGGCTGCGCAGGTGGTCGGCCGTGGCCACCCCGGCCAGCACCAGCATGGCCCCGGCGGCGGCGAAGAGCGGGGGCAGGAACAACACCGCCGGGGCGATGGTGAGCAGGGCGAGCAGGCCGCCGGGGCGGGAGAGCGACACCCGGCCACCATCAGCAGATGCGTGTACGGCGCGGTGAACAGGAACCTGCTGGGCGCCCGGGAGCTCCGGATCGCCTGCGGCAGCAGTTCCCCGGAGCAGTGGACGTAGATCCGCCAGAGCAGCAGCGTGCTGACGAAGGCGACGGCGAACGCCGCCAGGTTCTCCGCCTCGGAATGGTGGGCGCTGAACATGGTGCCGATGCGCCGGCGGTACGACATGTCGGTTTCAGTGCTCTCTGTCCGTCTCGGTGGTCGCCGCCCGGCCGTTATCCGGTTGCCGTACTCCGCCGACCTGGTGAGTCTGGTGCGGATGGACGGACACCCCGATCAGGCCGCGCCGGTCGACCCGGAGGCCCGGCCGCACATCGACGAGGCGCTGGTGCGGCGGCTGATCGCCGATCAGTTCCCGCGCTGGGCCGACCTGCCGGTACGCCCGGTTGACGCCGGCGGCTGGGACAATCGCACCTTCCACCTCGGCGACGACATGACGGTACGGCTGCCCAGCGCCCCCGGCTACGTCCCGCAGGTGGCCAAGGAGCAGCGCTGGCTGCCGTACCTCGCGCCGCGACTGCCGCTGCCGGTGCCGACCCCGCTCGCGGCGGGCGTGCCCGCCGAGGGCTACCCGTTCCCGTGGTCGGTCCACCGGTGGATCGAGGGCCGGCAGGCCCGGGCCGAGCGGATCGCCAACCTGACCGACTTCGCCGCCACCCTCGCCGGCTTCCTGGTGGCGCTGCGCCGGATCGACGCCACCGGCGGCCCGGCCGCGGGGCCGCACAGCTGCTGGCGGGGCGGGCCACTGCGGACGTACGACGCGGAGACCAGGGCCGCGCTCGACGCCCTGGGCGACCGGATCCCGGGGGACCTCGGACGCCGGGTCTGGGCGACCGCGCTGTGCTCCACCTGGCACGGTCCACCGGTCTGGTTCCACGGCGACGTCGCCTTCGGCAACCTGCTGGTCCGCGATGGCCGGCTGGCCGCGGTGATCGACTTCGGCACGTGCGGGGTGGGGGATCCGGCCTGCGACCTGACCGTCGCCTGGACGTTGCTGCGCGGCGAGAGCCGCGAGGTGTTCCGCGCCGCGCTCGCCCTGGACCCGGCGACGTGGGACCGGGGTCGGGGCTGGGCGCTGTGGAAGGCGCTGATCACCTTCGACGACCCGGACCCGGCGCGGGCGGCGGAGGCGCGGCACGTCCTCGCCCAGGTCGTCGACGAGTACCGCGCCGCGTCCTGACGCCCGACCCGCGGGACGACGTCGGGCCGGTGACCGTGGATGCACGGTCACCGGCCCGGACGGTGGCTCGGTCAGGCCTCGTCGCCGCTGCCCGTCGGGGCCGGCAGCACCCGGCCGGCCTCGGCCGACGCGCCGGCGAGCACCTTCGCCTGCTGCGGCCAGGTGGCCACGCTCGGCGCGGCCCGCAGGCCGGCGGCCCGGATGGTGTCGCGCAGCGCCGCCTCGTCCAGCTCGGCGAGCTGGTGGTAGGTGCGGATCCCGGCGTCCTGGAGCGCGGCGGCCATCTTCGGCCCGACGCCCTGGATCCGGCGGAAGTCGTCCGCGGGGGCGTCCTCCCCGCCGCCGGTCACGGCGGCGGCGACCGGCGCCGGCTGCGCCGCGTCGGTCGAGACGTCCACCTCGGACGCCGAGTCGGTCGGTAGGGCCACCTCCGCGGGGGGTGCCGTGTCGTCGACCGCGGCCCGGGGGGCCGGGATCGCCGTCGCCGGCAGGACCTCGTTGTCGGCGGCGTGAGTCTGGTCGTCCGCGCGGGTGTCCGGCACGGTGTCGACGGCGTCCTCGTCCGCCCGGTCGGTGGCCGCCAGGTCAGTGGCCGTCACCGCGTCGTCGCCGGTGGGCAGGGGAGTGTGGTGGGCGGCCAGGGACGCGGCGGCCGGCGGCGCGTCCAGGTCCCGCGGGGTGGCCTCGTCGACCACCGCGGCGGGCGCGGGGGTGGCGTCGACGGTGGCCTCCGGCCGCGGGGTGTCGACGGTGGCCGGAGCAGCCGTCGCCTTCTCGTCGTCGGAGAGCCCGACGACCGGGTCGTCTCCCATGATGGAGGGACCCTGCGGCGTGCTCATCCCGGCCTGCCGGCCGCGCAGCGCCCAGCCTCCGGCGAGGCCCACCAGCAGGGCCAGGATCACGATCAGCCATTGCCCGAAACTCGACGGCACGGCGAACCTCCTTCTTGTGTACGTCGGAAAAGTCACGAAGAAAACTCGCCGCAGCTTCGCACACGGGTATGCGGGACGACAGGGAGGATCGCCCCTCACGTCGCAGGTGGGACGGCCGGCGCCGGCGAGATGACCGACGGTATGGAAGCAGTTGCGGACGGGTTTCGGGCCGCGGTGTCGGTGGTACCGATGGATGTCGATGACCGCCGCGGTCGCGGTGGGGCTCTGGCAGCAGGCCGACATGGACTGACCCGGCCGGGCCGCGACGAGGTGCCGTCGCATTTCCGGACCCGAACCTCGTGGTCGACTCGCCGGTGGGAGCAAGAAGGGTGCCTACCGGGTGACCCTCGACGACGGCGGGACCTGCCTGGTCCACGTCTGGAACGACGAGGAGGACTACTGGCCGTCGGCGGTGGGGGAGGAGGGACCGTTCGCGCCCGCGTCCGGGCTCGACCTGTTCGAGGCGGCCCACGCCGAGCTGTCCGCGGTCGGGGTCCGGGTGCCCCGGGTGCTGCTGCTCGACCGGGCGACACCCGGTCGAGGATGTCCGGGGCGGGCGGCTCGAAGACCTGTCCGCCCGTGACCCCGACGCGCCGAGCCGGTGCTGGAACGGACGCACCGCCCGTAGAGCGGGTCGTGCTGGACCGGGCGCTGCGTCACCTCGCCGAGTCCGTCCGCCGGGTGGACCGGATCGCGGCGCTCGAACACCGCCTCGCCGATCTGCTCCGGGAGCTGTTCGAGGCCGTCGCGCCCCGCGCCGGGTACGCCCTGATCCACGGCGAGCTCGGCACCGACCACGTGCTGGTCGACGACCACGACGAGCCGGTGCTCATCGACATCGAGGGCGTCATGTTCCTCGACGTCGAATGGGAGCACGCGTTCCTGGAGCTGCGACTTCTCGATGGCGACTTCCCCGACCGGGTCTTCATGCGCGACATCGCCGACCACGCCAGCGACCGCCTCCTGAGCCGGCTCGGTCGGGACCACGCCAGGTAACCGCCACGCTCGCGGATGCGGCGGAGAGCGGTATGACTCTCAGGCATGAATATGCCTCTGAGGCATATCGCTCATTAGGCATACGTCGACCCGACCCGACCCGACCCGACGCGACACGCCCGGCCGGCGGTCGTGGACCCGGCGCGCCACGCGTGCGACGGAACCGCCGACAGCTCGGCGGCGATCCGGTCCGCCCACTGCGGGTCGGGTAGCCGACCGGCGACGGCCCGGCCAGGGCCGCGCGGTCAGGGCTCCGGGTCCAGCTCCACCTCGGCCAGGTAGATGCTGGTACGCCCCTCGTGTGACGAGTAGTAGCTGACCCGGAGCAGTCCGTCGTGCCAGACCAGGCCGGGGTAGCTGGTGTCGCCGCCCGAGGGGAGGCCGACCAGCTCGGTCAGCGCGCCCCGCTCCGGGTCGAGCAGGCAGACGGCGGTGCGGACCTCGCCGTCGTGCAGGCGTACCCCGGCGATCAGCCGGCCGTCCGGCAGCTGGCGCAGCGCCGGGCCGCCCACCCGGACGCCCAGGTCGGTCCAGGTCCAGTCCCGGTACGGCGGCCGGGCCCGGCCGAGCTGCGCGGTCGCGGTGTCCTGGTCCCGGCGAAGCAGGCAGTACGCGGTGCCGTCCGGCGCGAAGACCAGGCCGGACTCGTTGGGGTAGCCGTCGGCGAAGAGCGTCTCCACCCACGGCTGCAGGTCGAGGCCGTCCCCGCTGCGGTAGAGCCGGACGAAGCGCGGCTCCCGGGTGGCGTAGCCCACGCCGTACATCGCGTCGGCCTGCCAGGCCGCCTGCCACACCCAGACGTCCGGCTCGCCCACCGGCGTCACCTCGCCCCAGCGGCGCCCGTCGTCGGAGAGCCAGGTGACCGTACGGAAGGTCTGCAGCGCCTTCGGGGCGTCCCCGGTGGCCGCCGCGGCCAGCAGTTGCAGCCGACCGTCGGGGCGGACCCCGAACCGCGGGTCGCGCAGGTCGGTGACCGGCCGGGTCAGCACCGCCACCGACGCCCACTCCCGGCCGTCCGGGGAGGCGAGCAGCCGGATCGTGCCGTCGTCGGAAATGTGTGAGTCACCCTCGCGGAACGCGCAGAACCAGGTGTCGCCGAAGCGCACCAGGTCGGTGAAGGCGTTGTGCGGGGCGCCGTCCCAGATCCGTCGGACCTCGCGTACCCGGGCCCGGGTCGCTTCCCCGCTCGTCGGTGTCGACGTCATCGCAGCTCCTGATCTGTCCGTTCCAGGCTGACCGACCACGGTATGCGATCCGGAACCCGCCCGCCGAGACCCCCTTGGCGAACGCGCGACGAACATCCGGAGTGCGGGCAGCGGACAGCCCCTTTACCTGCGGGACCAGCGGTGGAAACATGTGCACTCATCGATCGGCTTACCGGGCCGGTCCCGCCCTCCCCGGGAGGAACGCGTGAGACTCACTCGACGTGGCGTGATGTCCGCCGTCAGTGCCGCTCTGCTCGCCGCCACCGTCGCCGCGGCACCGGCGCACGCCGCCCCCGCACCCCTGTCCGCCGACCGGGCGGCCTCCCTCACCGCCTCGCTCGGCGTCGAGCGAACCGCCGGATCCTGGCTCGACCCGGCCTCGGGGCGTACCGTCGTCGCGGTGACCGACGCGCGTGCCGCCGCGTCGGTGCGGGCCGCCGGCGGCATCGCTCGGTTGGTCGGCCGCAGCGCCGCCGCCCTGGAACGCACACAGGCCCGGGTCGACCTGGGCGTCACCGGCACCGCGATGTACGTCGACCCGGTGAGCAACCAGGTGGTGGTCGGCGTCGACAGCAGCGTCGGCGCGGCCCAGCTGGCCCGGATCCGGGCTGCGGTCGCCGTGACCGGGGGCGCCGCCCGGATCACCCCGATCGCCGGCACGCTGAGCATGCGGATCTCCGGCGGGGACGCCATCTACGGCGGCGGCTACCGCTGCTCGCTCGGGTTCAACGTGCGCAGCGGCAGCACGTACTACTTCCTCACCGCCGGGCACTGCACCGACCTCTCCGCCACCTGGTACGCCAACTCGGCGCTGAGCACCAAGCTCGGCGACCGGACCGGCACCAGCTTCCCCGGCAACGACTACGGCATCGTGAGGTACACCAACACCTCGGTCACCGTCAGCGGCACCGTCGGCTCGCAGGACATCACCAGCGCCGGCGACGCGTACGTGGGTCAGGCGGTGACCCGCCGGGGCAGCACCACCGGCACCCGCAGCGGCACGGTGACCGGCCTCAACGCCACCGTCCGGTATGCCGAGGGCACCGTCCGCGGCATGATCGCCACGAACGTCTGCGCCGAGGGCGGCGACAGCGGCGGCCCGCTGTACGCCGGCAGCGTCGCGCTCGGCCTGACCTCCGGCGGCAGCGGCAACTGCCAGACCGGCGGCCAGACCTTCTTCCAGCCGGTCAAGGAGGCGCTGAGCAAGTACGGCGTGTCGGTCTTCTGATCCCTCCCGGTGGCTCCCCGGCGCGCGTCGCCGGGGAGCCCCGTCGCGTCCGGGCATGATGGGCGGATGGTGCAGGTGGCGGTCTGCGGGCCGGCGTCCGCGACGGAGGTCGAGCAGGCGTACGCCCGCCGGGTGGGAGAGCTGCTCGCCGAGCGCGGCGCGGCCGTGCTCTGCGGCGGTGGCGGCGGGGTGATGGCCGCGGTCGCCGCCGGCGCCCGGTCCCGCGCCGGCTTGGTGATCGCGGTACGCCCCGACGACGGCACCGCGCCCGGCCCGGTCGCGGACGTCTCGGCGACCGTGGTTACGAACATGGGGCAGGCCCGCAACGCGGTGCTGGTGTGGAGCGCCGACGCGGTGATCGCCGTGGGCGGCTCCTGGGGGACGCTCAGCGAGGTGGCGCTGGCCCTGCGTCGGGGCGGGGTGCCGGTGGCGGTGCTCGGCGGCTGGCGGGTGGTGGACGCCTCCGGCGCGCCGATCGAAGGGCCGCACCACGTCGACACGCCCGACGAGGCGGTCCGGGTGGCCCTGGTGGGTCCGCCGGCCGGCGGACCCACCAGGATCGACCGGCCGGCGTAGTCTCTGGCAGGGTGGACTGACTCAGGACACCGCCTGCCGCAGCAGCGCGATGTCGTGGTGGTCGACCGCGCGGGGCTCGTAGCCCTCGCGGAAGCGCAACTGCTGGGCCACCGACAGGCACGGAACCCGCCGGCCGTCGATGCTCCCCTCGGCGAAGCCGTCCGCCGCGTACCCGAACGTCGTCCCGTCCAGGCCCTCCTGCACCCCGCTGCCGTCGGGGCGGAAGGCCACCGGGTGCACGTCGATTCGCCGGCCGTCCGGCGCGGTCAGCTCGGCGCGTACCGGCAGCCAGTCGACGGTCACGGTGAAGCCGAGGCGGGACAGCAGCGCGAACAGCTCGTCCTGCTGGGCCGCGTCGACGGCGAGGTCGAGGTCGCCGTGCGGGCGGGTCTGCCGGCCCACCACCGCGTCCACCGCCCAGCCGCCGGCGATCCACGCCCGCAGCTGGTGGACGGCGAACTCGTCCATCAGCGCGGTGACCTGGTCCCCGTTCATCCGGCGAGGATGCCAGACTGGCCGTCGGCGGGTGGAGGAGGGCGGCAATGCGGAAGATCATCCTGTGGATGTCGGTGTCCCTCGACGGCTACTTCGAGGGGCCGGAGCACCAGCTCGACTGGCACCGGGTCGACGACGAGCTGCACGCGTACTTCAATGCCGAGCTGGCCACCATGGGCGCGTTCCTCGACGGCCGGCGGAGCTTCGAACTGATGGCCGACTTCTGGCCGACGGCCGACCGGGACCCGGCGAGCAGCGCGCCGACGAAGGAGTTCGCCGGCATCTGGCGGGACATGCCGAAGGTCGTCTACTCCCGGACCCTGCGGCACGCCGACTGGAACGCCACCATCGCCCGGGAGGTGGTTCCCGAGGAGGTCGCGGCGCTCAAGGCCCGGCCCGGCGGCGACATGGTGGTCGGCGGGGCGGAGCTGGGCGCGACCTTCCACCGGCTGGGCCTGATCGACGAGCACCGGATCTTCGTCCACCCGGTGCTGATCGGCCGGGGCACCCCGTTGTTCCCACCGTCGGACACCCCCACCGACCTGCGACTGGTTGAGTCGCGGACGTTCGGCAACGGCGTGGTGATGCTGCGTCACCAGGTGTAGCCGTCATGCGCTGCGGCACGGGGCGTCGCCGGGCGAACGGCCGCAGGTGGCGAGGCTGCACCAGCGCCGCAGGCCACTCTCGTCGAGGAACAGCCAGCCGCACCGCTCGTCGGGGCACACCCGGACGGTGAGCCGGCGCGGGTCGGCCAGCAGCTCGGCGGCGCTCCAGGCGGCCGCGTGCACGGGCAGCCGCAGCCCGGCCGCGAGGTCCGGACACCACCGCCCGCGCCCGTCGGCGTCCCGGCGGAAGACCAGCACCTTCGCGGCGTCCTCCGCGTACCGGGCGACGTCGTCGAAGGCGCGTCGGTCCGTCGGGTCCGTCAGGCAGGCGTACAGCCGGGCGCGCAGCGCACGGGCCTCGTCGAGCGCAGCGGTGGCCTGGGCGGGGTCGCGCTCGGCCAGATGGATCAGGCGGCTCACCGCGACGTCGTCGGCCAGTCCGACGTGGCCGGTCCAGACCGCCAGGGTGCGGTAGCCGCGCAGCCACTCCGCGCCGGGCATCGGCGGCTCGTGCCCCCACCCGGCGAGGGTGTTGCAGAACTCCAGCGCCGGATGTCCGCCGACACTCCACGGCAGTGACTCGCCGCGGACCCGCACCTCGTACACCGGCCGGCCGGTCCGCTCCAGGCGGTGGTCGGCGCGGAGGATCCGCCGATGCACCTCCCGCAGCCGGTTACCCGGCTCGACCCCCAGGTCGTCCACGAGCTTGCGCCGGGTGCGCCGGTAGAGCCGCAACGCGTCGGCCTGCCGCTCGCCCCGGTACAGCGCGGTCATCAGGGTGGCGACCAGCTGTTCCCGGGTCGGGTGCCGGCCGACCAGCGCGCTCAGCTCGGTGACCACGCGGGCGTGCTGGCCCAGGGTGAGCCGCGCCTCGGCGCGCAGTTCGACGCCGGTGAGCCGGCGCTCCTCCAACGGGCCGTGCAGCCGTTCCCGCAGCTCGCCGTCGGCCGTGTCGGCGAGCAACGGGCCCCGCCGCAGCTCCAGCGCCCGGTCGAGCAGCCGGACCCGCTCGGCCGGGTCGGTGGTGGCGGCCGCCCGGTCCACCAGCCGGCTGAACTCCGCCGCGTCCACCCGGTGCCCGTCGGCCTCCACCAGGTAGCCGTCACCGCGCGTGGTGATCCGGACGCGGTACGGTGCCAGCGAGGTCCGCAGCCGCCCGATGTACGTGTGCACCGCGCCCCGGGCCGAGGCCGGTGGGCGGCCGTTCCAGAGCAGGTCGATGAGCCGGTCCGTGGTGACCAGGCGGCCGATGTCGAGCAGCAGGACGGCGAGGATGCACCGCTCCTGGCGGCGGCTGCCGAGTTCGACCAGCTTCCCGTCGTGGCGTGCCTCGAATGGTCCGAGCAGTCCGAACTCCATATCTCTGTGACCATCTGGCACCCCTCGCGGGTTGTCACCCGGTGATCCGGTGGTGACTACGCCGGCGCGCGCGGGGCCGACGCGGGTCCGTCGCCGTCGCATGGTCAGGGCGTGGTGAGCGCCGACGGTGATCCTGGTTCGGCCCTGACGCCGACGACAGACGGAGATGGACATGCGTAAGAGAACGAGCGTCGCAACGGTGCTGGCAGTGGTCGCGGCCATCGCAGCCGGGCCGACCCCGGCGTACGCCGGGACGACCGGGGGCACGCACGGCTGGGTGCCGGCGCCGCAGGGGTCCTTCGACCAGCCCGCCGGGGCGCGGTGCGACTTCGCCATCCACAGCGAGTCCGTCCGGGACGAGGTCCGCAAGCTGGTGCTAAGCACCAACCCCGACGGCTCTCCCCGCCGCGAGCTCTACGAGGGGGACCTGATCGTGGGGGTGACCAACACCGAGACCGGGGCCGCCACCCTGGTGGACGCCAGCGGCACGGCCATGGTCGAGTACCACCCGGACGGGTCGATGACGTGGTACGTCACCGGCCCGGCGCTCTTCGGCTTCCGGGAGAACGGCGGCACCCTGCCGCGCGGGTACTGGCTCATCGACGGGCAGTACGTCGTCGAGTTCAGCCCGACGTTCCACAAGACCGTCACGATGGTCCACGGCACGACGCACAACGTCTGCACCGATCTCGATTGAGCCACGTCGTTCCCGGGCGGCCCCACGGCCGTCCGGGAACGACGCGGGACGCGGGACAGCGGGAGTCTTTTCCTGCGCGGCATCGATAAGCTCTTCGTCTCGACCGGCGGATAGGAGACGGCATGCCCCTCGACCCCCACGGGTTCTTCGCGATGCCCGGCGTCCTCGATGCCGGCCGGCGAGCCCAGGCGGCGGCGTTCCTGCGTGAACGCTTCGTGCTCGCGGTGCCGACGCCCGGCGGGCCCCGCGATGCCTGACGCCGCGCCGCCGGTCAGCCTGGGGGACTTCGCCGAGCTGGCCCGGGCGGTCGTGCCGCCGGGCGTCTGGGACTACGTCGACGGCGGCAGCGGCGCCGAGACCACCCTCGCCGCCAACCGGGCCGCCCTGGACCGGGTGGCCGTGCTGCCCCGGATGCTCACCGGGGTGGACGATCCCCGGACGGCGGCGACGCTGCTGGGCCGGGAGCAGGCGATGCCGGTGGCGGTGGCGCCGATGGCGTACCAGCGGCTGCTGCACCCCGACGGCGAGTCGGCGCTGGCGGCGGCCGCCGGCGCGGCCGGGGTGCCCTACACGCTCAGCACGCTGAGCAGCACTTCGATCGAGGAGGTCACCGCCGCCGGCGACGGGCCGGTCTGGTTCCAGCTGTACTGGCTGCGCGACCGAGGGCTGGTCGCCGACCTGCTGGACCGGGCCCAGACCGCCGGCTGCGCCGCGCTGATGGTGACCGTCGACGTGCCGGTGCTCGGCCGCCGGCGGCGCGACGTGCGCAACGGCTTCGCGCTGCCGCCGCACGTCACCGCGGCCAACCTGCCCGGCGGCCGGGACGACCTCGCCCACATCGGCACGCCCGGGGTGTCGGCGATCGCCGCGCACACCGGTGCGGTCTTCGCCCCCGCGCTGACCTGGGCCGACCTCGACTGGCTGCGGGACCGTACCCCGCTGCCCCTGCTGGTCAAGGGCATCCTCGACCCGCGCGACGCGGTGCGGGCGGTGGAGGTCGGCGCGGACGCCGTGGTGGTCTCCAACCACGGCGGCCGGCAGCTCGACGGCGCCCCCGCCACCGCCACCGTGCTGCCCGAGGTGGTCGCCGCCGTCGGCGACCGCGCCGAGGTGCTGCTGGACAGCGGCGTCCGCAGCGGCACGGACGTGCTGCGCGCGCTCGCCCTCGGCGCGACCGGGGTGCTGCTCGGCCGGCCGATGCTCTGGGCCCTCGCCGCCGGCGGGCGGTCCGGCGCGGAGGCGGCGCTGGCGCTGCTCGCCACCGAACTGCGCGACGCGCTCACCCTCTCCGGCTGCGCCGACCCGGCGGCGGCCCGCCACCTGCGTACCCTGATCGGAGGCTGAGCCGTGGACGAACCGGTGGACCTGGACCTCGCCTCGCTGCCGCTGATCTCGCCTGAGCCGCGCGGGATCAGCCTGCTTGCCACGAGGTGCGTCCTCGGCCGCCACTGTTCCCCGTCGAGCCGCCGGAAGATCAGCGACGCGGCGACGCGGCCCATCTCGGCCGGGTCCTGCGCGACGACCGTGCTCCGGGAGGCGGCTCGCGTCGCCGCGTGGACCTGCGGCCGGCGGGGCGCGGACCCGCCCACCCGTGCCGACCTCGCGGCCGAGTGGTCCGCCGTCGCAGGATCCCCGGCCGGTGGCTGACCGCCCCGGAAGGAGAGAGCAGCCGCGGTTCCGATGACCGGCGCGGGGCCACCATAATGGACCGCATGGTCGCTTGGGAGTACGCCCTGCTGGTCCGCCGCTACCAGGGACAGGGACGGAATTTCCACGTCTCGTTCGTCTGGTACGCCCCCGACGGGTCGCGCACCGACATCACGGCGTACGGCGACACCGCGATCGCGCACCTCAACCGGGCCGGCCGGGATGGCTGGGAGCTGGTCTCCGCCGGCGAGGACGTGAACAACGTCCAGGGCAGCACCGAGGTCCACCGGTACCACCTCAAGCGCCCGCTCGCCTGACCCGTCACCGGCGGTTCATCCGCCGGTGTTGCCAGCGTGCACCCGCCCCGGCCGTCCCCGCCGGGGGCGACGGGAGGGGGAGCGGTGAGCCAGCGGAACCGACGCCGGTACGCCGTCGGCGTGGACTTCGGCACGCGCCATCGACGCGCACGTCACCGCCGCCGCGGCCCGCGCGGTCGCCCCGGCGGATGCTCGCCGTGCTCGGCACCTCCACCTGCCTGATCATGAACGCGGACGCCCGCCGGGAGGTGCCCGGCGTGTGCGGGGTGGTCGACGGCGGGGTCACCGCCGGCAGGTGGGGCTACGAGGCCGGGCGGAGCGGGGTGGGGGACATCGTCGCCTGGTACGTCGACCGCGCGCTGCCCGGGGCGTACGCCGAGGAGGTGCGGTGGCGCGGGCTCACCGCGTACGCGCTGCTGGACGCGCTCGCCGCCGACTAGCCGGTGGGCGGGCTACGCCGACGTGCTGCGCCGGCCGCCGCACGTGGTCGACTCGGCGCACCCGGCCGCCCACGGCGCGGCCGTCCACGCCGCCGTGGCCGCCGGGGCGTATCCGGATGTGGAAACCGCGTCCGCGGCGATGGGCGCCGCCCACCGCGAGACCTTCCACCCCGACCCGACCCGCGCCGCCACCTACGACGCCCTCTCCGCGGAGGACCGCGCCCTGCACGACCACTTCGGCCGGGGCGGCACCGACGTCCTCCACCGCCTCCGCACCCTCCGCCACCGCGCCCTCACCTTGGGGTGACCTCGGCGATCATGGAGTTGTGGTGGGGACGGATGCCCCTGAATCCGGCCGGACCGGGCACCACAACTCCATGATCGACGTGGGTGTGCGGACCTGGGTGTGCGTCAGGCCAGGTCGACGGCGGGGTAGAGAGGGAAGCCCGTCAGCAGGTCGCTGGCCTGCTTGCTGACCTTGTCGGCCAGGGCCGCGTCGAGGACGTACTTGGCCTTGGAGGGGGTGCCGTCGGCGTTCGACCTGGGGCTCGTCTGGCTGAGCACGGTGTGGATCAGCTCGGCCGTCTGGTCCATCTCCGCGGTGCCCAGGCCACGGGTGGTCAGCGCCGGGGTGCCGATCCGGATGCCCGAGGTGTACCAGGCGCCGTTCGGGTCCTGCGGGACCGCGTTGCGGTTGGTCACGATGCCCGAGTCGAGCAGCGCCTGCTCGGCCTGCCGGCCGGTCAGGCCGTAGCCGGAGATGTCGAGGAGCACCAGGTGGTTGTCGGTGCCCCCGGTGACCAGCTTCGTGCCCCGGCGCAGCAGGCCCTCGGCGAGCGCCTGCGCGTTGTCGACGATGCGCTGGGCGTAGTCGGCGAAGTCGGGGCGGCGGGCCTCGGCCAGGGCGACCGCCTTGGCGGCCATCACGTGCGGCAGCGGGCCGCCGAGCACCATCGGGCAACCCCGGTCGACCTGGTCGGCCAGCTCCGGCCCGCAGAGCACCATGCCGCCGCGCGGGCCGCGCAGCGACTTGTGGGTGGTGGTGGTGACGATGTGCGCGTGCGGCACCGGGTCGAAGTCGCCGGTGAAGACCTTGCCCGCGACCAGTCCGGCGAAGTGCGCCATGTCCACCATGAAGGTGGCGCCGACCGACTCGGCGATCTCCCGCATGATCCGGAAGTTGACCTTCCGCGGGTACGCCGAGTAGCCGGCGACCAGGATCAGCGGCTTGAACTCGCGGGCCGCCTCGGCCACCTTGTCGTAGTCGATCAGCCCGGTGGCCGGGTCGGTGCCGTAGCTGCGCTGGTCGAACATCTTGCCGGAGATGTTCGGCCGGAAGCCGTGGGTGAGGTGGCCGCCGGCGTCCAGCGACATGCCGAGCATCCGCTGGTTGCCCAGCTCCCGGCGCAGCGCGAACCAGTCCGCCTCGGTGAGGTCGTTGACCTGTCGTACCTGGGCCTTCTTCAGCGCGGGGGACTCCACCCGGTCGGCCAGGATCGCCCAGAACGCCACCAGGTTGGCGTCGATGCCGGAGTGCGGCTGCACGTACGCGTGCGCGGCGCCGAACAGCTCGCGGGCGTGCTCGGCGGCGAGCGCCTCGACGGTGTCCACGTTCTGGCAGCCGGCGTAGAAGCGGCGGCCGACGGTGCCCTCGGCGTACTTGTCGCTGAACCAGTTCCCCATCGCCAGCAGGGTGGCCGGGGAGGCGTAGTTCTCGCTGGCGATGAGCTTGAGCGACTCGCGCTGGTCGGCCAGCTCCGCGCCGATGGCGTCGGCCACCCGCGGCTCGACGGCGCGGATCACCTCGAGCGCGCTGCGGAAGGCGGTGGATTCGGCGTTCAGCGACATGCGACCTCCTGGTGACGTGTGGAAGGCCCAGGCGCTCGGCGTGCATCCTCATGACGGGACCGCTTCCCGAGGGTGCTCCATCCCCACGCGCCAGTCACGGCCCGCCGCCGATCCTACCGGGTCGCCCCCCGGGGGTCCCGGTCCACCTCGCCGAACTCCGCCGCTCCCGCGCGCCCACGGCGCGGGGGCGGCGTGCGTACGATCGACGGATGTCAGGGGAGGACGCCGGCAGCCTGGTGGCCACCAGCGACCTGCACGTCGGACACGCGGCGAACCGGGCGCTGGTCGAGGCGTTGCGGCCGTCCTCGCCCCGGGACTGGCTGCTGGTGGCCGGCGACGTGGCGGAGACCGTCGCCGACGTCGAGTGGGCCCTCGGCCTGCTCGCCGAGCGGTACGACACGGTGATCTGGGCGCCCGGCAACCACGAGCTGTGGACCCCGCCGGTCGACCCGGTCACCCTGCGCGGGGTGGAGCGTTACCGGCACCTGGTCGAGGTGTGCCGGCGACTCGGGGTGGTCACCCCCGAGGACGCGTACCGGGTGTGGCGGGGGCCGGGCGGGCCGGCGCTGGTCGCGCCGCTGTTCCTGCTCTACGACCACAGCTGGCGACCGGCCGGGTTCGACACCCGCGAGGCGGCGCTGGCCGAGGCGTACCGGACCGGGGTCGTCTGCACCGACGAGTTCCTGCTGCACCCCGACCCGTACCCGAGCCGCCCGGACTGGTGCGCCGCCCGGGTCGCCGAGACCGCCCGACGGTTGGACGAGCGCGACCCGGCGCTGCCGACCGTGCTGGTCAACCACTGGCCGCTGGTCCGCGAACCGACCGACGTCCTGCGCTACCCGATCTTCGCCCAGTGGTGCGGCACCGAGGCCACCGCCGACTGGCACCGGCGCTACGCCGCCGTCGCGATGGTCTACGGGCACCTGCACATCCCGCGCACCACCTGGTACGACGGGGTGCGCTTCGAGGAGGTCTCGGTGGGCTATCCCCGGGAGTGGCGGCGCCGGGACGTACCCCCGGGACGGGTGCGTCAGATCCTGCCCGCGCCGCAGGGCCGGCCGCCGACCGCCTGGTGAGACGCAACGGGGCCCGGCCATTCGGCCGGGCCCCGGAGTCGTGCGTCGGTCAGGCGGTGGCGGCGTCACGCGCGCTCTTGACCGCCTTCGGGTCGCTGGGGTTGCGCGGCGCGTCCGCGCGCATCGCGATCATCCGTTCGCCGATCTCCTGGAGCTGGTTGCGGCCGAGCGCCTCCCGCACCTTGGGGAACCACTCCTGCTCCTCCTCCTCGACGTGGTGCTCGACGTTCTCGATGAGCACCGTGGTCTTGGCGACGAAGCGCTCGTCGGAGGCGTCCATTGCGGCCAGCTCCGCGCAGAGCAGGTCGGCCACGTGGTGCTCCTCGTACGACTCGAGGATGTCGTCCTCCAAGTCCGGCAGGAGCTTGCGGACCTCGGGGTACATCACCTCGTTCTCCAGGTAGGTGTGCACCGTGAGGGCCTCCAGGATCTGCGTCACCAGCTGTTGACGCTTGCTGGCCGGACCGTCCTCGGCCTTCTGGAACTCGCGGAAGAGGCGGCGCATCTCCTTGTGGTCCTCTTTGAGCAGGACGATGGCGTCGGTGGACACCGGCAGACCTCCTTGGTTCGGCTGACGGTGCTCCGGTACCCCGGCCATGAGCTGCGAAAACGGGTGGGGCCCGGCGATGTTCCGCCGGGCCCCACTGGTCGTGCAGTGCTGCTACTTCACCGCGTTGTAGGCGTCGACCATGCCGGCGCCGTAGAACGAGTTGCGCTCCCCGCCGGAGCAGGTCGCGTTGTAGAACGTCGGGCCCGCCGTCGGGTGCAGCGGCGCCGGGTTGTAGACGCCGTCCGGGCAGGACTGCGCCACCGACGTACGCTCGAGGAACGCCGCCAGCTGGCCCGGGGCCATCCCCGGGTGCGCCGACAGCGCCAGCGCCGCGACGCCGGCGGCGTGCGGGCCGGACATCGAGGTGCCCTGCTTGTAACCCCAACCATTGGTCCGAGTCGCCGTGTTGAAGGTGGTCGACAGGATCTGGTCGGTGGTGGTCCCGCTGACACCGCTGGTGCGGAACCGGCTGTCACCACCGGGTGCGGTGACATCGATGACGCCCTGGCCGTACGAGGAGTAGAAGCTCTTTTCCCCGGTCGGGCCGACCGCCGAGACGGTCACCACGCCCGGCGCCTCGGCCGGCAGGTCGAGGCAGGCGTTGGTGAGGTTCTCGCGCTCCTCCGGCGTCCCGTTGTTCGGGCTGCCGAAGTCCGAGATCTTGTGCGCGAGGTCGTAGTTCGAGTTACCCGCGGACGCCACGTTCAGCACGCCCTTGTTCGACGAGTAACGGATGGCCCGCTGGACCGCCTGCCACACCGGACGCTGGCGTGCGTCATTGCGGCAGTTCAGCTCCCACGGGTCGATGAAGTAGCTGTTGTTGGTCAGCTGCATGCCGTGGTCGGCGGCCCACATGAACCCGCAGACCGCAGCCTCCGGGAAGATGAAGCCGTCGTCGTTGACCACCTTCACCGCGGCGACCTTGACGCCCGGCGCAATACCGGCCACGCCGACGCCGTTGACGGCAGCCGCGATGGTGCCGGCCACGTGGGTGCCGTGGTCGGAGGTGGTCGGGTTCCAGGCCGCCTCGGCCGTGTCCACCGTGCCGCCGAGGCAGGACGTGCTCTTGTCCTTGGCGATCTGGGTGGCCAGGTCGGGGTGGGTGCTGGAGATGCCGCTGTCCAGCACGCCCACCACCACGTCGGCGCTGCCGGCGTTGATGGCATGGGCCTGCGGGAGGTGGATCATGTCCATGTCCCACTGCTGGCCGTACAGGGGCTCCGCGGTCGGGTTGGCGGTGGCATTCGCCGCATCGGCCGCGGAGACCTCCAGGGTCTCGCCCTCCTCGAGGGCGGTGCCCAGGCCGGTGGTGGCGGCGACCGACTCGACCCCCGCGCCCTTCACCTGGGTGGCGAAGTCGGGGTTGGTGGAGCGGACGACGAGCACACCGATCTTGTCGTACGTGGCCACCACGGTGCCGTTGGCCGCGGCCACGCGGGCCGCCGCCGAGCCGGTCGAGGCACCCTGCGGGGCCAGGACCAGGAACGTGGTGTCCGGGCCGGCGGCCGCGGCCGGTGCCAACCCGCCGGTCAGGGCGAGGCCGACGCCGAGCGTCACCGCGGACGCGGCGGCCAGTGTCTTGCGACGGAGGTTCTTCACACAGACTCCCAGGGGCCGTCCCCCGCCGGGTGATGCTCCGTGATGGGGGAACGACCCGGCGGCAGCGGGCGGATGCCCGCTTTCGAACCAACAGCGTAGGGAGCAGATGTGGCGTTACACACATCCGTTCGGTTGGTCGGTGACCGTCATACGGTGGCGAGGGTGTGCGGGATCTCGTCGAGCAGCTCGCGGGCGAGGAAGCCGATCCGGCCGAACCGGGGGACCAGCCGCTGACCACTGACCGCGTGCGCCCACGCGGCCCAGCAGGCCGCCTGCGCCGGCTCCGCGCCCCGGGAGAGCAGCCCGGCCAGCAACCCCGAGCGCACGTCACCGCTGCCCGACGTGCCGAGCCCGGCGTCGCCGCTCTCCTCCCGCCAGCCTGCGCCGTCCGGGGTGGCGATGTGGCCGTAGAGCGAGACCACCGCGTCGTACCGCTGGGCCAGCTCGCGGGCCTCGGCGTCCAGGTCGTCGCCCGGGTCGCGGTCCAGCAGGTGCCGGGCCTCGGTCAGGTTCGGGGTGAGCACCACCTTGCGGCCGGAGCCCACCAGCAGGTCCGGCTCGTGGCTGAGCGCGCCCAGCGCGTACGCGTCGAACACCAGCGCGGCCTCCGGCCCGGCCGTCGCCAGCACCAGGTGCAGCAGCGAGCGGGTCTGGTCGATGTCGTTCAGGCCCGGGCCGACCGCGACCACGTCGGCCCGCCCGACCAGGTCGCCGAGCCGGTCCCCGGGGTCGCCGGCAACGGCGCCGTCGCGGGTCTCGGGCAGGCCCACCACCAGGGCCTCCGGCACCTGGATGCTCAGCGCGGCGGCGGTGGACTCGGCGGCGGCCAGTTGCAGCACGCCGGCGCCGGCGCGCAGCGCGGCCACCCCGGCCAGCAGCACCGCGCCCGGGGTGAACCGCGAGCCACCGACCACCAGCACCGTGCCACGCTGCTCCTTGCCGCCGGTCGGCACGGGCAGCGCCCAGTCCCGCAGCAGCGCCGGCGTGATGACCGGGGTGTCAGACCGGTTCGGCACGGACCTCGTCCTCCCTGGTCGGTCGGGCACCCTGCTGGTGCAGGTGGCGTACGTCGTTGAAGGTGTCCGGAACGAGCCGGCCGTCGGCGTCCGCCGACCAGCCGGTCACCGAGCAGTTGGCGATCACATGTTCCCGGGTCAACCCCATCAGCTCCGCCTCGGTCAGCCCGTCGACCAGGTAGCGGAGCATGAACACCAGCGCGTCGTGGCCGAAGAGCAGCACGCGCCCGCCCTCGTGGTCGCGGCGCAGGTCGCCGAGGAGCGCCCGCAGGCGCAGCGCCACGTCCGTCCAGGACTCCCCGCCCGGCGGCCGGTAGTAGAACTTGCCGAGCCGGCGGCGCCGGGCGGCCTCCTCCGGGAAGCGCCGTTGCACGCCGTGACCGGTGAGGCCGTCGAGGATGCCCAGCTCCCGGTCGCGCAGCCGCTCGTCCCGGCTGGCCGGGATGCCGGTGCCGGCGAGCGCCAGCTCGGCGGTCCGCACCGCCCGCAGGTAGGGCGACATCACCGCGACGTCGGGCCGGCGCTCGTCCGGCAGCCCGGCCAGCCAGCGGGCGGTGGCCCGGGCCTGCTCCTCGCCGGTGGCGGAGAGCGGCACGTCGGCGTCCCGGTGGGTCAGGTCGATCAGCTCCGCGCCGGACGCCTCGGCCGCGGAGGCGACCACGTTCGCCGTGCTCTCGCCGTGCCGGACGATCCAGAGGGCTGCCAGTTCCGCCATGGGCCCATGCGTACCCGGGCTTCGCAGCGGGTAACCGTGCCGGCTCGGCGGCGGCCGCACCCTCCGGGACTCGAATGGTGGTGGGGGACGGTGCGTGAACCCGGCGAGGGCGGGTAACCGCTGGCACCGACCACACCGACCAGGGGAGGTACGCCGTGGCGACCATGGTGAAGGAGCCGGCCAGCCCGGTGAAGGACAAGAACTACGACCTGATCCACGCGGTGCAGATGTCGCTCCAGCACATCTGGCAACTCCAGACCTACATTGCGGACGCCGAAGCCCGGGGCGACACGGAACTCGCCACCTGGTTCCGCAAGATCCAGGACAACAACCGCAAGGCAGGTGAACAGGGCAAGCAGATGCTCATGGAGCGGATGCAGCGGGAGAACGGCTGACCGGAGCGCAACGGCGACCGGGTGGACCCCTGGGGTTCATCCGGTCGTTTCGTCTTCCCGCCCCACCACGGTCGGAAACGGGGCGGCGCCGATTCCATCGACCCGGGAGAATGACGCCTCCGATCCCGCACGGGGCGGGCTCCGACGGGGAGGCGGATACGGATGACCGTGGTCAAGGGCCTGCGTGAGGCGCTGGTGCTGATCGTCATCGCGGTGGCGCTCGCGGCGGTCGCCGCGGCGGTCTGGCACGCCGCCCGCGGCGGCGACTTCACCCAGCGCTACGGCTTCACTCTGATGATCTTCGGTGCGCTGCTCGGGGTGACCGGGGACCTGACCCTCAGCCGGATCGGCACGATGGAGAGTCGGGCGATCTTCGGCAAGGCGCCGGAGCAGGAGAGCGGCGGTGGCGGGCGGGTGCTGACCGGCATCGGCGTCTTCCTCTTCGTCTCGGTGCCGCTGATCGCGATCGGTCTCCTGCTGGTCTCCTGACCGCCCCCCACGCTGTCGGTGGGTGCGGTTATGGTCCCCGCACAACGCGGGTGATCAAGGAGACGGCGTGCGCAGATTCGACTACGTCAGCGGCAGCGCGGCGAAGTTCTGGCAGGTGGACCGGGCCGGCACGACGGTGACCGTCGGCTATGGACGGATCGGGTCGGAGGGGCGGACCCAGGTCAAGGAGTTCGGCTCCGACGCCGAGGCCACCGCGCACGTCGACAAGCTGGTCGCGGAGAAGCTCCGCAAGGGGTACGTGGAGTCGGCCCCCGCCGGGACCCCCGCCGCGCCCGTCGATCCGGTCGCCACCGGTGCCCCTGCCGGGTCCGCCGTGGTTGCCGCGTCGGGAGCGTCGGAGACCCCGCCGGCCATCGGGTCCGACGTGGACCCGGTCGACGCCGCCGGGGAGCCGGGCCACCCGCTGCCGGACGAGGAGACGTTCGTCGTGCCGGTCGGGTGGCGGCGCACGCTCGTGCCCCGGCGCGGCGGCGCGACCGGTCCGGCCCTGCCGACCAGGGAGAAGGCCCGCCCAGCCGGCGAGGAACTGCTGGAATCGCTGCGCGCCGGTATCGACCGGCTGATCGGCAACGGCGGCGACCCCGAGGTGGTCGACGCGCTGCGGGCCTGGCGGGCCGGCGAGCGGACGCCGCTCGGCGCCGGCGCGCTGGTGGTCGCGGTGACGCACGAGATCGGCTGGCGGGACACCGACCGGGCTCGGATCCTGGGCGACCTGCTGGTAGCGACCGACGGGGTGGTCGGCGCGGCCTGTGGCCTGGTCGAGTCGGCGGCGCTCAGTGCGCGGGACAGCCGCGGCGGTCGCACCTGCGTGTTCACGCGGACCGAGGGCGACCGGGCCGACTGGGACTACCGCGACGCCCGGTTGGCCGTCCTGCGGCGGGTCCGGGCTCACCTCGCCGTCGCGACCGAGGAGGAGTACGCCGCCGCTCGCACCGCCCTGGCCACCTACCGGGAGGCCGCGCTGCCGGTCCGGGTGGCCACCTCCTTCCTCATGCCCACCGAGACCGCCTGGCTGGCCGAGGACGTCCCGGCCGTGGACCGGCTCGGTGACCAGTTGCTTGCCGAGCTGATGATGTTCTCGGCCGACACCGCCGAGCGGTTCGCCCGGATGGCCGGCCACCTCAACGTCTACTCCGTCATGTACGACCCGGCCGCGGTCACCGCCGGCGCGGCCACCGTCGGCCCGGCGCTTGCCCCGCTGCTCGCCGAATGGTTCGACGAGGAGTACGTCGACGCGGCGGGCAAGCAGCGGCTGGTGTCGCTGATCTCCGCCTTCCCCACCGACGAGGCGATGCGGCTGCTGCTGGACCGCCTCGACCGGAAGTACGTCCAGGCCGGTGTGCTCGACATGCTCCGGCGTTTCCCGGTGCGCGGGGTGCGCCTGCTCGCCCGGGCAGCGCAGGGGCGCACCAGCGCCGCCCGGGACGCCGCCACGCTGCTGCGCGGCCACGTGCTCACCAACCCGGCCGCGGTCGCCGCCGCGCTGCCGCTGCTGGACGGGGCCGACCGGGAGCGGGTCGAGCGGGTCGGCGCCGAGCAGGGCGCCGTCACCCCGGCGGACCCCGACCGGCTGCCGCCGGTGCTGGTCAGCCCGCCCTGGCTGGCCAAGCGGCACCGCGCGGCGCCGCCCGTGGTGCCGGGGCTGGTCCGGCCCGACGAGACCGCGATCGTCTGGGCGCCCGGCGAGCGGGAGCAGTGGGCGGCCACCCACTCGTACTACATGTCGTGGTGGCGCCGCGGCGAGGACCTCAGCGACCTGGCCCCGCAGATCGCCGCCGGGCGCTACCGCGACGGCGACGGCATCGCGTTCTTCACCCGTGCCCCCGAGGAAGTGGCCCGTCCGCTGGCGCGGTCGTGGCGGCCGAGGGACACCTGGGACACCGGCGCGTGGATGCGGCGTGCGGTCGGGCGGCTGGAGCTGGACGCCCTGCCCGCCGCCCTGCACGTCGCCCGGAGCACCCCGCAGACCGCCGCCGACGTGCTGCTGCCGTACGCCAGCGGTGAGGTCGCCGACCTGATGGCCGACTGGCTCGACCGGCTCAAGTCGGCCCGTCCGGCCGCCCTGGCCTGGTTCCGCCGGCACCCGGCCGCCGCCGCGCGGGCGCTGCTGCCCACGGCGCTGGGGCCGGCCGGGCTGCGCCGGCGGGCCGCCGAGCGGGCGCTGCGGGTGACCGCGGCCGAGCACCGGAACCTGGTGCTGGACGCCGCCCGGGAGTACGGCGAGCCGGCCGTGGCCGGCACCGTCACGCTGCTCGACGTGGACCCGCTGGAGCAACTGCCGGCCCGGATCCCGGCCCTGCCGCAGTGGCTCGACCCGGTGGTGCTGCCGCCGGTGCTGCTGCGCGACCGGTCCGCGGCGCTGCCCGCGGACGCGCTGCGGCACCTCTGCACCATGCTGGCCATCTCCAAGCCCGGCGAGGTCTACCCGGGCGTCGGTCTGGTCCGCGACGCCTGCGACCCGACGTCGCTGGCCGAGTTCGGCTGGGCGCTCTTCGAGCGCTGGCAGGCCGCCGGCGCGCCAGCGAAGGAGGGCTGGGTGCTGCCGGCGCTCGGCTGGATCGGCGACGACGCGACCGCCCGCCGGCTCGCCCCGGTGATCCGGACCTGGCCCGGCGAGGGTGGGCACGCGAGGGCGGTCACCGGGCTGGACGTGCTCGCCGCGATCGGCACGGACGTGGCGCTGATGCACCTCTGGGCCATCTCGCAGAAGGTCAAGTTCCGCGGGCTGCGGGAACGGGCCGCGCAGAAGGTCGCCGAGGTGGCCACCGACCTCGGCCTCGACGCCGAGCAGCTCGGCGACCGGCTCGTCCCCGACCTGGGGCTGGACGCCGACGGCAGCCTGGTCCTCGACTACGGCCCGCGGCGGTTCACCGTCGGCTTCGACGAGCAGCTCAAGCCGTACGTGGTGGACGGTGCCGGGGCGCGGCGCAAGGAGCTGCCCAAGCCGGGCGCCCGGGACGACCAGGCGCTCGCGCCGGCGGCGTACCAGCGCTTCACCGGGCTGAAGAAGGACGTGCGCACCCTCGCCGCCGACCAGATCCGCCGGTTCGAGGCTGCCATGGTCGCCCAGCGCCGCTGGTCGGCTGCCGACTTCCGGCGGCACTTCCTGGAGCACCCGCTGCTCTGGCACGTCGTCCGGCGGCTGGTCTGGGCGACCTACGACGACACCGGGGCGGTGGGCACCGCGTTCCGGGTCGCCGAGGACCGCAGCGTGGCCGACGTCGAGGACGAGGCGTACGCGCTGCCGGACGACGCGGTCGTCGGCATCGCGCACCCGCTGCACCTCGGCGGCGCGCTGCCCGCCTGGGCCGAGATCTTCGCCGACTACGAGATCCTCCAGCCCTTCGCCCAGCTCGGCCGGGAGGTGCACCGGCTCGACGACGCCGAGCGGGACGAGCGCCTGCTCAGCCGGTACGCGGGCCTCGCCGTCCCGACCGGCCGGCTGCTCGGCCTGGAGCGGCGCGGCTGGCGCCGCTCCGACGCGCAGGACAACGGCATCCAGCCGTGGCTGGAGCGCGAGCTGCCCGGCGACCGGGCGATCGTGGTCAACATCGATCCGGGCATCACCGTCGGTGTGGTCGACATGTTCCCCGACCAGAAGATCGAGGAGATCTGGGTGAACGACCGTCCCGTGGGCGAGTGGCACTCGCGTGGCGGCCGGGTGCGCTTCGGCGACCTCGACGCGGTCACCGCGTCCGAGGTGCTGCGCGACCTCGCGGAGGTGGTCCGGTGACCACCATCGACCCGACGGCCGAGCGGGCCCAGCGGCCCCCGGCCGAGCTGCGGTACGCCGACGAGCTGGCGAAGCTGCGCGCCGACGACGCCGACCCGCGCCCGCCCGGCTGGGCGCTGAGCCTGCGGGCGGCCCGCCGGTTCATTCTGGGCGACCCGGCGGCCGGCGTCAGCCGCAAGTTCGTCGGCGACCCGTCGCTGATCGACCGCGCGCTGGTCGCCCTCGCCACCAGCCGCGGGCTGATGCTGGTCGGCGAGCCCGGCACCGCCAAGTCGCTGCTGTCCGAGCTGCTGGCCGCGGCGGTCAGCGGGGACTCCACGCTGACCATCCAGGGCGGCGCGGCCACCACCGAGGACCAGATCCGCTACTCGTGGAACTACGCCCTGCTGGTGGCGGACGGCCCGTCGCCGCGGGCGCTGGTGCCGGCGCCGCTGCTGCGCGGCATGGCCCAGGGCCGGGTGGTCCGCTTCGAGGAGATCACCCGCTGCCCCCTCGAAGTGCAGGACTGCCTGCTCTCCCCGCTGTCGGACCGGGTGCTCGCGGTGCCGGAGCTGCCCGGGCCGGACGCGATGGTCTTCGCCCGGGAGGGCTTCAACGTGATCGCCACCGCGAACACCCGGGACCGGGGCGTCAACGAGATGAGCGCCGCGCTGAAGCGACGGTTCAACTTCGAGACCGTCTTCCCGATCCCGGACCTCGCCACCGAACTGGACCTGGTCGAGGCGGAGGCCGGCGTGCTGCTCCAGCGCTCCGGGGTGACCGTGCCACCCCGGCGAGACGTGCTGGAGGTGCTGGTCACCACGTTCCGCGAGCTGCGCACCGGGCTCACCGAGCGGGGCGACGCGATGGAGCGGCTCTCGGCGGTGATGAGCACCGCCGAGGCCGTGTCGGTCGCCCACGCGGTCGGGCTGCGCGGCTGGTTCCTGCGCGGCGAGGCCGGCGACGCCGCCGACATGGTCGCCTGCCTGGCCGGCACCGCCGCCAAGGACGACCCGGAGGACCTGGCCCGGCTGCGCCGCTACCTGGAGCAGCAGGTTCCCCGGCGCAGGGGTGCGCAGTGGCAGGCGTTGCACGACGCCCGGCACCTGCTGCCCGGCTGATGGCTGCCCGGCCGATGCCGACCAGTGATCCGGCCGGCGTCACGGTTCTCGGCGTCCGCCACCACAGCCCGGCCTGCGCCCGGCTGGTGGCGGCCACCATCGCGGCGCTGCGCCCGGCGTACGTCCTGGTGGAGGGGCCGGTCGACCTCAACGACCGGCTGGACGAGCTGCTGCTCGGCCACGAACTGCCGATCGCCGTGTTCACCGCGTACCGGGACTCGGGGCGGCGGCACGCCTCGTGGAGCCCGTTCTGCGGGTACTCGCCGGAGTGGGTGGCGCTGACCGAGGGACGGGCCGCCGGGGCGGAGGTCCGCTTCATCGACCTGCCCGCCTGGCATCCGGCCCTCGCCCGGCGCGCCAACCGGTACGCCGACGCCGACCAGCGGTACGCCGACGCGGTGGCGCGGCTCTGCGCCACCCTCGCGGTGGACAACGTGGACGCCCTCTGGGACCACCTGTTCGAGATCGGGCCGGACGACGGGCTCGCCGAGCGGCTGGCCGCCTACTTCGACCTGCTGCGCGGGGAGTCCGCGGCGGGGGAGGACGACGCGGCGCGGGAGGCGTACATGGCCCGTTGGGTGCGGGCGGCCCGGTCCCGGGCCGGCGGTCGCCCGGTGCTGGTGGTCACCGGCGGCTTCCACCGGCCGGCGCTGGTCCGGCTGGTCGACGCCGCACCGACCACCGACGGGGCCGGACCACCCACCGACGCCGACGACGCCGGGGCGGTCATCGACGACGCCGGCTGGCCGGAGGTGCCCGCGCCCGGCGCGGGCGCGGTGGCGGGCAGCTACCTGGTGCCGTACTCCTTCAAGCGGCTGGACGCCTTCGACGGCTACCAGTCCGGCATGCCCTCGCCCGCGTACTACCAGCGGGTCTGGGAGGACGGCCCGGAGCGGGCCGCCGACGCCCTGGTCGAGACGGTCGCCACCCGGCTGCGGGCCCGCCGGCAGCCGGTCTCCACCGCCGACCTGATCGCCGCGCGGACCATGGCCGGCGGCCTGGCCCGGCTGCGCGGGCACGCCCACCCGGCCCGCGTCGACGTGCTCGACGGCCTGGTCTCCGCCCTGGTCTCCGACGCCCTCGACCAGCCGCTGCCGTGGACCGCCCGGGGGCGGCTCGCCGCCGGCACCCACCCCGCGGTGGTGGAGATGGTGGCCGCGCTCAGCGGCGAGCGGAGCGGGCGGCTGCACCCGGACACCCCGCTGCCGCCGCTGGTGCGCGACGTCGAGGCCGAGCTGCGCCGACACGGGGTCGACCTCTCCGACGACGTCGACCTGGACCTCACCGACCCGGCCGACCTGGACCGCAGCCGGCTGCTGCACCGGCTCCGGCTGCTCGGCGTCCCCGGCCACGTCCGCGAGCGCGGCCCCCGGGTCGGCGCGGACGCGGTGCTGACCGAACACTGGTCGGCCCGGCCCGCGCCGGACCGGCTGGCCGAGGTGATCGAGGCCGGCGGGTACGGCCCGACCGTGCTCGACGCGGTCACCGCCCTGGTCGAGGAGCGGATCACCCTGGTCGGCGGGGACGTCGACGCCCTCGCCACGCTGCTCTTCGACACCGCGCTCTGCGGCCTGCGCGCGCACTCGGCGCGGGCGCTCGCGGCCATCGCCGACGCGGTCGGCGCGGTCACCGAGCTGCGCGAGCTGGGCCGGGCGCTGGCCGTGGCGCTCGGCCTCTGGCGGCACGACCGGCTGCTCGGCAGCGCCGGCGCGGCGCCGCTCGCCGCGGTCATCACCGCCGCCGTCGACCGGGCGCTCTGGCTGGCCGAGGGCGTCCACGCGGCCACCGCGCCGGCCGAACCCGGCCGGCTGGCGGCGCTGGTCGCGGTCCGCGACGCGCTGCGGTACGCCGGACCCACGCTCGGCAAGGACGCCGCGCCGGCGCTGGCCGTGGCCGCCCGGATCGCGGCCGACCCGAGCGCCCCGCCGGACCTGCGCGGCGCCGCCCTCGGCCTGCGCTGGTCGCTCGGCGCCGGCGGCGACCCGGCCCGGGCGGTCCGGGCGGTCGCCGCCCCGACGGTGCTCGGCGACTGGCTGGCCGGCCTGTTCGCGCTGGCCCGCGAGGAGGTCGTCGACGGCGATCGGGCGCTGCTGGCGGTGGTCGACGGCCTGCTCGCCGCGATGTCCCCGCACGACTTCCTGGTGGCGCTGCCCGCGCTGCGGCAGGCGTTCGGCTGGTTCCCGCCCCGCGAGCGGGAGGCCATCGCCCGGCACGTGCTGGACCTGCGCGGGGCGGCGGCGTCGGCCCGTACGCTGCTGCGCCTCGACGCCGACCCGCTGCTCGTCGCCCGGGCCCGGGCGCTGGACGCCCGGGTCGACGCCCTGCTCGCCCGGGAGGGCTTGCTCTCCGCCGGGCCCGATCCGAAAGGAGCCCCGCGATGACCGACCCCGCCCTGGAACGGTGGCGGCTGGTGCTCGGCGAGCCCGCCCGGTCCAGCCTCGGCGCGCTCGGCGAGGCCGCGGCGGGCCGGGACGCCGCGCTCGACTGGCTCTACGGGCGCGACGAGGAGCTCGACCGGCGTGACGTGCGCCGCGGCGGCAGCGGACCGTCGCTGCTGACCACGGTGGACTGGCTAAACGAGATCACTCGGCTCTTCCCCCGGGAGACCGTGGAACGGCTGGAACGCGACGCCGTCGAGCGCTACGAGATCCACGACGTGGTGACCGATCCGCAGGTGCTGGCCCGGGTGGAACCCAGCGCCACCCTGCTGCGGGCGGTGCTGCGGACGAAGCACCTGATGAACCCGGAGGTGCTGCGGCTGGCCCGGCGGATCGTCGAGACCGTGGTCCGGCAGCTGATGGAGCGGATGGCCACCGACGTACGGCAGTCCTTCTCCGGCGCCCGGGCCCGCCGGCCCAGCCGGTTCCGGCAGGCCCGCAACTTCGACGTGCGGCGTACCATCCGGGCCAACCTGGCGCACTGGCGCCCGGACGAGCGACGGCTGCACGTGCGTACCCCGCACTTCTTCTCCCGCACCCGCCGGCACCTGGACCGGTGGCAGGTGATCCTGCTGGTCGACCAGTCCGGGTCGATGGTCGGCTCGGTGATCCACGCCGCGGTCACCGCCGCCTGCCTGTGGGGGCTGCCCGGCGTCCGTACCCACCTGGTCGCCTTCGACACCGAGGTCGTCGACCTCACCGCCGACGTGGACGACCCGGTCGAGCTGCTGCTGAAGGTGCAGCTCGGCGGCGGCACCGACATCGCCCGCGCGGTGACGTACGGGGCGCAGCTGATCGAGAACCCGCGCCGGGCCATCGTCGCGCTGATCACCGACTTCTACGAGGGCGGCAGCGAGGCGCAGCTGGTACGAACCGTGAAGCAGCTGGTCGAGCAGGGCACCCACGTGCTCGGCCTGGCCGCGCTCGACGAGGAGGCCAACCCGGCGTACGACCGGGCGATGGCACAGCGGCTGGCCGACGTCGGGGCCGGGGTCGGCGCGATGACCCCGGGCGAGCTGGCCGCCTTCGTCGCCGAGCGGGTGGGCCGGTGACCGGGCGGGCCGAGGGGGCGACGGTGGTCCGTGCCGACCTGCTGGCGCTCACCCCGGAGGTGCTCGCCACGCTGACCAACCGGGGCCTGGTGAAGCGGGCCGGCAGGGCGGTGGACGGGGGCGAGGCGCCCGCGCTGCGCACCGACGACGACGGCACCGTCCACGCCGACCACCCCGACGGCGTCCACAGCAGCCTGCCGCCGGCCGGCGGCCTCGGCGCGGGCAGCTGCTCGTGCGGCGCACCGGGCATCTGCCGCCACCTGCTGGTCCTCGTGTTCGCCTACCAGCGGCAGATCGCCGCGGCCCCCGCGGCGGGCCCGGGACCGTCGGCGACCACCGTCGGCGGTCCACCCACCGGTGACCCGGTCCCTCCGTCGTCGGAGGTCGTGGCCGAAGCCCGCGGCGCGTCCGGTCCCGCTGCCGGGCCGGGCCGGCCCACCACGGCCGTCCCGGTGGCCGGGGCGGCGGCGCCGGGCCGGTTCGAGACCTGGTCGCCGGGCGACGTCACCGACGAGGCGCTCGCCGAGGCGGTCGGCGGGTCCGCGTTCGCCGCCGCCCGACGCCGGCACCGGCGCGGGTACGTCGCCCGGGTCCGCCGGCCCACCGCCGAGGACCCGGTGCCGCAGGTGGAGCTGCCCACCGGCACCGTCCGGTTCCTGGTGCCGCACCAGATCGCGTTCGCCCACGCCGACGCGGCCGACGGCGGCCCGGAGGCGGTCGCGCTGGCGGTCTGGGCGTACCGGGTGGCGGACCGGGAACGACCCGGCCTGCGGGAGGCGCAGGTCCGGATCGGCGGCGGGACGTCCGAGGTGGATGTCGCCGTGCTCGACCGGGCGGTCGCGCTGGCCGGGGAGGTGCTGCTCGCCGGGGCGGTGCACACCGGCGCCGGCGCGGCGGCCCCCCTCGCCGCCGCCCGGCGCGACCTGGACGCCGCGGGGCTGCGCTGGCCGCTGCTCGCGCTGGACGAGCTGGCCGCGCAGCTCGACGCGTACGCCGCCCGCGGCGCCCGCTACCGACCGGCGCAGCTCGCCGAGGTGCTCGCGGAGCTGCCCGCCCGGCGGCGGGCGGTGGTGAACCGGGGCGCCAGCCCTGTCGAGCGGGTGCTCGGCACCGACGAGCCCGCAGAGACACCGCTGCGCCGGCAGCGGCTCACCGGGCTCGGCGCCCGGGTGCGCGAGTCGGCGGACGAGTTCACCGTCGAGGTCTTCCTCGCCCAGCCGGCCGGGGCGGGCGTCCTGGTGCTGCGCCGGGACTGGCCGCGCGCCGACGTCGGGCGGGTGACCGGCCACGACCTCGCCGGCCGTCGGGTCGCCGGCACCACCGTCGGCGCCCTGGCCGGCGCCAACGTGGTCACCGAGTCCGCCGTGCGCGGCGCCTCCGGGCGGATCCGGTTCGCCACCGGCCGGATCGCCCGGACCACCGTCTCGCCGGGGGCCGGCTCATGGGGCGAGCTGCCACCGGGCGTGCTGGTCCAGGACCTCGACGCGCTCGGTACGGCCCTCGCCGAGCTGCCGCCCCGGCCGCTGCGGCCGCGCACGGACGCCGAGTCGGTGCGGGTGGTGGAGATCGGCGAGGTGCGCGCCGTCGGGTACGCCGCCGGCGAGCAGCGCCTCGACGCGGTGGTCGCCGCCCCGTCCGGCGGCACCGCGACCATCTCGGCGGTGCACCGCTCGGTCTGCCCGGCCGCGCTGGACAGCCTCGCTGCCGCCCTGGCCGGCGCGCACGGCACCCCCCGGTACGTCAGCGGCGCCGTCCGGCGCGGCGCCGGTGGGCTGGTCATCGAGCCCCTCGCCGTGGTGGCCGACCGGACGGTGGTCGTACCCGATCTCGCTCCGGGGACCGGCGACGGCACGCTGGCCGGCGCGAACGCCGAGCCGTCGGACGCGGTGGACGCCGCGCTGCGCGAGGGGCTGGGGCTGCTCGCGCAGGCCGCCCACGCGGGGCTGCGGCACCTGCCGGCCGGCTTCCCCGACCGGCTGCGCGCTTCCGGCGCGGCGCTGGCCGCGGCCGGGCTGGACCGGTGCGGCGCGGCGCTGCGCGCGCTGGCCGGGACGCTCGGTCCCGCGCCGGGCGACGCGGCGGTCAACGCCTGGGTGGACGCGCAGCTGCGGCTGCTGGTCACCGCGGAGTCCCGGTGAGCCGCTACCCTGCGCTCATGGGCGGCGGGCAGGACGGTGAACGGCTGGCGGCCTCGCTCGAGCGCAGTCTCGCAGCGCTCACCTTCGTCGACCTGACCACCGACGCGGTGACGGCGCGGATCATCGAATCCGTGGTCGCCTGGGCGAATGACCAGGACTGGCGGGTCTATCGCCGGGCCCCGAGCGTGATGGCGTTACCGCCGCCGCTGTCGCACCAGCAATCGGTCCTCGACGTGGCGTGTGCCAGGCCGGACGGGCCGCCCGTCGTCATCGAGGTCGACCACACCGATCGGCGTCGCACCTGGGAGAAGCTGGCGGCGGAGGCCGAGGCCGGCCGCGTCGCGGTATGGGTGCGCTGGGGCCCGGGCCGTTTCGTCGCACCACCGCCGCCGATCCACCTGGTGACATGCGAGGTGGCTCGCCGCAACGGACCGGCGGGGGCGGGCCGTCTGCACAGCCGGCGCCCGGACGGCCACCGGCCGCCACCCGAGCACTCCGCGTCCGGCGCCGGCAGCACCGTCGCGGTGCCATTACCGTTGGACGCCGAGACGCCCTGAGTCGCCCGCCGCGCTTTCGGCACCCGCCGGGAGCGGTTAGCAAGATGTGGGCCAGTGCTCGAGCCCTTCAGGGCGGGCGTGAAGGCCCGCGCGGGAGGGCTACCGGGCCCGAGCGGGCTCTGGACCGAGCGGTTCTGCTGCTCGATGTACTGACTCAGAACACCCAGGAGTACGGCGCCGGCTGAGCCGATGAAGTACCTTCGCCTCGATCACCGGCAAGCGTAAGGGCCGCACGGTTGCCCCGCCCCGGTTCCGTTCACGCAAGGACAAGCGGTAGGCGATCCGGTTCACCAGGAACTCTTGGTTCGCCGTGCTGGACAACGGCCGGCTGCGTCTGCCGAAGATCGGCGACGTCCCCGTGCGCTGGTCGCGTCGGCTGCCTTCGGAGCCGTCATCCGTGACGATCGTCAAGGATGCGGCGGGTCGGTACTTCGCCTCGTTCGTGGTGGCCACTACCGAGGACGAGACGCTGCCGCCGGTCGAGTCGGAGGTCGGCATCGACCTGGGCCTGACCCACTTCGCTGTGCTGTCCGACGGCACGAAGGTGGTGGCGCCGAAGTTCCTGCGCCGGGCGGCCCGCAAGCTTCGCCGGTTGCAGCAAGATCTGTCCCGCAAGGCCAAGGGCTCGAACAACCGCAAGAAGGCCGTCGTCAAGGTGGCAAAGGCGCACGCCAGGGTGGCCGATACCCGGCGGGACTGGCAACACAAACTGTCCACGGCGATCATCCGCGACAACCAAGCGGTGTACGTCGAGGACCTGTGCGTTGTCGGTCTCGGCCGGACCCGGCTGGCCAAGTCGGTGCACGACGCCGGGTGGGCCAGTTTCACCGCCATGGTGGAGTACAAGGCCGCCCGGTACGGGCGGACCTTCGCCCGGGTGGACCGGTTCTTCCCGTCGACCCGGAGGTGCTCGCAGTGTGGGCGCATCACCGACAAACTGCCGCTCAACGTCCGGTCGTGGACCTGCCCGTGCGGGACGACCCATGACCGGGACGCCAACGCGGCGATGAACGTGTTGGCCGCCGGACGGGCGGACAACTCAAACGACCGTGGAGCGCGGGTCAGACCACCAGCGATGGTGGCACCGCGCGGCGAAGCGGTAATCCACCCGGACGCCGCGTGTTCCGCACGCAGCGTTGAGGGAATCTCCGCCCATTAGGCCGGAGAGAACGTCAATCGAAGCGAGCCGGGTCCCCGGCGCCCCGACGGACGATCTCCGGTTCGCCCTGTGAGAAGTCGATCACCGTGGTGGGCAGGGTGCCGCACTCCCCAGAGTCGATCACGGCGTCGACCACGTGGTCGAGCCGCTCCTTGATCTCCCAGCCCTGCGTCATCGGTTCCGCCTCGTCGGGCAGCAGCAGGGTGCTCGACACCAGCGGCTCGCCCAGCTCGGTCAGGAGCGCCTGGGTCACGATGTGGTCGGGGATGCGGACCCCCACGGTCTTCTTCTTCGGGTGCAGCAGCCGGCGCGGCACCTCCTTCGTCGCCGGCAGGATGAAGGTGTAGCTGCCCGGAGTCGCCGCCTTCAGCGACCGGAACAGAGCGTTGTTGATCTGCACGAACTGGCCGAGCTGAGCGAAGTCCCGGCACACCAGGGTGAAGTGGTGCCGGCTGTCGAGGTGGCGGATCTCCCTGATCCGGTCGATGCCGGCCCGGTTGCCCATCCGGCAGCCGAGCGCGAAACACGAGTCCGTCGGGTAGGCGATCAGCCCGTCCCCGCGGACGAGGTCGACCACCCGGCTGATCGTCCGCGGTTGCGGGTTATCCGGGTGCACGTCGAAGTACGTCGCCATGGCCGAAGTTTAGAAGCCGGCCCTCCGGCGCGCAGAATCGGTGGCCACCCCGGCTGCCGCAGCGTCCCGGTGAGCCGTGCCCACACGGTGGCGGTGGCCGCTACGGTGTGATGCGTGGCGAGCGCGGCAGAGGAGATCCGGGTGGGGGAGCGGCTGGTCCGGGTCTCCAGCCCGGACAAGCCCTACTTCCCCGAGCGCGGGCTGACCAAGCTGGACGTGGTGCGCTACTTCCTCGCCGTCGGCGACGGCATCCTGCGCGCCCTGCGGGACCGTCCGACAATGCTGGAACGCTGGCCGCGCGGGGTGTTCGAGGGCGCGAAGATCGGCACCCGGCAGGACAACCGGGGTGACGCGTTCTACCAGAAGCGGCTGCCGGCCGGCGCCCCCGACTGGGTGCGCACCGCGCACATCACCTTCCCCAGCGGGCGGACCGCCGACGAGGTGGCGCCGAGCGAGCTGGCCGTGGTGATCTGGGCGGCCAACCTGGGCACCCTGCGGTTCCATCCCTGGCCGGTCACCGCGGTGGACGTGGAACGCCCCGACCAGCTCCGCATCGACCTTGACCCGATGCCGGGCGTCGGCTTCGACCAGGTGGTGCCGGTGGCCCACGAGGTGCGGGCGTTCCTCGACGAGTTGGGGCTGGTCGGCTACCCGAAGACCACCGGCGGGCGCGGCCTGCACGTCTACCTCTCCATCGAGCCGCGGTGGAGCTTCGGTGAGTGCCGGCGGGCGGTGCTGGCGCTGGGCCGGGAGATGCAGCGTCGCCGACCCGACCTGGTCACCACCACCTGGTGGCGGGAGCAGCGGGACCGGCCGGTCTTCGTGGACTACAACCAGATGGCCCGGGACCACACGGTGACCTCGGCGTACTCGATCCGCCCGACGCCCGCGGCGCTGGTCTCCGCGCCGCTGGACTGGTCCGAGCTCGACGACGTGCGACCCGAGGACTTCGACGTGGTGAGCATGCCGGCCCGGTTCGCCGAGCGCGGCGACCCGCACGCCGGGCTGGACGAGCGGCGGTTCTCCCTGGAACCGCTGCTGGAGCTGGCCGACCGGGAGGGGCTGGAGGCCCCGCCGGAGCGCTGAGCCACTACTCCCATGGGCTGAGCGAGCCGTCGAACTCCTCGAAGACCAGCCAGGTACGGGTCGACAACACCCCGGCGATGCTCTGCACCCGGTTCAGCACCACGTCCCGCAGGGTGGCGTTGTCCGGCGCCCGGACCAGGGCGAGCACGTCGTGCTCCCCGCTGAGCAGCGCGACGTGTTCGATGTAGCGCACCCGGGCCAGCTCCGCCGACACCTCCCGCCAGGTGTTCTGCTCGATGGTCAGGGAGATGTACGCCGACGTGCCCAGCCCGGCCGGCTCCGGCGCGACCCGGGCCCGGAACCCGGTGATCACCCCGTCGCGCAGCAGCCGCTCGACCCGGGCGTACGCGTTGGTGCGGGAGACGTGCACCCGTTCGGCGAGGGTACGCACGGACATCCGACCGTCCCGGACCAGTTCGTCGAGGATCCGCCGGTCCACCTCGTCCAGCGGCCCGGCCGAACGTCCCGTTCCGCCCGGCGCGCCCGGCCCCGGGCTGGTCTCCTGGCTCACATCGGCCTCCTGGTGATGCCATTAGTCCCACGTTCACCGGGGATCTTGAGTCAATCATCCGACAGCAGGAGCATAGGGCCACCACACGTCCAGGAGGTCCCCGCCGTGACGACCACACCCCAGGCGGTCCGCAGGGCATCCCCGCGCACCCGCCGGCCGGCCACCCCGGCCGCGCCCGAACCATCGGCCGGCCTGCTGCCGCAGACTGAGCCGGTACGCCTGCTCGACCCGGACGGCACCCCGCTGCCGCCCCGCGACGACTACCCCGAGCCGCCCGTCGAGGCGCTGCGGGAGATGTACCGCCGGATGATCGTCGGCCGCCGTTTCGACGTCCAGGCCACCGCCCTGACCAAGCAGGGCCGGCTCGCCGTCTACCCGTCCGCGCGCGGCCAGGAGGCCTGCCAGGTGGGGGCTGTGCTGGCCGTCGAGGACACCGACTGGGTCTTCCCGACCTACCGCGAGTCGATGGCGCTGACCGCCCGCGGCATCGACCCGGTCGAGGTGCTCACCCTGCTGCGCGGCGACTGGCACTGCGGGTACGACCCGACCCAGGTGCACACCGCGCCGCAGTGCACCCCGCTGGCGACCCAGTGCGTGCACGCCGCCGGGCTGGCCTACGGCGAGGCGTACCAGGGGCGGGACACCGTGGCGCTGGCCTTCATCGGCGACGGCGCCACCAGCGAGGGCGACTTCCACGAGGGGGTCAACTTCGCCGCCGTGTTCAAGGCGCCGGTGGTCTTCTTCGTGCAGAACAACAAGTACGCGATCAGCGTGCCGCTGTCCCGGCAGACCGCCGCGCCGAGCCTGGCCTACAAGGGCGTCGGCTACGGCGTGCCCAGCGAGCAGGTCGACGGCAACGACCCGGTGGCCGTGCTCGCCGTGCTCACCCGCGCGGTGGCGCACGCCCGCGCCGGCCACGGGCCGTTCCTGGTCGAGGCGCACACCTACCGGATGGAAGCGCACACCAACGCCGACGACGCCAGCCGCTACCGCGACGCCGACGAGGTCGAGGCCTGGCGCGACCGGGACCCGGTCGCCCGGCTCGACACGTACCTGCGGGCCCGGGGCGCGCTCGACGACGCGGCGGTCGCCGCGATCGCCGACGAGGCCGAGGCGTACGCCGCCGACCTGCGCGACCGGATGAACACCCAGCCGACGGTCGACCCGCTCAGTCTCTTCGACCACGTCTACGCCGAGCCGACCCCGCAGCTGGTCGAGCAGCGCGAGCAGGTCCGCGCCGAGCTGGCCGCCGCCCGCGACGAGGAGGGGGACGCCTGATGGCCACCATGACCATGGCGAAGGCGCTCAACGCCGCGCTCGCCGACGCGATGCTCGACGACGACCGGGTGCTCGTCTTCGGCGAGGACGTCGGGCAGCTCGGCGGCGTCTTCCGGATCACCGACGGGCTCCAGGCCCGGTTCGGCGACAAGCGCTGCTTCGACACCCCGCTCGCCGAGGCCGGCATCGTCGGCTTCGCCGTCGGCCTGGCCATGTCCGGGCTGCGCCCGGTGGTCGAGATGCAGTTCGACGCGTTCGCGTACCCGGCGTTCGAGCAGATCGCCTCGCACGTGGCGAAGCTGCGCAACCGGACCAGGGGCGCGCTGAGCGTGCCGATCGTGATCCGGGTGCCCTACGCCGGCGGCATCGGCGGCGTGGAGCACCACTGCGACTCGTCCGAGGCGTACTACGCGCACACCCCTGGCCTGAAGGTGGTCACCCCGGCCACCGTCGAGGACGCGTACTCGCTGCTGCGCGAGGCGATCGCCGACCCCGACCCGGTCGTGTTCATGGAGCCGAAGAAGCTCTACTTCTCCAGCGCCGAGGCGGAACTGCCCGCCACCACCGCGCCGTTCGGCAAGGCCGTCGTGCGCCGGCCCGGCACCGACGCCACCCTGGTCGCGTACGGCCCGGCGGTGCCGGTCGCGCTGGAGGCCGCCGAGGCAGCCCGCGAGGAGGGCTGGGACCTCGAGGTGGTCGACGTGCGCACGATCGTGCCGTTCGACGACGCGACGGTCACCGCCTCGGTGCGGAAGACCGGCCGGTGCGTGGTGATCCAGGAGGCGCAGGGCTTCGCCGGGGTCGGCGCGGAGATCGCCGCCCGGGTGCAGGAGCGCTGCTTCCACGCCCTGCACGCGCCGGTGCTGCGGGTGTCCGGCCTGGACATCCCGTACCCGGCGCCGATGCTGGAGCACACCCACCTGCCCTCGGTGGACCGGGTGCTGGACACGGTGGCCCGGCTGCAGTGGGACGACCAGCCCGACCCGCGCTGGCTGACCCAGGGCAGCGCCGCATGACCACCGTCGAGGGAACGCGGGTCTTCCTCCTGCCGGATCTGGGGGAGGGGCTGAGCGAGGCCGAGATCGTCGAATGGCGGGTCGCCGTCGGCGACGTGGTCACCGTGGACCAGAGCGTGGTCGAGGTGGAGACCGCCAAGGCGGTCGTCGACGTGCCCTGCCCGTACGCCGGCCGGGTGGTGGAGCTGCATGGCGCGGCGGGCGAGGTCCGCCCCGTCGGCCAGCCGCTGATCACCATCGCGCCGCTGGACGGCGGCGGCGAGCCCGCCGGGCACGCCACCTACCGCGAGGAGGAGCGGGCCGGCTCCGGCAACGTCCTCATCGGGTACGGCACCGGGCACGGCGGCTCCGGCCGGCGGCGCCGCCGGCCGCGGCTGGCGCCGGCCCCCGAGCCGGCGACCGCCCCGGACGCCCGGACCACCGCTGCGGCCCCGGCCGGCCCGGCGAGTCCCGCCGGCCTGGCGGAGTCGAGCGGCCCGGCGGCACCGCCCGGCGCGGCGGCGTCCGGCCGCGCCTCCGACGACTCGTCCCGGGCGGCCGCCCTGGTCATCTCGCCGATCGTCCGGCGGCTGGCCCGCGAGCGCGGCCTGGACCTTGCCACCGTGCACGGCACCGGCCCTGGCGGGGTGATCCGCCGGGCCGACGTGGAGGCCGCCACCAGCGAGGCCACCGCGCCGGCCACCCGCCTCGCGGCGGTCCCGGACGCCCCGGCCGCGCACGTCGGGCTCGCCCCGGCCGGCGACCAGGACGTGGTCATCCCGCTCACCGGCATCCGCAAGGTGATCGCCGACAAGCTCTCCCGCAGCCGGCGGGAGATCCCCGAGGTGACCATCTGGGTCGACGTGGACGCCACCGGCCTGCTGGAGACCCGGGCGGCGATCAACGCGGCCACCCCGGACGCCCCGGTGAGCATCCTGGCCCTGCTGGCCCGGATCTGCCTCAGCGGACTGCGCCGCTTCCCGCAGCTCAACGCGCGGGTCGACACCGAGGGGCAGCGGATCGTTCAGTCGGCCGGGGTGCACCTGGGCATCGCCGCGCAGACCGACCGGGGCCTGGTGGTGCCGGTGCTGCGCGACGCCCAGCGGCTCACCACCCGGGAGTTGGCCGCCGCGCTGGCGGAGACCACCGCCGCCGCCCGGGCCGGCACCCTGCCCCCGGCGCGGCTCACCGGCGGCACGTTCACCCTGAACAACTACGGGGTGTTCGGGGTGGACGGTTCCACCCCGATCATCAACCACCCGGAGGCGGCGCTGCTCGGGGTGGGCCGGATCGTGGACAAGCCCTGGGTGGTCGACGGGCAGCTGGCGGTGCGCAAGGTGACCCAGCTCAGCCTGACCTTCGACCACCGGGTCTGTGACGGCGGCGTGGCGGGCGGCTTCCTGCGGCACGTCGCGGACTGCGTGGAGCAGCCGGCGCTGCTGGTCGCCAACGTCTGAGCCGTGCGGAGTCGGCCACCCGCTACCGGGGTGGCCGACTCCGGCGCGGATGTCCTCTTCGCCCGACGGCACGGCGGGCGACGAAGCGTTTTCCGGTCGGTGGGCCGGGAAACCGTCGGCGGGGAACGACCGGACCGCCGAGAGGAGCACCCGTGCCGTACCAGGGTCTGCCCGCCGCCGTGCGGGACCGCCGCCCGCCCGTGGCCGGTGCGCCGCTCTGGTGCGACGCCCAGGAGTACGGGCTCACCGGCGACGGGGTGACCAACGACCAACCGGCGCTCGCCGCACTGGTGGACCGGCTGGGGGACGGCTACGCCGCCGACGGGCGGGCGCGGGTGATCTGGTGCCCGCCCGGGATCTACTCCATCCGCGACGCCGGCACCGTCTGGCGCAGCGGGGTGTCCCTGATCGGGGCCGGCTCGGCCGCCACCCGGTTCCTGCTGAGCAACGAGGGCAACCGGGCGGACCCCAGTCCGCTGGCCTTCTGGACCACCCTGCAGCACGGTGCCGACCGGGACCGGCACATCGCCGACTGCACCTTCGCCGACTTCGAGATCGACGGCTCCGGCGTGGCGATGGCCGAGTACAGCTACCTGGCCAAGGGCCTGGGACTGCAGTACGTGGTGCGGGGCGTGTTCCGCAACCTGTACATCCACCACACCGCCGCCTCCGGGCTGGGTTGCGACTTCCTGCAGGACTCCCTCATCGACGGCGTGGTGGTGGTCGGCTGCGGCCGGCTGGACAACGGCGAGGAGATGGGCGGCGCGGGGATCGGCGTCGGTATCGGGGGCTGGGGCACCGTCGAGCGGCTCACCATCGCCAACTGCACCGCCCTCGGCAACGGCACCAACGGCATCTTCCTGGAGCTGCAGAAGGACTACTGGCCCCCACCGCGCGGCTACCGGATCATCGGCTGCCACAGCCAGGCCAACCGGTTCGGCATCTCGGACTGGGGAGCCGACGGCCTGATCGTCACCGGCTGCACGATGACCGGCAACCTGGAGGCGGGCTTCGACGTCTCGGCCAACGGCACCGCCGGCGTGGCCGGCCGGGGCGGCCTGCTGACCGACTGCGTGATCGACGGCAACCTGGTCGACGGCATCAGCATGGGCAACACGCCCGGCCCGTACACCGTGCGGGGCAACCGGATCAGCGGCAATGGCGGGTACGGCTACCACGAGCACAACCTCGGGCGCGGTTACCAGGATCCGGCGATGGACGTGGTGATCGAGAGCAACGAGTTCTGGGGCAACGGCCTGGACGCGATCCGGATCGACCGCCCGATGACCGACACCGTCCTGCTCAACAACCGGATCCGCAACAACGGCCGGCAGTGCGCCGCGGCCTCCACGGGGGGCGGTGAGACGGTCCGCTACAGCGACAAGGCCCTGGTGGACCGGTCGGCGGACTGGCCCCCGGACGGGCACCGGGGCAAGGTGCTGCGGGTCGGCCAGCGGGTCGCCTTGGTCGCCGCGAACACCGCCACCGAGCTGACCCTCGCCCCGGTCCGCCCGGACGCGTTCATCGCCTGGAGCGGCGACACCCCGCTGCCCGGGACCAGGTACGAGCTGCCGGCCGCGCCGGAGACCCGGGCCGGGATCGCCATCAACGCCCCGTTCGACTCAGCGACGGTCCGCGGGAACCGGATCTGGGACAACCACGACGAACGGACCCAGACCCATGGGCTCTGGATCACCGAGCGGGGCAGTTGTGTGGCCTGCCGGGTGGAGGACAACGACCTCGCCGGCAACGCCGAGGCCGCCACCCGGCTGGACACCCCGCCCGTCGGCGGTCGCTGGGACCGCAACCACGGCGACCAGGAGTGGGACTGACCGGGCGTTCCGGGCACGTCCCGCCCCAGCTCCGCCGATCCGGGACGTCCCGCCCCGTGGCCACCTCCCGAGCACACCGGCGACCAAAAGCCCCGCTGTTTCCGAGTATTTCCCGCAAAAGTGCGTCGGGGCCTGAGAGGCGCCGTACAGAATGGGGGCCAAGGGGACTGGAAACGGGGGACTGAATATGGACGTGAGGCGGCGATTCACGCTATTTGCGGTAACCATCGCAGCCACACCGCTGATCCTCGGCGGGTGCACCGCCGAACGGAAGTCGGCTACCGGGGACGCGGCCGCACCCAAGGTGACCGTGGCCCCAGCCGACCGGACGAAGGACGTGCCGATCAGTGCGGAAGTCGGCACCAGCGTGTCCGGCGGCCGGATCAGCAGCGTGAAACTCACCGACGACAAGGGAAAGCAGCTCGCCGGCGAGCCCCGGGAGGACGGTAGCAGCTGGGTGCCGGCCAAACCGCTGGAGAACGGGCGGACCTACACCGCGGAGGTGACCGCCACCGGGAAGAAGGGGCGGACCACCGTCGGGCGGACGACCTTCACCACGTCGCCCAAATCCACCAGACAGGCGATAAAGAGCACGTTGTATTTCACCGGAAATCAGACGTACGGCACCGCGATGCCGGTGACCGTCGCATTCGATCCGCCAATTCCCAAAGAGGCCCGGGCGGTCGTGCAACGGCGATTGTTCGTGAAGACCGACCCGCCGCAGCCGGGTACCTGGTCATGGGTGGGGGACGGCAAGCAGGTCGAATATCGGGCACCAGATTTCTGGAAGCCCGGCACGAAGATCAGCGTTCGGTCGGGACTGGCGGGACTCCCGATCGGCAAGGAGTTCATCGGTGACGAGGACCACCGGTCCACCTCGAAGATCGGCCGGCAGGTGGCCCTCGAGATCGACAACGCCACCAAGCAGATGTCGGTCCTCCAGGATGGCAAGCTGGTCCGCAAGATCCCGGTGAGTATGGGCAAACCGAGCACCCCGACCTCGAGCGGCAAGATGGTGATCATGGAGAAGCACGACTTCACCACGTTCGACACCCGGGGTTCGGCCGACCCTTACGTGGTCGACGTGGAGGACGCCCAGCGGCTCACCTGGGGCGGCGAGTTCATCCACGCCGCGCCGTGGTCGGAGGGGGATCAGGGCAACATCAACGTCTCGCACGGCTGCACCAACGTGGCGGTGACGGCGGCGGACTGGCTGATGGGCATCACGAAGGTCGGCGACCTGGTGACCATCAAGGGCACCGAGGTGCAGTTGGACCAGGGCAACGGCTTCACCGCCTGGAACGTCAGCTGGGACGAGTTCGCCAAGGGCAGCGCGCTGCCCGTGCCGCCCGGCCTGAAGCCGGCGCCCACCACCAGCCCGGTGCACCCGGGAGCGGTGGCCGGGGGATCGTCGCCGGCGCCGGCGCCGTCGGTCAGCGGCGGCTGAGGCAGAGGGAGGAACGACCGGGTCCGACCGGTCCGCCACCCGGCGGGCCGGTCGCGCTCGTCTCCCCGGCGCGCCGGCTCAGGTCAGGTCGACCCGGGCGATCCCGGAGCCGATCAGGCTGCCGAGCCAGAGCTGGTCGCCGTGCTGCCGGACCCCGGTGATCATCCAGTACCCGCCGCCCGGGCCGTGCAGCGTCCGCAGCACCCGCCCCTCGCCGTCGACCAGCGCGACCAGCCCGTACTTCTGCGGCTGCGGGCGTACCGCGTCGGGCAGCAGCGCCACCAGCTGGCGCAGCCGGGGGTGCGGCAGCAGCCGTTCGACCGCCGGCAGCCGCGGGCTGGGCAGCGCGATCCAGTACGTCCCGTCGCCGACCGCGGCGAGGTTGTCCGGGTACGCGGGCAGGTCGGTGAGCACGGTGGCCCTGCCGCTCGGCAGGTCGACCCGGAGCAGCCGGTGGGTGCTGGTCTCGACCAGCATCAGCGCCGACTCGTCCGGGGTCAGCGCGACGCCGTTGGGGAAGTAGAGCCCGTCGGCCACCACCTCGATGCGCGCGGTGTGCGGGTCGTACGCCAGCACCCGCCCGTTGGGGCGGTGTTCGAGCAGGTCGTGCTTCCAGTGCGAGAGCGGGAACCGGTCGGAGGAGTCGGTGAAGTAGACGGTGCCGTCCCGGGCCACGGTGGCGTTGTCGGCCAGGTGCACCGACGGCGCGGTGCCGGTCAGCTCGCGTACCGTGCCGTCGGGGGTGACCCGGAGCAGCCCGCGGTAGGCGTCGCAGACGACGAGGCTGCCGTCGAGCGGGTCCAGTTCGATGCCGAGCGGCCGGCCGCCGGTCTCGGCGAGCAGCCGGGGCGTCGTGCCGGCCGGCGCGTCGACCGGCCAAACCCAGAGCCGGCCGTCCTCGTCGCCGCTGATCACCCGGCCGTCGGGGTCGACGAGCACGTCCTCGGGCCCGTGCCCGCCGGGCGGCAGGGGCAGCAGTTCGACCCGGTCGAGCCGCCGGTCCGTGGCCGCCCAGACGCCGTCCAGCGGCGGCGGGACGGTGGCCGCCTCCCGGACGGGGCGGATCAGGCGGGGCGGGCGCTGGCGGGGTACGACCATCCGCACATTGTCACCCGCCGATCCCCACCGCGTGGCCCCCGCCGCGTGTCGCCCGCGGGTCCACCCTGAGAAGGATCCGGGAGCTCCCTGGGGGCGACCCTGGACGTACCCGGGGATCGGCCTCCGGCAGGGCGGAAATGTCGGGGGTGGCGACTAGATTCGTGCCCATGGGACAGTGCGGTGACCGGTTCGACGTGCAGCTCAGCGTGGCTGACGACGGGGTCGAGGTGCGGGCGTCGGGCGAGATCGACATCGCCACGGTCGGCGCGTTCCGCGCCGCGCTCTGGGCCGCCCCGGCCCGTCCGGTGCTCCGGGTCGACCTCTCCAGGGTCAGCGTGCTCTCCGCCGCCGGGGTCCGCGCGCTGGTTGCCGCGCACCTGCGGGTCCGGGCCCGCGGCGGCGAGCTGGTGGTGGTCGACCCGGATCCGGTGGTCGCCCGGGTGCTGCGGGCCACCGGCCTGCACCGGGTCATCCCGATGCAGGAGAGCCTGTCCTGCGGCGGAGGCCAGCGGGGAGCCCTGGCCGCCTGCGCCTGAGCCGCTGACCCGTCCCCGGTCGCCGCGACGAAACCGGACCGGCCACAGCCCGGCGTCCGTCCTGAGCACCGGGTCGGGCACAGGACGCCGGCCCGCGCAGGGCGCGCCGGGCCGCCGGTTGCGGGGCAGGCGGTCGCAGGGCCGCCGGTCGGGCCGGCGACCCCGCCGCCGCTCAGCGGACGCCGAGCAGGTCGACGACGAAGACCAGGGTCTCGTTCGGCTTGATGACGCCCCCGGCGCCCCGGCTGCCGTAGCCCAGGTGCGGCGGGATGGTCAGCCGGCGACGGCCGCCGACCTTCATGCCCACCACGCCCTGGTCCCAGCCGGCGATGACCTGGCCGCCGCCGAGCGGGAACTCGAAGCTCTCGCCCCGGTTCCACGACGCGTCGAACTCGCGGCCGGTGGAGTGGGACACCCCGACGTAGTGCACGCTGGCCAGCTGGCCTGGCTGGGCCTGCGGCCCGTCGCCGACGGTGATGTCCTCGATGACGAGGTCGGCCGGGGGAGCGCCCTCGATCGGGCCGACCTCGGGCTTGCCTGCCTGGGGCATGTTCATCTGCTGATCTCCTGCCGTTCTGGCTCGATCGTCCGGTCGATGTCGATCCTGCCGGATCGTGGCCGGCCGATACCCGGCAGTCCCCGGACGGCGCTGACCGGACCGGGACAGGCGGAAGGGGCGCCACCGGTGGTGGCGCCCCTTCCGGGTCGATCGGTCTACCTGAGCCAGCCGAACTTCCGCACGATCGGGAGGTTCGCCCAGGTCCGGCCGAGGCCGAGGGTGTTGCCCGCCCCGACCAGCGCCAGGCCGGCCAGCACCGCGGCGTAGATCAGGTGGTCGTCCATGAAGAGGTTGTTCTCGGGGGGCAGGACGGCGGTCCACATGAGCACCAGCAGCAGGTCACCGGTGACCGCGGCGATCCGCATCCCGATGCCGAGCAGCAGGGCCACCCCGAGCCCGGCCAGACCGATCATGAACAGCCAGTCGGCCCAGGTCGCGCCGGCGATGTCGTTGTAGACGCCCTTGACCGGGCCGGCCGCGCCGAAGGTCAGGAACCCCTTCGTCGGGCTTCCGCCGTTGATCCAGGCGTTCTTCGGCTCGGTCCCGTGGCCGAGGCCGAAGGCCTTGTCCAGGAAGGCCCAGAGGAAGATCCAGCCCAGCGCGATGCGGGTCCCGGCCCAGACGTACCGGGCGGCGCGCTCACGGGGGGTCTCGGCCGCCGGAGCGACGGTGTTGGCGGGGGTCCGCTCGCTTGTCGCGGTCATGGTCTCCACGTCCCTTCTGTGCCTGGCACCGCGCTTCCCGGTGGCACCTTCATTCCACGCTGGACGGGGCGTCGCGGGCAGGGCCGACCGGGCCGTCCGGGACCGGGACCAAAGACCCGACCTGGCGGCTCCACGCGGGACCTTCGGCCCCGCCCGATCGGGTCCGGTCGGCCGTCCCGGTCCTGTCCACCGCCTCCGAGTGCTGGGCGGGTGCTCGCCGTCCGGGACGGGCTGGTCACCGTGCAGGTCCGCGGGGGCGAGGCCCCCGGGACGGCCGCCTCGGTGACCGGCGCGGGTCAGCCGGGATGCGTCACCGGCCGGGCGAGCTGCCCGGCCAGCAGCGCGGGCGCCTCGGCCAGCGACGGGCCGTACCAGGTGAGGTGGCGGCCGGAGACCAGCGCACACGGCGTGCCGGGGAAGGCCTCCGGACCGTCGTCGGCGGTGAACGCGTACGGCTCGTCCGGCAGCACCACGAGGTCCGGCTCCCGGGCGCGCAGCGCGTCGAGGTCGGGACGGGGATAGCGCTCGGCGTCGTCGGCGTACACGTTCGCCACCCCGAGCCGGCGCAGCACGTCCCCGGCGAAGGTGTCGGCGCCGAGCACCACCCAGGGCCGGCGCCACACCGGCACCACGGCCCGGCAGAGGACCGGCGACGGGGCCGGGGCGGCCCAGGCCCGGCGGGCGGCGACCAGCCAGTCCGGTTCGCCGGTGACGCCGAGCGCGGCGAGCAGGTCGGCGAGTTCGGTGAGCGCCTCGGGCACGGTACGCGGGTAGGTGACCCGCACCGGCACTCCGGCGGCGGCCAGCGCGTCGGCGTCGGCCCGCCGGTTCTCCTCCACGTTGAGCAGCACCAGGTCAGGCCGCAGCGCCCGGACCCGGTCCAGGTCGGGGTACTTGCTGCCACCCACCCGGGCCACGTCCAGCCCGGCCGGGTGGGTACACCAGTCGGTGGCGCCCACCAGCACCTCCGGCACGGTCGACGCCACCGCCTCGGTCAGCGACGGCACCAGTGACACCACCCGCACGGCGTACCCCCTCCTGCAGCCTCGGACGCCGCCGTCGGCGACGGCGGCCGACCTCCATGATCGTCGTCCGGTGGCCGGTCCCGTCGCCGGGACCGACAATGACCAGAGGTCACCCTCACGCCCACCCCCAGCCCGATGCGCTTCCTCAACGAGCCGCTCGACCGGCCGGCCGAGGAGCGCGGCAACCTGATCATCCCGGTCGGCTCCTCGGCCGTCCCGGAGGTGGCCCGCAAGCCGCTCCCCGAGGTGGTCGTCTGGCGCTGAGCGTCAGCGGTGGCCGGCGATCCGCTCGTAGCGCGCCCGCTCCCGGGCGAAGTACGGCTCCGCTCGAACCGGGCGAACACCACCAGCGGCCCGTCCTCGGCGATGGCCAGCGCCGCCCGCTCGATGGCGTGGGAGACCGGCCGGCGCACCTGACGGCGGGTACGGCGAGATCCGACCGCACCGCCGAGGCAGCGGCCATGATCGACGCCCTAGACTCGACCGGTCGACCGCCCCGCCCGTGAGGATCTGCCCGACGATGACGCGTACCGCCACCGACGACGGCGCCCGGCTGCGGCCGCTGCCCACCGGCGCCGCGCCGCTGCTCGTCCGGGCCGGCCAGGCGGTGCACGCCGGTCGCCGGTTGGGCGACCTGGTGCCGCGCCGACCCGAGGGGATCACCGGGCACCAGTGGAGCGCGGCCACCCGCGAGGAGTTCGACCTCGTCGTCTGCGCCGCCGACACCGGTGTGCCGCTGTTCGCCGTGCGGATCGGGCCGGCGGCGCCGGCCGGGTCGGCCGGGCAGCGCGCCGAGCGGATGCGCGACGCGGTCTGCGCGGCGGTCGGCCTGCCGGTGCTGCGGATCGAGTCGCCGACGGTGCGGGCCACCGACCACGGCCGGCGGATCGTCGCCTACGTCATCGACGCGCGCGCCTACGCCGGTTCCGCCCCGGGAGCCGAGCCGGACACCGGCCAGGACGACCCGCCGGTCGGATTCCGCGACATCGTCGGCCAGCTGCCGGACGGTCGCACCGGTGCGGTCAACGATCTCGGCGCGCTCGCCCGGGCGGCGGCCGTCGACGCGTACGTGTCGCGGCAGCTGGTGGACCCGATCGTCCGGGGCCTGCACGTGCGCTGGGCCGACGGGGCGGCCGAGGGGTGGAGCTGGGTCGAGGTCGAGCCGGGTCGCTGCCTGGTCGAGCGGGTGACGGTCCGCGAGCACCGGTTCCGGTCCGGGGTGGACGCCGCGCGGCTGGCCGAGGACCTGGCCGCCCTCGCGATCGGCGACCGGCTGCCGGCCCCGGACGCGGGCGGGACCGCCCTGGTCGGTCGGGACGAACTGCGCCGGGACATCCTCGCGCTGCGCGCCCGTCGCGACGAGCTGTCGGGCGGGTTCGCCTTCGACCACCTCTGCGTGGACTGACCGGCGCCCAGCGTCACCGTCCGGTGACGTCGGGTCCCCGTTGGCGGCCGTGCGGTCGGCCCGGCCGATCCGGCGCTGACTTCCTCGATCCGGTTTGAACCATCGCCCCTGGTGCTCCGTACCTAAGCGGGAATGGACGCAGATCGTCCAGCCGCGCCACCCGACGCGGCGGACGGTGCGGAAAGGGCATCGTCCGCCATCGACGTGCGACCGGAACGTCGCAGTGATCCTGACGGGTCGTCCGACCCCGAATTCCGTCGGCCCGCCGGTCACCAGTCAGGTACCGGATCGAGAAGGAGAGCAATTCGATGCGCAGGTCCACACGGGCGCGCCGGTCATCCGGTAACGCGCGGAGCAAGCGACTGCTGGCGGCCGTCGGCGCGCTCGCGGTCTTCGGCGGAGTCGCCGCCGTGACCCAGATCTCGTCGGCCCGCGAGAGCCCGACGAGGACCCGTAGCGTCTCCTCGGCCTGCGTCGCGCCGAGCCCCGGCGCCACCTCGCCCAGCGGTCGTGGCAGCACCACCCGCACCTGGCAGAACGGCCGGTGGGTCCGCAACCACTGGGGTGACGGCCAGATGTCGGCCGCCGAGTGCCAGGCCGTCAAGGCGGGCAACGCCGCGGTGAACACCCTCGGCTCCACGGTGTCCTGCCCGGACGTGGCCGGCACGCTTCCCCAGGTCCCCGACCAGGCCCGCGCCGAGGTGGACCGGAACCTGGAGCTGCTGCAGAAGCAGATCGCCGAGGCCGACAAGCGGCTGGCGGCCGAGGGCCGCAACGGTCAGACCTTCATCAACAACGCCATCCTCCGGCCGCTGGCCGACAAGCGGCGGGCGACGTTGAACCGGATCGCCACCGCGATCGACCGGGTGGCGCAGCGCCCGCAGGGCCTGGACCAGCTCGCCCAGTGCACCGTCGCCGCCAACAACGGCGGCCAGAACGGTGGCCAGAACGGCGGGAACAACGGGGGCCAGGACGGCGGCCAGAACGGCGGGAACAACGGGGGCCAGAACGGCAACAACGGCAACGCGCTCGACGTTCTCGCCAAGGACTGCGGAAACAGCAAGCTGCAGCCGCACGACGGTTTCCAGAACGGCAACCGCTGCGTCAGCACCGCGTTCGGTGAGGTCGGCGCGGCCGTCAACAACCCATCGCTGCTGATCACCGAGTTCCCCGATCAGGTCCAGCGCAGCCAGCCGTTCACCCTGAAGGTGTCGACCCGGAACCTGGTCCGGGACCGGTTCCTCGCGGCCGGCCAGGGCGGCTACTACGTGGAGAGCTCGCTCCTCAACGACCAGGGGCTGGTCCGCGGCCACTTCCACACCGCGTGCCGGATGCTGCAGAGCACCGGCGAGGCCCCGTCGAACCCGCAGGACGTGCCGGCGTTCTTCGTGGCGACCGAGGACGGCGGCGGCGGCGGCCAGGCGGACGAGGTGTCCATCCAGATCCCCGGCCTGCCGCAGTCCGGCATTGCGCAGTGCGCGGTCTGGGCCGGTGACGGTTCGCACCGGATCCCGATGATGGAGCGGGCCAACCAGACCCCGGCCTTCGACGCGGTCCGGATCGAGGTCAACTGACCGGTCGTACGCGGCGCCGGGGCCGTCCGGGGGTGACCCCCGGACGGCTCCGGCCGTGTCGTCACACCAGCGCCGGCGCGCCCTTGACGGGCGCCGGGGCCGGGGCGCGCAGCGCGGCGATCCGCCGGGTCCGGGCCGGGGCGGCGAGCAGGTTGCCGGCGGCCACCAGCAGGGCCAACCCGAACAGGCCCAACCAGAGGGCGAATCGCCCCGTACCGCTCGGTCACCAGCCCACCGGCGGTCGGGCCGAGGCGCCGGCGTACGACGGGCTGAAGTGTCGACGAAACTGCCCAGGCGGTTGATCAGGGTGGCGGTCCACAGGTATCAGAACGTGCGGGGCAGCCCACCGGCCGTCTGCCTCCACCAGTGCGCCACGCGCCACCTCCGTAGATCGTTGCGGTAATGCCCGCCGGGCATCTCGCTCATCACAACCTAGGGGTACGACAGTGCGCCGGTCATGCGTTTTCGATCGTGGTGCGGGTCACCCGGGGCGCCTAAGGTCGGTGGATGTCCGACGCGCGCTTCCCGGTCCTGCTCGACGGTCCCGGCAACCGGGTCGATGACCCGGGGGAGCTGCTCGTCGGCTACCTGGACTGGTACCGCGAGGCGTTGGCGCGTAAGACCGCCGGCCTCTCCGAGGAGCGCGTGCGCGCCCCGGTGGACCGCCTCGGCTGGTCACCGCTCGGGTTGGTGCAGCACCTGGGCTGGGTGGAGCGGCGCTGGATCCGTTGGGGCTTCGCCGCGGAACCGGTCGCGCCCGCTCCGCCCGGGGACGACGACGCCGAGTGGCGGGTCGGCGACCGGTCGGCGGCGCAGGTCTGGCGGGCGTACCGGGCCGAGGTGGCGCACACTCGCCGGATCATCGCCGGCGTCGACCTGGCCCGGCCGGCCCGGCTGGGCGGCCGGTTCCACGCGGCCGAGGACGCGCCGTCGCTCGGTCGGATCCTGTTCCACCTGCTGCAGGAGTACGCCCGGCACGTCGGGCAGCTCGACGTGGCGCGGCAGCTCATCGACGGTACGACGGGGAGTGACCGGTCGGTCGGGGTCTTCGTCGGCGCACCGACGGGTGGAAATTGTGAACGGCGCGAAAAGCGCCGGGGCCTCCGCCGATTTCTCAGCGTGACCCCGGTGCCTCGGATCGTGATCCGGTCGCGGTCAGCGGTTCTTCCAGGCCTCCACGACGGAGACCGGGATCCGCCCGCGCTCGGAAATCTCGTAGCCGTTCTTGGTGGCCCATTCCCGGATGGCCCGGTTCTGCTCGCGGTCCATTCCGGAGACCCCGGTCCGGCCGGGCCGACGGGTCGGGCGAGCGACCTCCACGGCGCCCCGGCCCATCCGACGGCCAGCGCTGATGTACGGGTCCAGCGCCTTGCGGAGCACGCCTGCGTTCTCGTCGGAGAGATCGATGGTGTACGCCACCCCGTCCACGCTGAACTCGACGGTCCGATCGGCCTTTCCGCCGTCGAGGTCGTCGGTCAGAACGGTGATTACTTTCCTTGCCATCGCCATTACTCCCTGTGTCGGGCGGGGTGTGCTAAGAGTTTGACCTATCCGCCGGCAAATCCGCAACAATATGCGTCGCTTTCATTTGGCGGGTCGCGTCAATCGTGGGAAATCCGCGGACGGCCAATCCACCCGGCCTGGCCGTCCGGCCGGCGGCGGCGGGCCCGGATGTGTCCCGGGTCACAGGGAGGAACACGGGGAACGCTTGGTGACTTGAGTGAGACACGCTCAACCCAACGCGATAGCAGGTGTTCGATGGCAACTCTTCCGGTACTTCCGCTGACCGACGCCGTCCTGCTGCCCGGCATGGTCATCCCGGTGACCCTCGACCCGACGACGCAGGCCGCCGTCGACGCGGCCCGTGCCACCGGCGACAAGAAACTGCTGGCCGTGCCCCGCATCGACGGCGAGTACGGCCCGGTCGGCGCGGTCGCCCTGATCGAGAAGGTCGGCCGGCTGCCTAGCGGCGAACCGGCCGCCGTCATCCGCGGCCTGTCCCGCGCCCGGATCGGCTCCGGCGTCCCCGGACCCGGCGCCGCCCTCTGGGTCGAGGCGACCGAACTCGACGAACCCGCCCCGGCCGGTAAGGCCCGGGAACTCGCCCGCGAGTACCGCGCGCTGATGACCTCGGTCCTCCAGCAGCGCGGCGCGTGGCAGGTCATCGACGCCATGGAGCGGATGACCGAACTCTCCGAGCTGGCCGACGCGGCCGGCTACGCGCCCTGGCTCAGCCTGGCGCAGAAGACCGACCTGCTCGTCGCGCCGGACGTCACCGCCCGGCTCGAGCTGCTGGTCGGCTGGGTGAAGGAGCACCTGGCCGAGCAGGAGGTCACCGAGCAGATCAACAGCGACGTCCGCGAGGGGCTGGAGAAGTCCCAGCGGGAGTTCCTGCTCCGCCAGCAGCTCGCCGCGATCCGCAAGGAACTCGGCGAGGACGAGCCGGACGGCTCCGCCGACTACCGGGCCCGGGTCGAGGCGGCCGAGCTGCCCGACAAGGTCCGCGAGGCGGCGCTGCGCGAGGTCGGCAAGCTCGAGCGGGCCAGCGACGCCTCCCCGGAGGCGGGCTGGATCCGTACCTGGCTCGACACCGTGCTCGAGATGCCGTGGAGCACGCGTACCGAGGACAACACCGACCTCGACGCGGCCCGGGCGGTGCTCGACGCCGACCACGCCGGCCTGGCCGACGTGAAGGACCGCATCCTGGAATACCTCGCGGTGCGCAACCGCCGTGCCGAGCGCAACCTCGGCGTGGTCGGCGGACGCGGCTCCGGCGCGGTGCTCGCCCTCGCCGGCCCGCCCGGCGTCGGCAAGACCAGCCTCGGCGAGTCCGTCGCCCGGGCGCTCGGCCGCAGCTTCGTCCGGGTCTCCCTCGGTGGCGTCCGGGACGAGGCGGAGATCCGCGGCCACCGGCGCACCTACGTCGGCGCGCTGCCCGGCCGGATCGTCCGCGCGCTGCGCGAGGCCGGCTCGATGAACCCGGTCGTGCTCCTCGACGAGGTCGACAAGCTGGCCGCCGGCTACTCCGGCGACCCGGCCGCCGCCCTGCTGGAGGTCCTCGACCCGGCGCAGAACCACACCTTCCGGGACCACTACCTCGAGGTCGACCTCGACCTGTCCGACGTGCTCTTCCTGGCCACCGCCAACGTGGTGGAGTCCATCCCCGGCCCGCTGCTGGACCGGATGGAGCTGGTGACCCTGGACGGCTACACCGAGGACGAGAAGGTCGCCATCGCCCGGGACCACCTGCTGCCCCGGCAGCGGGAGCGGGCCGGGCTGACCGCCGACGAGGTCACCATCGCCGACGAGGCGCTCGCGCGGATCGCCGGGGAGTACACCCGGGAGGCCGGCGTCCGGCAGCTCGAGCGGGCCCTGGCGAAGATCCTCCGCAAGGTCGCCGTCGCGCTGGCGTCCGACCCCGCGCCGGTCCGGGTGGGCACCGACAACCTGGCCCGCTACCTGGGCCGGCCCAGGTTCACCCCGGAGTCGGCCGAGCGGACGGCGGTGCCCGGCGTGGCCACCGGCCTGGCGGTCACCGGCGCCGGCGGCGACGTGCTCTTCATCGAGGCCACCAGCATGGAGGGCGAGCCGGGCCTGACCCTCACCGGCCAGCTCGGCGACGTGATGAAGGAGTCCGCGCACATCGCGCTGTCGTACCTGCGGTCCAACGGGCGACGCCTCGGCATCGACCCGAACGCCCTTGCCGGGCGGCGGATCCACGTGCACTTCCCGGCGGGCGCGGTGCCCAAGGACGGCCCCAGCGCCGGCATCACCATGGTCACCGCGCTGGCGTCGTTGGTGACCGGCCGGCCGGTCCGCCCCGAGTTCGGGATGACCGGTGAGGTGACCCTCTCCGGCCGGGTGCTGCCCATCGGCGGGGTGAAGCAGAAGCTGCTCGCCGCCCACCGGGCCGGCCTGACCGAGGTGATCATCCCGGCCCGCAACGAGCCGGACCTCGACGACCTGCCCACCGAGGTACGCGAGGCGCTGACCGTGCACACCCTGGCCGACGTCGCCGACGTGCTCGCCCTGGCGCTGCGCCCCGCCGACGTCGACGTGGAGACGCTCGGCGGCCAGACGCTCAGCGCGGCCTGATCACCACCCGCCCCCGGGCGGGACGCAGAGAGGCCCCCTGCCGGACCGGCAGGGGGCTGCCTCTCTGCGTGGTTCAGCGCCGGTCGCGCCGGTCCGCGCCGAAGTCCCGGTCGCGGCGCTCGCGCCGGTCGGCCCCCTCGAAGCGGCGTTCGCCGCCCCCGTCGCCATCACGATCCAGCCGTACGGTGGTCTTGCGGCCCTTGATGGTGCTGCCGCGCAGCCCGGTGATCACCTCGTCGGCGACCCCGGTCGGGACCTCGACCAGCGAGAACCGGTCGGCGATCTCGATCGAGCCGATGTCCCGGCCGCTGAGCTGGGTCTCCCCGGTGATCGCCCCGACCAGGTCCTGCGGCCGGACCCCGGCGCGCCGGCCCAGCCCGATGAAGACCTGGGTGGTGCCGCCGGTACGCGGCCGGGCGCCGCCGCCGCGCCGCTCCCCGCCGCGGCCCTCGTACCCGGGCCGGGTCTCCCGTTGCGGACGGACCGCGACCTGCGGGATCTCCTCCTCGTCGGGGGCGCCGGGCAGGGTCGCCTCGTGGGCCAGCTTCACCGCGGCGAGGGCGACCTCCATCATGTCGAACTCGTCCGACAGCGACTCCACGATCACCCGGAACGGATCGAGGTCGTCCTCCAGCAGGCTCTCCCGCAGCGCGCCCTGGGTCAGCTCCAGCCGCCGGGTGCGCATGTCCGCCACCGTGGGGATCTTGTCGATGGCGATCCGCTGCCCGGTGACCCGCTCGATGGTCTTGAGCATCCGGTGCTCACGCGGCTCGGCGAGGGTGATCGCCACGCCCTCCCGGCCGGCCCGACCGACCCGGCCGATCCGGTGCACGTACGACTCCGGCGCCGATGGCACGTCGTAGTTGACCACGTGGGTGAGCTGCTCGACGTCCAGGCCGCGGGCGGCCACGTCGGTGGCGACCAGCAGGTCGGCGGTGCCGGTACGCAGCCGGCCCATCACCCGGTCCCGCTGCTCCTGGCTCATCCCGCCGTGCAGCGCCTCGGCCCGGTAGCCGCGGCCGTTCATCGTCTCGGTGAGCCGGTCCACCTCCTCCCGGCTGCGGCAGAAGATGATCGCCGCGGTCGGCGACTCCACGTCCAGCACCCGCCCCAGCGCCGCCGGCTTGTGCCCCCGGGCCACGATGTACGCGCTCTGCCGCACCCGGGGCGCCTCGCCGGCCACCGGCCGCTCGCGCTCGATCTGGATGCGCTGCGGGTCGGTCAGGTGCTTCCGGGCCAGCCCGTCGATGCGCGCCGGCATGGTCGCCGAGAAGAGCACTGTCTGCCGCTGCGCCGGGGCGTGCTCCAGGATCGCCTCGATGTCCTCGGCGAAGCCCATGTCGAGCATCTCGTCCGCTTCGTCCAGCACCACGGTGGCCACCGAACCCAGCCGCAGCGTGCCCCGGGCGATGTGGTCCAGCGCCCGGCCCGGAGTCGCCACCACCACGTCCACGCCCATGTCCAGGGCGCGCAGCTGACGGCCGATCGGCTGGCCGCCGTAGATCGGCAGGACCCGGGTACCGAGGTCCTTGCCGTAGCGGTGGAACGCCTCGGAGACCTGCACCGCCAGCTCCCGGGTGGGCACCAGCACCAGCGACACCGGGTCGCCGGTCGTCCGGTCGTCTGGCATCCGCTGCAGCAGCGGAAGGGCGAACGCGGCGGTCTTGCCCGTACCGGTCGCCGCCTGCCCGAGCAGGTCCCGGCCGGCCAGCAGCGGCGGGATCGCCTCCCGCTGGATCGGGGTCGGCTCCTCGTAGCCGAGCGCGGAGAGCGCGCCCAGCAGCTCGGCGCGCAGCCCGAGGTCCGCGAAGGCGGTCGCCTCGTCGGGGTCGCCGGGGGTGGTGGGGTCGGTCGGTTCGGGTGCGGAACTCATGGGCAAAGCTTTTCATCACCGTCGCCGGTCCGCTCCGGCGACCGGCACAACCGTCGCCCTCGACACGCTCAGCCGAGGATGGCGAGCACGGTGGTGACCCCGATGACGGCGTCCAGGACGGCGCACCACTCGGCGTAGCCGCGCGGCACCACCCGGCTGCCGCGGTGGTGCGCCAGGTCCCAGACCGCGTGGCCCAGCCAGCCGGCCGCCACCAGCCACCGCCCCGGACCGTCGCCGGCCAGCGCGGCGAGCGCGGCCAGCGCCGTCCACCCCGCCAGGCCGGCCAGCTGCACCGGCAGCGTGCCCGGGGTACGCCACGCCTGGCGCCCGGTCCCGATCAGCAGGTACCCGGCCGGCAGCACCAGCAGGAACCACGGCGACGGCACCAGCGGGTCGACCCAGGTGTCGACCGTCATCAGCAGGGCCAGCCCGGACGGCCAGCGGCGGGTCACCGCCGCCACCACCGGGTGCCGGGCCGGCGGCACGGGGTGCTCGTGCCGGTGCCGCAGCGCGACCAGGACCATGGCGGGGACCATCAGCACGTGCCCGCCGAGCATCAGGGCGTCCCCGCCGACCAGCCCGGCGGCGAAGGGCACGAGCAGCAGCAGGAACGGCACGTACATGGCGGCGACCATCTCGGCGGTGGCGCGGGACCCGTGCCCCCGGTGCCACATCCACGCCGCCATCCCGATCGACATGTCGGTGGCCATCAGCAGCGCGGCGACCGCCGGCCGCTCGAGGGCGCCGGCGAGGCCGACCGCCCCGGCGGCCAGCCGCCAGACCGGGCCGAGCAGCAGCATCCCGGCCAGCATCGCGACGGTCATCTCGGCGAGGTGGCGCAGCAGGCGACGGCCGGCGCGGTCCGCGGCGACCGGCGGGGACGAGGGTACGGAGAGCGTCTCGGTCATGACTCGACCCTGCCGGCGGCCGGCGCGGGCGGACAGGCCCGACCGTCACGGGATTCCCGTGCGGAATCCACGGCCGGTCCGTGACATTCGGCAGGGGTGGCCCGACGCGTCGCGGGCCCTAGGATCGGCGGACATGACGGTCGGGGCGGCGGGAGCGGACCGGCGGCTGCGCCGGGCCCGCCGGGTGACGCTGGCGGCGCTGGTGACCACCTTCTGGACCAGCCTGCTGCTGCCCGGCGTCGGGTTGGCCCGGGAGCCCGACCCGGTCCTGGTGGTCTCCGGGGGCATCGGCATCGCCGCCTTCACCGTCGCGCAGACCGCCGTGTCGTACACGGCCGTCACGCCCTGGCTGGCGTCGGCGTGGCGGCGCCGGTCCCACCTCGGGTTCGGCGTCGTCGCGGTGCTGAGCCTGCCGCTGGTCGGGCCGGTGGCGGCCGGGGCCTGGCCGACCTGGGCCTGGCTGGGCGCGTCGCTGGTCGGGATGACACCGCTGCTGCTGCGGCCGGTCCCCGCGCTCGCCGCCGCCGGGGCGACCGTCGCGACCTCGGTCGCGGTGGCCGGCTGGACCGGCGGCCCGGTCGACGCCCATCTGCTCATCACCGGTGGCGTCGGCGCCGGGATCGCCGCGGTGAACCGGATGCAGGTCTGGTTCTGGGACCTCCTGGTCGAGGCCCGGCAGGGACAGGCCGCCCGGGCCCGGCTGGCCGCCGCCGAGGAACGGCTGCGCTTCGCCCGGGACGTGCACGACCTGCTCGGGCACGACCTCACCGTCATCGCGCTGAAGGCGGAACTGGCGGCCCGGCTCGCCCCGGTCGACGCCGGGCGGGCCGGGCGGGAGGCCGCCGAGGTGCAGCGGCTCGCCGGCTCCGCGCTGGACCGGGTCCGCGAGGCCGTGCACGGCTACCGGGCCGTCGACCTGACCGAGCAGCTCGCCGCGGTGGGGGAGGTGCTGCGCTCGTGCGGGGTGCGGTGCGACGTCGTACCGCCGGTGGGGGAGCTGCCGGCGGCGGCCGCCACGGAACTCGCGGCGGTGCTGCGCGAGGCGGGCACGAACCTGCTGCGGCACAGTCGGGCCGGCTGGTGCCGGATCGAGATCACCCGGGAGGACGGCGTGGCCACGATGACGGTCAGCAACGATGGGGCCGGCGCGGACGTCGGGCCGGACGGGCACAGCCACGGGCTGCGCGGCCTGGCCGAGCGGCTGTCGGCGGCCGGCGGCACGCTCTGGACGTCCCGGGATTCCGACATCTTCACCCTCCGCGCGACCGTGCCGGTGGCCCCGTGATCCGGGTCCTGCTCGCCGACGACGAGGAGCTGATCCGCGAGGCGATCGCCGCCCTGCTCGGACTGGAGGCCGACATCGAGGTGGTGGCCCAGGCCGGCGACGGGAGGGCGGCGCTCGACGCGGCCCGGGCGCACCGGCCCGACGTCGCCGTGGTCGACCTGGAGATGCCGCCGCCCGGCGGGATCGCCCTCGCGGCCGAGCTGGGCCGGGCGTTTCCCGCCTGCGCCGTGGTGATCCTGACCGGCCACGGTCGTCCCGGGCACCTGCGCCACGCGCTCGCCGCCGGCGCCCGCGGCTTCCTGGCCAAGGGCGCGCCGGGAGGCGCCCTCGCCGACGTGATCCGCCGGGTCCACTCGGGCGCACGCTACGTCGACCCGGCGTTGGCCGCCGACGCGCTCACCCTGCCGCCGTGCCCGCTGACCCCACGGGAGCTGGAAACGCTGCGGCTGGCCGAGTACGGCACCCCGGTCGCGGTGATCGCCCGGCGGACCCACCTGGCCGCCGGGACGGTGCGCAACCATCTGGCGGCGAGCGTGCAGAAGCTCGGCGCGTCCGATCGGGCGGAGGCGGTACGGATCGCCCGGGAGGCGGGGTGGCTGTGACCGGATACGACCTGGACGACCACGCCGGGCGTGACGAGCTCGTGCGACCATTCCCAGGTGACCGCAGCCGCCACCGACGGCCACCGGCTGGCCGACCTCGCCGTCCTGCTCGCCGACGGCACCCGGGCCAGCTTCTGCCTGGCTCTGCTCGACGGCCGGGCCTGGACGGCGGGGGAGTTGGCCCGTGCCGCCGGGGTCGCCCCGTCGACGGCGAGCGACCACCTGAGCCGGCTGGTCCGCGGTGGGCTGCTGGTCGAGGAGCGCCAGGGCCGGCACCGCTACCTGCGGCTGGCCGGCCCGGCGGTGGCGCAGCTGATCGAGGATCTGGCCGGCCACCTGCCGCCGACGCCCCGCCCGGCCAGCTCGCTGCGCGCCGCCACCGCCGACGCCGCGCTCGCGCGGGCCCGCACCTGCTACGACCACCTGGCCGGGCGCCTCGGCGTACGGCTGCGCGACGCGTTGCTGGCCCGCGGCCTGCTCGAGGCCGCCGACGGCCTGGCGCTGACCGCGGCCGGCCGGGAGTGGCTGGCCGGGCTGGGCGTGCCGGTCGCGCCGCTGCGGGCTGGCCGCCGGCCCCTGCTCCGCGACTGCCTGGACTGGACCGAGCGCCGCCCGCATCTCGCCGGCGCGCTGGGCGCGGCGCTCTGCCACCGCTTCGCCGAGTTGGGCTGGACCGCCCGGGGCGGCGGCCGCAGCATCCGGGTCACCCCGTCCGGCGTGGCGGCCTTCACCGAGCTCGGGCTGCCCCCCGATGACCTGACGCCACCGGGGCGCGACGCCGGCGGCGGACGCGCCTGAGCCGGCACCCGGCGACTCCAGGCCGGCGATGTGGCGGTGTCCCGGTCACCCGGATGCCGCCGGATCGGCGACCTGGACCCGTCCGTGCGCGGGGAGTACGCCGCAGTTCGGTCGGGACCGAACCGATCCGGCCCTAGCCTCGGTCCCGTGATCGACCTCTCGCGCGTCGTCGCCCCCGCCCCCGGCACGCCATCCTGCGGCCCACCGACGCCGGAGGACGACGGGGTCTGGGCGGTGACCCGGTACGCCGACGTTTGTGCCGTGCTCACCGATTCCGCCTTCCGGGTACCCGAGGCGTCGCCCGGGCCGCCCGGCACGCTCGCCTGGCTGCGCGGCGCGGTCGCCCGGTTCAGTGCCCCCGACCGGCATCCCGACCGGCGGGCGCTCGCCGTCGCCGTCCTGACCGGGCTCCATCCGGACCTGCTCGGCCGGGACGCCGCCCGGCTCACCGCCGAGGAACTCGCGTGCGACCGCGACGTGCCGGCCCGGGGCGTACCCGTGCGGGTGCTGGCGTCCCGGCTCGGGTTGGCCGACCCGGTGGCGGCCGTGCCGGCGGTGGCCTCGGTCGCCGCGGCCTACCAGCCCGGTGCTGGTCCGGCGGCGGTGCGGCGCGCGGACGACGGGGTGGCGGCGTTGCTGGCGATGTCCCCGCCCGGCCCGCCCGAGGCCGTGGCGAACCGGATCGGCCTGCTGGTCCAGGCGTGCGACGCCACCGCCGGGCTGATCGGCGCCGCCGCCCGGTACGCCCCGACGCTGCCCCGGTCGGTGCCCACCCGGGCGCTGCTGGCGGAGGTGCTGCGACTCGACCCGCCGGTTCGCGGCACCCGGCGGCTCGCGTTCACCGCCACCGAGGTGGGTGGCCGGTGGATTCCCGCCGGCGCCACCCTGCTGATCCGCTTCGACGCCGCGAACCGGGACCCGGCCCGGGACCGGTCCGCGGCGCCGCTGACCTTCGGCGCCGGCCCGCACGGCTGCCCCGGCGAGCGGCACGCCCTCGCCCTGGCCGCCGGAGTCGTGGACGTGCTGCGCGGCCACCCGGCCACGCCCGGCCACCAACCGTCCGCGCCACCGCGCGTTCCGACCGACCGGTGAGGCCCCTGATGACCGATCGCTACGCCGCCTTCCGCGCCCTGCACCGGACCGGCCGGCCGCTGCTGCTGCCGAACGCCTGGGACCACGCGTCGGCCGCCGCGCTCGCCGCGGCCGGGTACCCGGCGCTCGGCACCACCAGCCTCGGGGTGGCCGCGGCGAGCGGCAAACCCGACGCCGTGGCGGCCACCGCCGAGGAGAACCTGCGCCTGGCCGCGCTGCTCGTCCGGCTGCCGGTGCTGGTCACCGTGGACGTCGAGGCCGGCTTCAGCGACGACCCGACCGAGGTCGCCGGCTACGTCGCGGAGCTGGCCGACCTGGGTGTGGTGGGGATCAACCTCGAGGACGGCCGGCCCGACGGTACCCTGGCCGATCCCGCACTGACGGCGGCGAAGATCGAGGCGGTCAAGGCCCGGACGCCGGAGCTCTTCGTCAACGCCCGTACCGACACCTGGTGGCTCGGCATGCCCGAGGCACTGGAGCGGGCCGTGCCGCGGCTGCGGTCCTACCGGCGGGCCGGGGCGGACGGGGTGTTCGTCCCCGGCCTGGCCGACCCGGCCACCATCCGGACCCTGGTGGCGGCGGTCGACGTGCCGCTCAACGTGCTGCACCAGCCCGGCGGGCCGGGCCTCGCCGCGCTGGGCCACCTCGGGGTGGCCCGGGTCAGCACCGGTTCGCTGCTGTTCCGGGCGGCCCTCGCCGCGGTCGTCCGGACCGCCCAAGCGGTCCGCGAGGGCGGCGAACCGGACCCGGGACTGCCGTCGTACGCGCAGGTGCAGCGGCTGACGACGTGCCGGCTCCGTCCCGACCAGGGCGGAACGGAGGAGCTTGGTAGCCCTTAGAGTTAGATGGGAGGATTGCTCGCTCTCCACCCGGTCCGGGTGCTTACGGTCGGTTCATCCGCAGGGTGTCGTACCGGGAGAGGACCCGATCATGCGCGTGCCCAGTCGAAGCTCCAGCCACCAGCCCGGCCCGTCCGTCGCCTCGCCCGCGCCGGCGCGGCGGTCCCCCGCCCCGGGTACGGCCCGGCCCCCCGCGCGGATCGCACCCGACCTGGACGCGTACCGGGACGCCGTCACGGAGCTGCTGGTCGAGGTGGGCGCGCTGGCCGACGCGTCGTCGGCCGCCGCCCGACAGGTGCTGCTCGACCAGCGGCTGCGCGAGCCGGCGATCGCCGCGGTGCTGGACGCCACCCCGCAGGGGTTCATCGGCGCCCGCGAGACGCTGCTGCTGGAGATGGCCCGCTACCAGCCGAACGAGCGCACCTCGGCGAGCGATCTCACCGGGCTGGTCCGGATCTACCTGCTCTCCCGCATCGACGTGATGTGGTGGCGCGACATCCCCCCCTTCCTCACCGACGAGCAGGTCAACGCCCACCCCGACCTGGTCGACCTGGAGTGGCTGCGCCGGCGCGGGCTGATCAGCTTCCGCTACCAGGAGCAGCCGGCGACCGTGTTCGGCCGGGGGATCCGGGCGGTGCGCCGCCGGCTGCTGCCGGACGCCACCCCGCGGACCGCCGGGGTGAAGTTCCGCCGGGCCCGGCGGGAGGTCGTGGCGCTGCTCAACGACCTCGCCCGCGAGTTCGACCGGGCCACCCCGCCCGGCACCCCGTCGCTCTGGGTGACCAGCCTGGTCCGCAGCGCGGCACACCAGTACCAGCTGCGCCGCCTCGGGTACGCCGCGATGGTCCCCAGTGGACACTGCCTGGGCTGGGCGGTCGACGTGGAGATGGAGTGGTTCGGCCGGTTCGGTGTCCGGGACACCCTGGTCGGGATCCTGCTGGCGCGGCAGGCCGCCGGTGAACTCAACGTGGTCGACGAGGGCCAGGCCTGGCACCTCTGCCTCGCGCCCGGCGCCAGCGCCCGGCTGCGTTCGGCGTACGAAGCGGAGATGGGGGCCTGAGGCGGATGTGCGGCATCGCGCTCAGCGTCGGCCCGGAGGCCGATCCGGCGATCTTCCGGCGGATGCTCGCCGTCGTCGCGCCCCGGGGCGAGGTGACCGAGACCCGGCAGGAGGCCGGCCTCCTCACCGGCGTACGACGGCTGCGAATCGTCGACCGGGACCGGGCCGTGCAGCCCTGGACCTCGCCCGACGGGCGGTACGTCCTCTGCTACAACGGTGAAGTCTTCAACCACCACGAGCTGCGCCGCGAGCTGGCCCGGCTCGGGTACCCCTTTCGCAGCGAGAGCGACACCGAGGTGGTGCTCGCGGCGTTCCTGCGCTGGGGCGAGGAGGCCGTGCACCGGCTGCGCGGCGAGTGGGCCTTCGCCCTGGTCGAGCGGGCCACCGGCCGGGTCTACCTGGCCCGCGACCCGCTCGGGGTCAAGCCGCTGTACTGGGCCCGGACGGCGGGTTGCCTGCACGTCGCCTCGGAGGTCAAGGCGCTGGTCGGCCAGCGCGCCCCGATCGGCGAGGTGCCGCCCGGGCACCACGGCTGGGCCGAGCCGGACGGCCCGGTGCGGCTGCGGGCGTACCTGGACCTGCTCACCCTCGGCGAGGGGCTGCCCGTGGTGGACGACCCGGACGAGGCGGCACTGCTGGTCCGCGCCGCGCTCACCGACAGCATCCGGATGCGGGTGGACACCGACCTCACCGTCGGGGTGGTGCTCTCCGGCGGGCTGGACAGCTCGCTCGCGCTGCTGCACGTCCGCGAGCTGCACCCGGACTGCGTGGCGGTCACCGTCGGCGTGCCGGACAGCCCGGACGTGGCGTACGCCCGGCGGCTCGCCGCCGACCTCGGCGTCCCGCACGAGGTGGTCGAGCTGCGCCCGCGCGACATCCGGCTGGCCGACATCCGGGAGGCGATCCGGATCTCCGAGCTGACCGAGTACGGCGACATCATCAACGCGGTGGTCTCCGTGCCGATCTTCCGCCGGCTGCGCGAGCTGGGCGTCAAGGTGGTGCTCACCGGGGACGGCTCGGACGAGCTCTTCGGCGGCTGCCCGATGTACCACCAGGTCGGCCCGGGGCGGGCCCGCCGGCTCTTCCTGCACAAGATCCGCAACCTCTGCCGTACGGAGTTGCAGCGGGTGGACCGGGCCAGCATGGGCCACGGGGTGGAGGCCCGGGTGCCCTTCCTCGACCTCAGCGTGGTGGAGCTGGCGATGCGGCTGCCGCTGGATCTCAAACTGCGTGAGGGCCAGGAGAAGTGGATCGTCCGGCGGGCGTTCGCCGACGTGCTGCCGGACTACATCCGGCGGCGGCCGAAGAACCCGATGTCGTACTCGTCCGGGCTGCACGAGCGGGTCCGGCTGTACAAGCCGCTCTTCGCCCGGCTGCACCGCGCGTTCGGCTACGACCTGCTGGAGCCGGTCCGCCGGGACTTCAGCAGGGTGCTGACCCGCTGCGGCAACGATCTGGACCGGGCGATCGCCGACGGGCTGGCCCGCCCCGACTACACCGTGCTGGAGCACGCCCGGGACCTGGTCGGCGCGGCGAAGTGGAACGCCGCGCCGCTGGTGAAGCGGTTGGTGGGGCCTCGGCGGACCCGGGGCGACGAGGCCCCGTTGCCCGGCTGACCGTCCGATGGCACTCGCGGCTTGACTCCCCGCACACCGGTTACCGCTACTACCGCGCCGACCAGCTGCGCCGGCTCAACCGGGTGGTCGCCCTCAAGGAGCTGGGCCTCACCCTGGCCCAGGTGCAGGCGATCCTCGACGACGCCGTCGACGTCGCCGAGCTGCGCGGCATGCTGCGGCTGCGCCGCGCGCAGCTGGAGGCGCAGGTGGCGGCGGACACCGCCCGGTTGGCCGGGATCGAGGCGAGGCTCCGGATGATCGAGACGGAGGGTCGGATGACCAGCCAGGACGTCGTACCCAAGGAGATCCCGCCGGTCCGCGTCGCGGCGCTGACGGGGACCGCGCGCAGATCGTCGACCTGCCGCCGGTCGCGACCGCCGCGACGATCATCCACCACGGGTCGATGGACCACGTCGAGGAGACCCTGCAGGTGCTCGCGAGGTGGATCGAGGAGAACGGGTACCGCGCCGACGGCTTCGCCCGCGAGTTCTACCTGGACTACACCCAGGGGGAGCCGGAGAAGGGCGTCACCGAGCTGCAGATCCCGGTGGTCAAGGCCTGACCGCCGGCGGCTTCCACGGCGCCCGATCCTCGCACCGCCCGGGCGGACGCGACGGCGGCCTGCCGGAACCGCCTGTGCCCAGGAGGTCCCGGCAGGCCGCCGGAGAGATACGCCGCTCAGCCCGCGGGCGGGAACGGGTCGTCCTTGTAGGTGTACTCGGTCTCGATCTTCCCGTCGGCGGTGTGCACGACGAGCTGGCTGGGCTCGTTGGCGTGGGCCACCTTGCGCCCCTGCTCGACCGCGGTGTGCTTCGTGTCGTACGAGCCGACCGTCTTCGAGCCCTGCTCGACCTTCCAGCCGCCGCCGTTCGGGACCACGTGGTATTCGTTGCGCTTCATGTCTCACCTTCCGTTCGTCCGTCCAGATGGCGGTACCCAGGTGCCGGAATCGGAAACCGGCGTCTCCATCGGATGGTGGACAACCGTCGATGCCTCGCCTAGCGTTCAGGGGATATGCGGAGACCTCTTCTGGGGGCCGGGCTGGCCCTGCTGCTCGCCACCACCGCCTGCGCCGACGCCGATCCGGCGCCACCGGCGCCGGCCGACGCCGGCATGCCCACCGCCTCCCGGCAGAACGCCGACGAGGTCACCCGGACGCTGACCAGCCTGCGCCGGGTCGACGACCTGCCGCTGTACGAGATGACCTATGTCGGTGCGTACGACCCGACGCTCGGCACCGATGCCCGGCCGCAGGCGAGCCCGTTCGGCTGCTCGCTCTTCGCCGCCTCGGGTGACCCGGCCCGGCCGCTGTTCGCCCGCAACTTTGACTGGGACGCCAACCCGGCAATGGTGCTGCGCACCGACCCGCCGGACGGGTACGCGACGGTGTCCCTGGTGGACCTGTCGTACCTCGGGGTGGGGCCCGACCCGACCGGGGACCGGCGGCTGCTCAATGCGCCGCTGCTGCCCTTCGACGGCATGAACGAGCGCGGGCTGGCCGTGGGCCTGGCCGCCGACGACGGGGCGACCGCGAAGCCGGTGCCGGGCCGCCCCACCGTCGGCTCGGTCCGGATCCTGCGCCTGGTGCTGGACCGGGCGGCGACGGTCGACGAGGCGGTGGCGATTTTCGGCCGGTACAACCTGGACTTCGACGGCGGGCCGCCGCTGCACTACCTGCTCGCCGACGCGGGCGGGCGGTCGGCGGTGGTCGAGTTCGTCGACGGCGTCATGCGGGTGCGGCGCGGCGAGGGGCGCTGGCAGGCGCTGACCAACGTGCCGGTGGTCGGCGTGCCCGAGGAGAAGCTCCGTGACGACCACCGGTACGGCGTCCTCGCCGCCGAGCTGGAGCGGGCCGGCGCGGTGCTGGACGCCCCGGCGGCGCTGGCCCTCCTCGACCGGGTCCGGCAGGGGCACACCCGCTGGTCGGTGACCTACGGCCTGCGTACCGGTGAGGTGCGGCTGGTCACCGCGACCGGCGCGGAGCGCCGGTACCGGCTGCCGATGAACTGAGCCGGAACGTGGCCGGGCCCGGCCTTCGCAGGGAAGGCCGGGCCCGGGTGCGCTCCGGTCAGCTCCGCCCGAGCGTCAGAAGCCCGACTGGGTCTGCACGTTGAGCTGCGTGTAGTGGTGCGTCTTCGCTCCCGGGATCGACTCCTCGTCGATCTCCAGGACATCGAAGCCCTTCTGGATGTCGCTGGAGTAGATGTGTCCGTTGTAGTAGTACGCCGACCAGGAGCCGCCGAGGATCAGCTGGGTGTCGGAGAGCGGACCCCGCTCCCAGTAGCCGATCTCCTTCGGGTTGGCCGAGTCGGTGAAGTCCCAGACCGAGATGCCGCCCTGGTACCAGGCCTGGACCATGATGTCCCGGCCCGGCACGGGGATGAGCGAGCCATTGTGGGCGACGCAGTTCTCGGTGGCGCCGTTGAAGCGGGGGATCTTGAAATAGCTGCGGAACTCCATCTTCCGCTCGTCACCGCTGCCGGTGATGTCGTAGATGGCGTCCGCGCCCCAGGTCGACCGGGTGGCCTCGGTGCACCTGGCCTGGCCGCCGCCGCCGAGCTCGTCGGTGAAGACGACCTTGGTGCCGGTGTTGTTGAACGACGCCGAGTGCCAGAAGGCGAAGTTCACCGTGTCGCGGACCGAGTTGATGATCCGCGGCTTCTCCCGGTCGGAGATGTCCATCAGGATGCCGTCACCCATGCAGGCGCCAGCGGCCAGGTCCTTCTCCGGGAACGCCGTGATGTCGTGGCAGCCGCTGGTCGCCGATCCACCCGGACGGCCGGGGTACCCGCCGTCAGGGAAGAGGTTCGGCATGGCCACCACGGCCGCGTCGGTCGGCGACTTCACCGGCACCTTGACGATCGAGATCGAGTCGTGCGGCCTCGCGCAGCCGACGTACGTGTCGCTCGGCCCGTACGAGGAGACGTAGAGGTAGACCGACTCCTTGTCCTTCGCCGGCACCAGGGTGTGGGTGTGCGAGCCGCAGGCCGTCTGGACGGACTTGACGTACTGCGGCTTCACCGGGTTGCTGATGTCGAAGATCTTCATGCCCTCCCACTTGGTCTCCCTGGAGGGGACGCCCGTGCTCGCGCAGGAGTCGTCGCTGCGGGGCGAGTCGGTGGAGAGGAAGAGCAGGTTGCCGTGGACGGAGATGTCGTTCTGCGAACCGGGGCAGTGCACCTGCGACATGGTCTTCGGTGCGGCCGGGTTCGCGATGTTGTAGATGGTGAAGCCCTCGTAGTTGCCGACGTAGGCGAACGGCCCCTGGAACGCGATGTCGGTGCCGAACGCCGGGACGGTGTTGAACGGGGCCTGCTTCGGCACGTTGGCGATCTGTCGCAGGTTGGTGCTGCTGGAGATCTCGTCCACGGCGAGCCGGGCGGTGGCGGCGTCCACGGTGGCCGGTTGCAGCGCCTCGGCCTCGTCCGGCGCCGCTTGGGCGCCCGTTTGGACACCGGCGACGGTGGCGACGAGGAGACCGGCGGCGGCCATGCCGGCGAGGCGGCGGCGCGCCGGTCGTGATGCGGAAAATGTGATCATCGGCGAGACCCTCCAGAAGGGGATGATGATTCGCGTCACACTACCGGCCGGCGGATAACATCTATGTGATCCAAGTCACATTTTACGTCGGTCGTGAATGGATACGATCGCCACGACCTCGACCTCCAGGGGGTGCCGAATGACCGTGCGAGGCAGATGGGCACTGATCGCCGTCACATTGACGGTCCTCGTGCTGGCCGTGACCGCTCTCCTGCTCCGACCAGGTGACAGGCCCTCGGCATCCACACCGAGTGCCGCCGACGCGTCCGCCACCGCCGACGGGCCACCCGTGATCGTGCCGGGCCGGCCGGGTGAGTCGGCGCAGGTCCGTCCCGCCCAGGAGGTCCGGGCGACCGCCACGCCGCCGCACAACTCGATGGACACCTGGTTCGTGCGGATGATGATCCCGCACCACGCGCAGGCCCTGGAGATGGCCGTGCTGGCCCCGCAGCGGGCCGCCGATCCCCGGATCAAGGCCCTGGCCGAGCGGATCCGGGCCAGCCAGGCGCCGGAGATCGACTACATGCGCAGTTGGCTGCAGGCCCGGGGGCTCTCGGCCGACGAGGCGGGGCACGACCACGGCACCATGCGGGGCATGCAGTCGCCCGAGGCGATGCGCCGGCTCGCCGACGCCCGGGGCGCCGAGTTCGACCGGCTCTTCGTGCAGTTGATGAGCGACCACCACGCCGGCGCCGTCGAGATGGCCACCAACTTGCTGAAGGTCGGCGCGGAGCCCATGCTCCTGGAGTTCGCGAACTCGGTCGCGGTGGAGCAGAACGTCGAGATCAGCCGGATGCGCGAACTGCTCGCCTCCTGATCCCGCCCCCGTTCGCGCCGCCGCCACGGCGCCGCGGCCACGGCGCGGCCGTCGACCGCCCACATCGGCACGTAGGCTGGGTGACCGTGAAATCGCACGCTCCTCGGCCGCCCGCTGGGCAGCGTACGGCCTGTCAGCCACGAGGTCCGGCTGACCACCGCGACGGCGGGGACCGCGGGTACCAACTCTCGATGAGCTGAGTCAGCACACGAGTGGGCCCGGCCCCCTGACGGGGGGCCGGGCCCGGCGTTGCCCTCCGGTCAGTCCCGGTACTCGTACTGGGTCTGCGTGTTGAGTCGGTTGACGTGCCTCGTCTTTGCGCCGGGGATCGACTCCTCGTCGATCTCCAGCACGTCCAGGCCCTTCTGGTCGCTTGAGTAGATGTGTCCGTTGTAGTAGTACGCCGACCAGGTGCCGCCGAAGGTCAGCTGGGCGTCGGAAACGGGACCCCGCTCCCAGTAGCCGATCTCCTTCGGGTTGGCCGAGTCGGTGAAGTCCCAGACGGAGACTCCACCCTGGTACCAGGACTGGACCATGATGTCGCGGCCGGGGACGGGAATGAGCGAGCCGTTGTGGGCCACGCAGTTCTCGGTGTCGGCGTTCTCGCGAGGGATCTTGTAGTAGCTGCGGAACACCAGCGAGCGGGCGTCACCGCTGCCCGTGACGTCGTAGATGGCGTCCGCGCCCTTGTCCGGCCCGACCTTCTTGTTGCAGGTCGCCGCGCCGCCACCGCCGAGTTCGTCGGTGAAGATCACCTTGGTGCCGTTGTTGTTGAAGGTAGCCGAGTGCCAGAAGGCGAAGTTCTTCGTGTCGCGCACCCGGTCGATCACCCGGGGCGCCTCCCGGTTGGAGATGTCCATCAGGATGCCGTCGCCCATGCAGGCACCCGCCGCCAGGTCCTTCTGCGGGTAGGCGGTGATGTCGTGGCAACCGCTGGTCGCCGTGCCGTTGCCGCTGCCCTTGTATCCGCCATCGGGGAAGAGGTTCGGCGTGGCCACCACCGCCGCGTCGGTCGGGGCGCCCAGCGGGACCTTGATGATGGAGATCGAGTCGTGCGGCGGCTGGCAGTCCGGGAAATCGCCCGATGGGAAGTACGACGACACGTACAGGTAGACCGAGGTGCCGTCCTTGGCCGGGACGAGGGTGTGGGTGTGCGAGCCGCAGTCGGTCTCGACCGCCTTGACGTAGCGGGGGCTGGTCTTGTCGCTGATGTCGAAGACCTTGATGCCCTCCCAGGACTCCTTGATGGTCGCGGACTGCGCGACGTTGTTGCAGGAGTCGTTGCTGCGCGAGGAGTCGGTGGAGAGGAAGAGCAGGTTGCCGTAGACCGAGATGTCGTTCTGCGAGCCGGGGCAGAGCACCTGCGACACGACGGATGGCGCGCTGGGGCGGGCGATGTCGTAGATCACGAAGCCGTTGTAGTTGCCGACGTAGGCGTAGTTGCCCTGGAAGGCGATGTCGCTGTTGGTGGCGTTCAGCGGGGCCTGCTTCGGCAGGTTGGCGATCTGCCGCAGGTTGGGGCTGCTGGCAACCTGGTCGACGCCGGGGATGGCGTTCGTCGCGTCCACAGTGTCGGCCGGCGCCGACTGCGGTGCCACCTGGGCGTTGCTCGGTGAGGCGATCATGACGCTGGAGACGAGGAGACCGGCCGCGGCCAGGCTCACGACTTGGAACCGCCGTGTTCGCGGCGTGGAAGATCTGATCATCGGCGAGCCCTTCACAAGGGGGAGACGATTGTCCACACCCTACCGGCCCTCGAGACCTGTCGATGTGATCTGACTCACATATCAACGCCTTCGTCAATGGATAGCATCGCGGTGACCTCGACCTCAGGGAGCGGGGCCATGACCAACCGGCGTGCCCGGACTCTGGCAATTGTCATACTGTCCTCGCGGTGCCGCTGGTGATCCTGATGGTGGTCTATCGGGAGCTCCTCGCCGGCTGACCGGGTTTCTCGGAATCCGCAGCGGCCCGCCGGACGGCCGCCGTCAACCGCGCGCACCGGCACGTTCGCTGGGTGAGGCCGCGCTCGCGCTGCTCCAGGTGCTTGCCGGGTGGGGGCCGCTGGCCTTCGACATCGCGGTGCTGATCGCCCTCTACAGCGTGGTCAAGTACGCCGACCGGCTGCGCGACGGCGTGCTGGCCGGCGCGGTCGCCGCGATCGGGGTGGTGCTGGCCACCTCCCAGACGATCAGCACCGCCGCCTGGTGGGCCACCGCGATCTACTTCGCGCTGGTCACCGGCGGGGTGTGGCTGGCCGCGCTGAACGTGCGCACCCGCCGGCTCTACGTGCTCAGCCTGGAGGAGCGGGCCGCCACCCGGCTGCTCACCGCGATCCGGGTGGTCGCCGAGGGCGACTCGGTGGTCGCCCCGTCGATCACCCGCCGGCTGCTCGACCGGTTCGCCGGACAGCTCGGCCCGGGCCCCGCCGAGGACCCGCGGCTGGCCCAGCCAGCCGAGAGCGGGCTGGTCACCCCCGGCGGCTGAGCCCGGGTACGACCTGCGTCGTACGGGTCGCCCCGGTCAGGGGCGCCCACGGGCGGAGACCGGTCGAGCGCGCGGGTGGACGCCGACCGGCCGGTGCCGTCCATAGCGTCGGAGACGTCCTGGTCATCGTCTCCACGGGGAGCACCACGTGTCCGTCGTACCACCCGTCCACCCCACCGCCGGCGTCGCGGTCACCGCCCGAGGACTGCGGAAGGAGTACGGCCTCGGCGCCGCCCGCGTTGTCGCGCTCGACGGCGTCGACGTCGACTTCGCCGCCAGCGGGTTCACCGCCATCATGGGGCCGTCCGGTTCCGGCAAGTCGACCCTGATGCACTGCCTGGCCGGCCTGGACCGGCCGAGCGCCGGGACGGTCCGCATCGGCGACGCCGCACCGACCGGCTCGACGACAAGCGGCTCACCCTGCTGCGCCGGGACCGGATCGGCTTCGTCTTCCAGAAGTTCAACCTGCTGCCCACCGTCGTCAGCGGCGATGGTGGGAGGCCCGCGGCCGATGCTCCCGGCGGGGAGCGTGGCTGGCGGGCCGGGTCAGCTGCCGGGCAGGACGGGACCGCCGGGCGCCGGCGGGCTCGGCTCGTTCGAGGGATTCGCCGGCTCGGTGGACGGTTCGGTGGTCGGGTCGGCGGTGGTCGGGTCGGCGGTGGGCGGGCTCGTGGAGGGCTCCGCCGCCGGCGATCCGCTCGGCTCGGCGGTCGGGGTCGGGGTGGCCGACGTCGACGGCCGACTGGTGGTCCCGGTCTGTCGGACCGGCCGGCGTCCCTGGTCCGTCGTGGTCTCCTCGGCGACGACCGGCACGTCGGCCTCCCTGCCGGGGGCCGTGGCCGGGGCGGTTTGCTGGATGGTGGTCGCCGGGGGCTCCGCGTCATTCGCGGCGCTGAGCGCCGCGCCGAGCGCGGTCAGCGCGACCAGCACCGCCGCGAGGGCACCGACCAGGGTGCCGGGTCGACCACGTCGCCCGGACGACGCCACCGCGGCCCCCGCCGGCACGGTCTGCAGGTCGTCCCGGGTGGCCGGCCCGGCAGCGCCCCGCAGCGCCACCGGCACCATGGCGGTGGGCTCGGAGCCGTCGGCCACCGCGGCCCGCGCCGCCTCGGCCATCGCGGCGCCGGTGGCGAACCGGTCGGCCGAATCCTTGGCCAGGGCCCGGGCCACCAGCGCCCGGACCGGCTCGGGGATGTCGTACGGCAGCTCCGGCGGTTCGTCGTCGAGGTGGCGGACGGCGACCTGGAGCGGGTTGTCGCCGGTGAACGGCGGACCCCCGGTGAGGCAGCAGTACGCCACCGCGCCGAGCGCGTAGATGTCGGTGGCCGCCGAGACCGGCCGCCCGGTGGCCTGCTCCGGCGCCATGTAGAGGGCGGTCCCCGGCACCGCGTTGGTGCTGGTGATGCTGGTCACGTTGGTCGACCGGGCGACGCCGAAGTCGACCAGCACCACGGTGCCGTCCTCCTGCACCAGCAGGTTGCTCGGCTTGACGTCGCGGTGCACGATCCCGCCGGCGTGCGCGGCGTGCAGCGCCTGGGCGGCCTGCGCGACGACCGACATGGTCTCGGCCACGTCCAGGTGGCCGGCCGCCTCGATCCGGCGGGACAGCGGCTCGCCCTCGACGAACTCCATGACCAGGTAGTCGGCCCGCCCGCCGTCGGGGAGGTCGTCCTCGCCGCAGTCGAAGACCTGGACGATGCCCGGGTGGCGCAGGGCCGCCATGATCCGCGCCTCGGCGCGGAAACGGGCGATGAAGTCCGGGTCGGAGACCAGTGCCGGCAGCAGCACTTTCACCGCGACCTGGCGGCCGAGGACCAGGTCCGTGGCACGCCAGACGTCGCCCATGCCGCCGGTGGCGACACGTTCGTCCAAGCGGTAGCGGCCGCTGAGCACGACCTCGGATGACAACACCTCAATACCGTACCCAGAGTCCGGGCGTACGGCAGGCGGCGACATCTCCGGCGGTGACCCGGCCCGCGGACCGGGTCCGGCGGACCCGGACACGCGGTGACGATCCGGAAACCCGGCGTGACACCGGTCGAGCCCGGGCGCCGTAGTCTGAGCGGGCAGCTCCCCGTCATGGCCGGCCCGCTCCCGTGAGCGGACGCCGGGAGCGTCTCGGGGCAGGTTTTCGTTACGCCGAGTCGCGGCGTGTCGGAGTAGATATTTCTCACTCTCTTCTTGCCTGGCGGCAACTTGTCCCCCCGGTCCATCCGCTCCTAGCGTTAGCGCGACTCGGGCCTGCCCACGATGCCGCGGTACGGCCATACTGTCGCGGCGAGTGTCCAGACATGGCGCCCGGGCCACGTCGGCGCCGGGCGCGATCGGGTCAGCGGGGGGCTGATGGTGCGCGATGGGGTCCGGCTGTCGGGCCGGAGGTGCGTCCCGCGCCTCCGACCGGCGGCGACTCGGGCCGGACGGCGGGAACGGCGGATCCATGACCGGTGAGCTGACCGATACGGTCGCCGCGGCGCAGGCCGGGGACGAGGACGCATTCCGCTTCCTCTACCGGAGCCTCCAGCCCGGTCTGCTGCGCTACCTCACCGCGCTGGTCGGCGCCGACGCCGAGGACGTCGCCTCGGAGACCTGGCTGCAGATCTCCCGGGACCTGCCCAGGTTCACCGGGGGCGAGTTCCGGGCCTGGACGGTCACCATCGCCCGGAACCGGGCGATGGACCACCTGCGCCGGCAACGCCGCCGGCCGTCGCTGCCGGTCCCGGTCCAGGCGCTGAGCGAACTGGCCGGGGACGCCGACACTGCCGAACGGGCCGGTGAGACGATCGGGACCGAGTCCGCCCTGGCGCTGATCGCGACGCTGCCGCCCCGCGAGGCGGAGGCGGTGCTGCTGCGAGCCGTGATCGGCTTGGACGCGGAGACCGCCGGCCGGGTGCTCGGGCGACGGCCCGGTGCCGTGCGCACGGCCGCGCACCGCGGGCTGCGCCGGCTGGCTGCCCTGCTGTCACGCCAGGACCTGTCCCAGCCGTCGGAGGGCGACCAGCGGACCGGGCCGCCGCGCCCGCGGCGCGGCCGCGACCGGCAGGCGCCGAGCGCCTCCCGGGCCGAGCCGGCGGACGGATGACGTGAGGAGAAACTGGATGAACTTCCGTCGCTCCGAGGGACCCGACCGGCCCGCCGACCGCGCCGAGTCCGATCGGCTCCTCGACGCCGCCCACGCCGGTACGCCTCCGGCCGAGGGTGCCGACCCGCTCACCCGGCTGCTCTCCGCCGCCTCCGCCCCGGCCCGCCCCGGTGAGCTGGCCGGCGAGCAGGAGGCGTTGGCGGCCTTCCGGGCCGTCCGCGTGGCGGGAGCGGCCGCGCCGGTGGCCCCGGCCCGGCGGCGGCGCGGACTGACCACCGGTGTGGTCGCCTGGATCGGCGGCATCGCCGCCACCGCCACGGCGGGCGCCGCCTTCGCCGCCGTAACCATCGACCGCCCGGCCGAGCCGCCCCGCCCGCCGGTGCCCGCGCCGGGTTCCACCGGCGGCGACCAGGGCGGATCGTCCTCGCCCAGCGGTGCCGGCAGCTCCGGCGGACCCACCACCACGCCGGGCGCCGTACCGTCGTCCGCCGCGACCACCCCCGGCGGTCCCGGGAAGCCGGCCGGCGCGGGGCAGCTCGCCGGGCAGTGCCGGGCCTACCTGGCCAAGTCCGAGGGTCAGCGTCGCCAGGCGCTGGCGAGCCCCGGGTTCGCCGACCTGGTCGCCGCCGCCGGTGGCGCCGGGCAGGTGACGGCCTACTGCCAGCGCCTGCTGCCCGAGGGGGAACCGGTCACGCCGTCCTCATCCCGGGCCTCCCGGACCGGTCCCGCCCCCGCCGGGTCCGCCCCCGGGGTTCCCACGCCCGACGCCCGAACCAGCAAGAAGAGCTAGTCGAGAAGGATTCACAGAAATTTCTTCCCGCCCGGTCGGCGAATTCCGTCTGCTAGACAGAAGATGGGACCTGCGGGGGCCCGGCCGGTGATGGCCGACGCCACCGTGGTGATGGTGCGGCCGGATCCAGCGTCGGGAGGGGGACCATCTCGTGGTGACGTCGCCGGAGCTGGACCGGAGGACCGTGCTGGGGGATGTCGCCGCCGCTGTGGGCCACCTGGCCCGGATCTGCTTCAAGACCGGGCCCCCGGTCTTCACCGGCGTCGAACTGGAATGGACCGTGCACGACGCCGCCGACCCCGCTCGACCGGTGGACCGGGAGCGGCTGCGGGCGGCGCTGGGGCCGTACAGCCCCGTCACCCTGGACAGCACCAGCCCCGCCCGACCGCTCCGGCACGGTGGCACCGTGACCGTCGAGCCCGGGGGACAGGTGGAGGTGTCCACCCCGCCGCGACCGTCCGTCGCCGCGTTGATCTCGGCCACCGAAGCCGACATCGCCGAACTGACCGCCCTGCTGGCGCGCGCCGGGTTGGTGCTCGGGCGTAGCGGCATCGACCCGTGGCGGCCGCCACGGCCGGTCGTGGAGACCCCGCGCTACCGGGCCATGCGCTGCGTCTTCGACCGGCGCGGCCCGGCCGGCCGGACCATGATGTACAGCACGGCGGGCCTGCAGGTCTGCCTCGACGCGGGGGCGCCGGCCGACCTCACCGCCCGCTGGGCCGCCGTGCACGCGGTGGGACCGCCACTGGTGGCCGCGTTCGCCACCGCCGACCGGCACGCCGGGCGGCGCACCGGCTGGGCGTCCGCGCGGATGGCGGCCTGGCTCGGCATCGACCCCGCCCGCACCCGGCCCGTCTGGACGCCGCACCGCCCGGACGAGGACCCGCTCGCGGCCTGGAGCCGCTACGTCCTCGCCGCGCCGCTGCTCTGCCTGCGCCACGACGGTCCGGACTGGACACCGCCGCCCGGGGTCACCTTCGCCGACTGGCTCGACGGCGCGCTGCCCCGACCGCCCACCACGGACGACCTGGAATACCACGCCAGCACGCTCTTCCCGCCGGTGCGACCCCGGGGCTACCTCGAGATCCGCTACCTGGACGCGCAGCCCGGGCGGGACTGGGCCGTACCGCTCGCCGTGCTGACCGCCCTGCTCGCCGGCGCCGACACGGTGCGCGCGGCCCGGGCGCTCGGCGAGCCGGTGGCCGACCGCTGGCACGCCGCCGCCCGGCACGGCCTGGCCGACCCGCCGCTGGCCGCGGCCGCCGCGGCCCTGCTCGACCTGGCGCTGGAGGCGCTGCCCCGGCTGGAGCTGCCGGCGGAGACCCACGAGGAGACGAGTCGAGGAATCCGGCGGCGCCGCGCCGCCGCGGAGGGGGGACACCGGTGACCGGTACGACCACCGAACAGTTGGGCGCCGAGCAGCTGCGCAGCCGGATCGCGGCGGAGCTGGAGCGGACCCGGTCCCGGACCGCGCTGCTGACCGGGGCCGTCGACGACGACGACCTGATGCGCCAGCACTCGCCGATCATGTCCCCGCTGGTCTGGGACCTCGCCCACGTGGGCAACCAGGAGGAGCTCTGGCTGGTCCGCGACGTGGGTGGTCGTGAGCCCGTCCGGCGGGACATCGACGACCTGTACGACGCGTTCAAGCAGCCCCGCAAGGACCGCCCCGCGCTGCCGCTGCTGCCGCCGGCCGAGGCGCGGGCCTACCTGAACACCGTCCGGGACAAGGTCCACGACCTGCTGGACCGGGTGCCGTTCACTGACCGTCCGCTGCTGGCCGACGGGTTCGCCTTCGGCATGATCGTCCAGCACGAGCAGCAGCACGACGAGACGATGCTCGCCACCCACCAGCTGCGCTCCGGCCCGGCGGTGCTGGACGCGCCGCCGCCGCCCGAGCCCCGGGCCCGGGTCGCCGGCGAGGTGCTGGTGCCGGCCGGGCCGTTCACCATGGGCACCTCCACCGACCCGTGGGCGTTGGACAACGAGCGCCCCGCGCACATCGTCGACCTGCCGGCGTACGTGATCGACGCGGCGCCGGTCACCAACGGGGCCTACCGGGAGTTCGTCGCCGACGGCGGGTACGACGACCCGCGCTGGTGGAGCGGGGCCGGCTGGCGGCACCGCACCGAGGCGGGGCTCACCGCGCCGATGCACTGGCGCCGGGACGGCGACGGCTGGGCGTACCACCGGTTCGGCCGCTGGTCGCCGGTGCGCCACGACGAACCGGTGGTGCACGTCAGCTTCTTCGAGGCGCAGGCGTACGCGGCCTGGGCCGGCCGGCGGCTGCCCACCGAGGCGGAGTGGGAGAAGGCGGCCCGCTGGGACCCGGCGACCGGCCGCTCCCGCCGCTATCCGTGGGGTGACGAGGACCCGAGCACCGCGCATGCCAACCTCGGCCAGCGGCACCTGTGGCCGGCGCCGGTGGGGGCGTACCCGGCCGGTGCCTCACCGCTCGGGGTGCACCAGCTGATCGGTGACGTCTGGGAGTGGACGTCGACCACCTTCCGCGGCCACCCGGGGTTCGCCGCGTTCCCCTACCGCGAGTACTCCGAGGTCTTCTTCGGCGACGACTACCAGGTGCTGCGCGGCGGCTCGTTCGGCACCGACCGGTCGGCCTGCCGGGGCACCTTCCGCAACTGGGACTATCCGATCCGGCGGCAGATCTTCAGCGGCTTCCGCTGCGCCCGCGACGCCCGGCCCGAGGAGGCGCACGGGTGATCGGGGGCGCCTGCTGATGTGCCGCCACCTCGCCTATCTCGGGCCGCCGGTGATCCTGCGGACCCTGCTGTTCGACCCGCCGTACTCGCTGGTGCGACAGTCCTGGGCGCCGCGCGACATGCGCGGCGGCGGGACGATCAACGCGGACGGCTTCGGGGTGGGCTGGTATCCCGCCGACCCGGCCCCGGGCCAGCGGCGCGAGCCGGGCCCGGCCGCCGCCCCCCGGAGCGGGGAACCGGTCCGCTACCGCCGCGCCACGCCGATCTGGAGCGACCCGACGCTGCCCCAGCTCGCGGCGGTGACCAGCAGCGGCGCGGTGCTGGCCGCGGTCCGCTCGGCCACGGTCGGCATGCCGGTGTCGGAGGCCGCCGCGGCGCCCTTCGCCGAGGGGCGGTGGCTGTTCAGCCACAACGGGGTGGTCCGAGGCTGGCCCGACTCGACCGTCCCGTTGGCAGCCCGGCTGCCGGTGCGGGACCTGCTCACCCTGGACGCCCCGACCGACGCGGCGCTGCTCTGGGCGCTGGTCCGGGGCCGGCTGCGCGCCGGCGCCGACCCGGCCACGGCGGTCGCGGAGACGACGGCCGAGGTCGAGGCGGCGGCGCCCGGGTCGCGGCTGAACCTGCTGCTGACCGACGGCCGGACCGTCGTGGCCACCGCGGCCGGTCACGCCCTGTCGCTGCGGGCCACGCCGGAGGCGGTGCTGGTGGCCTCCGAGCCGCTCGACGACGACCCGGGCTGGCGTTCGGTGCCGGACGGGCAACTCGTGGTCGCGACCTCGGCGGGAGTGCGCACGCACGCCCTGGCGGGAGCGTGACGCGCCACGGAGTTTTCGCAGGTGGGAGTCAGGGACGTTCGCCCAACGGAAGGGACACCTCATGAGCGCGGAGCCACTGGAGATCTACCTGGAGGAGCAGGACCTCGGCCGCGGGCTGCGGGAGGACGCACGGATCGGGCTGACCGCCGACCCGAAGTGGCTGCCCCCGAAGTGGTTCTACGACGCCCGGGGCAGCGAGCTGTTCGAGGAGATCACCCGGCTGCCGGAGTACTACCCGACCCGGGCCGAACGGGCGGTGCTGGCCGAGCGGGCGGCCGACATCGCCGAGCTGACCGAGGCCAAGACGCTGATCGAGCTGGGTTCCGGCTCGTCGGAGAAGACCCGGCTGCTGCTGGACGCCTTCACCCGGCGCGGTGGGCTCGGCACGTTCGTCCCGCTGGACGTCTCGGTCAGCGCGCTGCGCCAGTCCACCGAGCAGATCGCCAGCGACTACCCGGGGCTGCGGGTGCGCGGCATCGTCGGCGACTTCACCCGCCAGCTGGACCGGCTGCCCACCGGCGGCCGGCGGTTGGTGGTCTTCCTCGGCGGCACCATCGGCAACCTGCTGCCGGTCGAACGGACCGGGTTCCTGACCGCGATGCGGGCCTCGCTGGAGGCGGGGGACTGGCTGCTCATCGGCACCGACCTGGTCAAGGATCCGGCCGTGATGGTGCCGGCGTACGACGACGCCGCCGGGGTCACCGCCGAGTTCAACCGCAATGTGCTCCGGGTGATCAACCGGGAGCTGGGGGCGGACTTCGACCCGGAGGCGTTCACCCACGTGGCGGTCTGGGACCCGGACCGGGAGTGGATCGAGATGCGGCTGCGGGCGGAGCGCCCGATGCGGGTCCGGGTGCTCGACCTCGACGTCGACTTCGTCGCCGGAGAGGAACTGCGTACCGAGGTGTCGGCGAAGTTCCGGCCGGAGGGGATCGCCGCCGAGCTGGCGGCGGCCGGCTTCGCCGTGGAGGAGTTCTGGACCGACGCCGACGGCCTGTTCGGGGTGACGCTGGCCCGGGCCGACTGACCGACCGGGGCCGACCGGCCCGGTGGCGACGCGGCGCGGTGATGATCTTCACCCGCGTCGGCCGACAGCGGGCCGGTCGGCTAGGCTGGCTGGCGCGAAGGGGAGTAGCCCCCAATGTCGTGGTCGACACACTGGTGCGTTCCGCACCCGGCCACGCGGCCCCGCCGACGGCGGGGCGGGCGAGACCTTCGACTCAGGCTGTTGCAGCCGGGTCGAGGGCGCCCCTGTACCTCCTCCCGGCGTGATCGGGAAGGTTCTCATGGACGGTTTTCTTGCCGCGCTGGTGATCAGCTTCGGCGTCATCTTCGTCGCCGAGCTGGGGGACAAGTCCCAGCTGATGGCGCTCACGTTCGCCACCCGGTTCAAGCCGGTGCCGGTGCTGATCGGCATCACGATCGCCACCGCGATCGTGCACCTGGCCTCGGTGGCGATCGGGTACGGCCTGAACGCGGCGCTGCCCACCGGCTGGATCTCGCTGATCGCGGGTCTGGCGTTCCTCGGCTTCGGCGCGTGGACCCTGCGCGGGGACAAGCTCACTGAGGAGGAGAGGCGCAAGGCGGAGAAGACCGGCAAGTCGGCCATCGTCGCGGTCGGCGTCGCGTTCTTCCTCGCCGAGCTTGGTGACAAGACCATGCTGGCCACCATCACCCTGGCCACCAAGTACGGCTGGTTCGGCACCTGGCTCGGGTCCACGCTGGGCATGGTGGCCGCGGACGCGCTCGCCATCCTGGTCGGTCGGCTGCTCGGCCGGCACCTGCCGGAGAAGGCCATCCGGTACGGCGCCGCGGTGCTCTTCGCCATCTGCGGCCTCTGGCTGATCCTGGAGGCGGTCGGCGAGCTGTCCTGAGCGCGGACTAGCCGGGCTGGGGGCGGGTAACGCTCCCCGGTGATGCTGGAGGAGATCCTGCGCCACGGTGACCGGGTGGCGGTCGTCGTGGTGGAGATCGCCGGCGCGGCGGTCATCTTCGTCGGCGCGCTCTGGGCGGCGCTGCGGTTCGTCGTCGAGGGACTGCGACACCGCAGCGCCGCCGTCTTCACCCCGATCCGGCTCTCCCTCGGCCGGTTCCTCACCCTCGGGGTGGAGTTCCAGCTCGCCGCGGACATCCTGCGTACCGCGGTGTCCCCGACGTTCGCCCAGATCGGGCAGCTGGCGGCCATCGCCACCATCCGGACCGGGCTGAATTTCTTCCTGCGCCGGGAGATCGCCCAGGAGCAGCAGCAGGTACGCGACGCCGGGGCCGCCACCGCGGAGGAGCGCGGGTGACCGAGGTGCTCGCCGTCCTGGTGACCGGGGCGGCACTGCTGGCGGGCGCCACCGTGCTGTGCACTGGTGGTTCCTGGCGTATGGCGTTGCGGGTGCTACTGGACCTGCTGGTCGCCGTCGGACTGCTGCGGCTCACCTCCGGGCCCGGTTGGACCGCGCTGGCGACCGCGGCCGCGATCATCGTGCTGCGTCGGCTGCTCTGGGCCGCACTGAGCTCCGCCCGCCCGGTCCCGCCGACGACTGTCATCGCCGGGCTGCGGGTAGGACGACCACCGTCTACCGTCAGCGGCAGAGCGACAAACGGTAAATAACGGGAGGATAGGCCATGGGCAGGCACGACGAGCCGAACGAGTACGGCTTCGCGGGCGAGGCGACCGCCCCCGAGCCCCCGGCGGGCGGCCGGGCGGACGAGCGGGACCGGGCCGAGGCGGTGGCGGTGCCGGGCGACGACCTGACCGAGCCGTTCAGCGAGGCGCTGCACGAGACCGAGGAGACCGAGGAGGAACGCGCGGCCGAGCGGCGGCGCTGAACGTCCGTACCACCGCGCACCCCCGCCGGTCGGGGGTGCGCGGGCTGGCCGCAGGAGCCCCGATCAGCGGGAGCTGGGCAGCGCGGTCAGCCGCGCCCCCTCGCAGAGCAGATCTCGGTGGGGGTGTGCGCCTCGGCGGCCAGCCGGCGGTCGGACGGCGCCTGCCTGATCCATGGGTGTCTTCTGCGGTTTGTTCCGTGATTGGGACGAATCAGCCTCTACTGAGAACTTCGGTCGTCTACATTCGTTTGGTCACTTCACTACATGGATGCGCCGATTAGATCCTGACATGTTGTCTGCGAATTCTAGGGGGATTTCGTGCAGTTTCACCGGCTAGCCGCCTCGGCGGAACGGAGGGCGTGATGGACGTTCGCACCGCCCTGCGCCTGGTCCGCCGACACTGGTGGATCGTTCTGGTCACGCTCATGGTGGCGGTCGGTTCGGCGGCGCTGATCACCGTCCGCACGGCACCCCGCTACGTGGCTTCGGTGACCTTCTTCGTGACCACCCCGAGCCAGGGGGTTACCGACGCGTACCAGGGCAGTCTCTTCCTCCAGCAGCGCGTCAAGTCGTACGCCGACCTGCTCCGCAGCGACCGCCTGGCGCAGAGCGTGGTCGCCGACAACGCGGTGGGGCTCACCGCCGGCGACGTGCAGCGCCGGGTCAGCACCTCGACCGAGACCGGGACCGTCCTGCTGCGTGCCACCGTCACCGACACCGACCAGACCCGGGCGCTGAAGGTCACCGAGACGCTCTCGGCGAAGTTCGTCGAACTGGTGGAGAATGTCGAGACGACCGGCGACGGTAAGGCCTCACCCATCAAGATCGAGGTGGTCGGCGGCCCCCGGGTGAGTTCCCACCCGGTCGCCCCGCAGCCGACCCGCAACCTGGTCGTCGGCGGCCTGGTCGGGCTGCTGCTCGGCATGGCGCTGGCCGTGCTCCGGGGCATGTTGGACGTCCGGCTGCGGGACGCCGCCGGCCTGCAACGGGTGACCGGCAGCGCGCTGCTCGGCGAGATCCCCTTCGAGTCCGGCGCGCGGAGCGCCCCGCTGATCGTCGGGGAGGCGGCCAACTCGGCGCGCGCCGAGGCGGTCCGGAAGCTGCGCACCAACCTGCGTTTCGTGGACGTGCACGAGCCGGCCCGGGTCATCGCGGTCACCAGCGCGTTGCAGGGCGAGGGGAAGACCACGCTCTCCTGCAACCTGGGGATCGCCCTGGCCGAGGCGGGCTGGCGGGTGCTGGTGGTCGACGCCGACCTGCGCCGGCCGAAGGTCGCCGACTACCTCGGGCTCGACGGCGGCGTGGGCCTCACCGACGTGCTGGTCGGCGACGTGCAGGTCGGCGACGTGGTGCAGCGCTGGGGCGACAAGTCCCTGCTGGTGCTCCCGAGCGGCTCGGCCCCGCCGAACCCGAGCGAGCTGCTCGGTTCCAAGGCGATGGCGGACCTGCTGCTCGCGCTGCGGGAGTCGGCCGACATCGTGATCATCGACACCGCCCCGCTGCTCGCCGTCACCGACGGCGTGGTGGTGGCCGTGCAGGCCGACGGCGCCCTCCTGATCACCCAGCAGGGCAAGACCTCGCGGACCAAGGTGGCCGCGGCGGCCCGGTCGTTGCACTCGGTCTCGGTACGGGTGCTCGGCTGCGTGCTCAACATGACCAAGGTGACCAAGGCCGACGCCTACCAGTACGAGGCGTACCGGATCGCCGCCACCACGAAGCCGTTGGTCCCCGCCGAGCGGGCTCCGGCCGCGCACCGCGGCGAGTCCGGTGGGGTCAGCGGCGCCGGGGACCGGACGCAGGAACTCAGCCGGTTGCCCCGATGAGTGCCAGCACCGGTCGCATCGACCGCTCGATCTCCTCGGCGCAGCGCCGGAAGTCGGCGGGGGTGCCACCGACGGGATCACGCAGGTCGTCCGCGTCGGGGGCGGCGGGTTGCAGCCGCCCCCGGGCGCGGGCGGCCGCCCGCACCGCGTCCCGCAGCGGCGCGTCGACCGGCTCCGGCAGCGGGTCGGCCGCCGCCGCCAGCCGCCCGAACTGGCGCAGCGTGAAGGTCCGGTGCAACGCGCCCGGGGCGAGCGCCGTGCACATCGAGCGCTGGCGGCGGGTCGCGGTCAGCACCAGGGTGGCTTCGGTGAGGTGGTCCGGCCGCAACTCCCGGCTGATGAAGGTGGACGGGTCGGCACCGGTCTCCGCCGCGATCTCGGCCGCGTACGGGTGCATCGGGCGGCCCTCCAGGGCATGGGTGCCCGCGCTGGCCACCGTGATCGGCCGATCGCCGAGCAGGTGCCGGGCGATGTACTCGGCCATGGGTGACCGGCACATGTTGGCGTGGCACACGATCAGCAACCGGTTGACCATCGCGGTCCCTTTCGTCGTCGGGGTCGCGGGAGTGGGTGCTGCGACGGCAGTGCTCCGGCGGTCGCGGCCGGACGCGAAGGGGATGCCGGCATCCTATGCGGCCACCGGTGCCGGCCGCCCCGGTGCCGCGCCGATCTTCCGGTACGCGACGGGGACACGCCGATGAGGATCGGCATCCTGTCGTACCACTTCCCGCCGGAACCGGCCTTCATCCCCGGCAGCCTCGCCGAGGAGCTGGCCCGGCGCGGCCACGAGGTACGGGTGCTGACCGGCTTCCCGGACTATCCCGGCGGGCACGTGTACCCGGGCTGGCGGCAGCGGTGGCGGCACCTGACCCGCAGCGAGCGGCTGACCGTGCGCCGGGTGCCGCGCTACGCCGGCGGCGACGGCTCGACCGGCGCCCGGATGGCCAGCTACCTGTCGTTCGCCGGTAGCGCCGCCATGGTCGGGCGCCGCTACCTGGCCGATGTGGACGTGCTGTACGTCTTCCAGCTCCCCGCCACGACCTTCGCCACCGCCGGGCTGTTGCGGCTGCTCGGTCAGGTGCCGACGGTGCTGCACGTGCAGGACCTCTGGGCCGAGGAGGAACGGGAGGGCGAGGGCGCCGAACGGCGGGGCTGGCCGGGACGGATGGCCACCACCATGCGCCGGGTGCACCGGGAGGCCGACGCGGTCGCGGTCACCGCACCGTCCATGCGGGACCTGGTGCTCGCCGACGGCGTGCAACCGGAGCGGGTGCGGGTGGTGCTCAACTGGACCGACGAGCGGATCTTCCAGCCGGTGCGGCCGAGTCGGGCCGCGCAGGGGATGATCCGGCGCGACGGCCGGTGCGTGGTGATGCACGCGGGGACGATCGGCGTACGGCAAGGGCTGGAGACCGCGGTCCGCGCGGCGGCGGCCCTCGACGACCGGATGGACCTGGTGCTGGTCGGCTCGGGCGCGGAGGAGCGGCGGGTGCGGGGGCTCGCCGCCGAGCTGCGCGCGGAGAACGTGCGCTTCGTGGAGCGCCGGTCGCCGGTCGACATGCCCGATCTGTACGCCGCCGCCGACTACCAGCTGGTGATGCTGCGCAACCTGCCGGAGTTGCGGGGCAGCGTCCCGGGAAAGCTGCAGGCCGCGCTCGCCTGCGCCTCACCGGTGATCGCGGCCGCGGGCGGCGACACCGTCGAGCTGGTGGAACGGGCCCGGGCCGGCCTGTCCTGCCCACCCGAGGACTGGGCCACGCTGGCCGACCGGTTCTGGCTGGCGTCCACCATCCCGGCCGCGGCCCGGTCGGAGATGGGACGGCGGGGTCGGGAGACCTACCTGCGGGAGATGTCCCTGCGGGCGGGGGTGGACCGGATCGAGCGCCTGCTGCACGACGTGGCGGCGGGCCGTGGGGCCCAGCGGGTCAGCTGAACGATCCGTCGGACCCAGGTCCGGTCCGGCCGTGCCGGCCCGCTCACCCGGTACGAGGCGGCATCTGCACCGCGAACACCCGGGTCACCTGCCGGAAGCCGGCGGCGTCGTACATCCGCCGGGCGGGATTGCCGTCGGCGACCTCCAGACCGAGGCTGGGCAGGCCTGCCTCCCGGGAGCCCCGCAGGGCGTGGGCGAGCAGGGCGCGCCCCAGCCCCTGGCGCTGCGCCGCCGGCGCCACGCCCAAGTTGAGGATCCAGCCGCAGCCGTCGTCGGTCCACGGCACCGGTCCGGCGCACAGGACGTGGCCGGCGCTGCGCCCGTCCGGGCCGGTGACCCGGGCCGAGGCGCCCGCCAGCGGTGGCACCGGGTCCGCGTGGTCGAACATGGCGCGGATCTGGGTGGTGTCAGAAGGCTGCCACGACCCGTCCGGGTGCCCCGGACCGTACGCGGCGGCGAGACCCGCGGCCAGGTCGTCGTCCCAGCCGGCGCGGCGCCACGACCAGCCGCTGGGCAGCCTCGGCGGCTCCGGCAGGGTGGACAGGTCGTGCCGGATGCCGGTCGCGGCCCGGGTCAGGGCCGGTCCGCCCGCGACCAGGGCGGCCGAGCCGTCGTCCCCGGGCGACAGGCGATCGTCGTCGGTGACGTCCGTGCGCGGCTGAGCGTTGTCCGGTGCGTCGCACCGTGGCTGGCATCCTGACGAGTTCGCGCAGTGCCCGGACCGACCCCGGCGAGCGGAGCCCGGTCGGGATCACGGTGGCCGGGTGGGTGGGTCAGGTCGGGTGGGTCGTGTGTCCGGTGTCCGGTTCGGTGGGGGGTTCGCGTCGTGCGGTCGGGTCGGTCCGGGGTGTGGTCGAGGGTCGGGCGTGACCGCGGTCCGGGTGTTCCGGTTGGGGGTTGGTGTCGGCCGTGTCCCGTGACCGGTGGCACGCTGGCGGCGGAATCGTCGGGGGGCCGGGGTCGTTACATTCTCTGTACGACCGCAGTAGTAAGCCCCCGCCGGTCTGGCCGGTCGGGCCCCGGAATGATGGTGGGCCGGCGGTCGTTACACATGGTCCCGGCGCCGCGAGCCCCCCGCTCGTGAAGCCTG